>NZ_FQYR01000002.1:887090-1179753 GCF_900141815.1 Rubritalea squalenifaciens DSM 18772
AGAAGGTGGCCGCGAACCGGGACATCATGATTGGAACACCAGTCGAAGAAGTCTGGCAGGTATTCCTCGAATCCACCTCTTAGCTTGGGTTTCAGGCCGTTCATCAGGCCGACGGCATCAAAGTAAGTTTTAATTTTGTCCTTATAGGCCTGGCCGTGGTGGCCATCTGTATCTGCCGAGGCAAAATGCTTGAGGCTGAGCACGCCACCAAAGCGGAACTTCCGTTTCTTGAGGCTGGCATGGATGGCGGCGTTCTGGAGGGCATTGCCGTTTGCGTCCATGATCTGAAGAGTGAAGTCAGACTTACGGTGTTGTTCTATCCTGGCATGCGCCTGATCCAGACGACTACTGTCGGCAGGTGGTGGATCGACCGCCCAAATGAGATCGAGCTCTTGGTTCAGGCCTAGCGTAATGCCTAGATCGTTCTCCAATTGGTCTCTCTCGGCGTCACTGAGAAGAATCGCGCGCCCACGAAGATAGAGGGTGACGGTTACGGGATCTGACTGGAAATTCCCATCACTGACCCGGTAGGTGAAACTATCCGTGCCGTACTGACCGGGAGTCGGAGTGTAGACGAATGAGCCGTCGGCACTGAGAGCGAGGCTGCCTTTGGTTGTGGTGGACTCAAGAACGGCGGTGATGGCGTCATCATTGGCATCCGTATCATTACTGAGTACACCAGGCTGGCTGATAGTGCGGGCGGTGTCATGGATCACATAAAACTCATCATCTTTCCCCTCGGGGGCCTCATTGCTGTTATCATAGGTGATTCGAAGGAAGGCGCCTTGTGAGGCTTCTCGTGTTCCGAGGTCCACGAAACTGGTACTGCTGGTTTGCAGGGCCAGACTGTGAAGGCCGTTCATGGTGATCAAGTTGCCGAGGTCGTAGGAAGTATAGCTATTCGCTGTAGTGCTGCCTGTGGCTGTGGCTAGAGTGGTGATGTCCGGCTTGTTGTCCCACATGAGCTGTTTCTCATCCCATGTGTCGTCTGCAACATCGTGGATCGTGATTTCACTCGTCGTGCTTAGGGCGTAGAGGTGAAGCTCGGCTGAGAGAATGGTTCCGGGAATGCCCTCTACGTCAAACTGGAGGAAGCCGATTTTACCAGAGGACTTCAGCCGCATCTTGCTGCTGTCACCGTAGGTCCTCGTCGGTCGCGCGTCATTGACCCAAGTGTCAGCAGATACAGGAACATCGACGATGGTCTGTGCTGTGAGCGTAGGGACAATCGTGGCCAGGCATAGAATAATCAGGCTTAGTGAGCGGGTGAGCATGGGTGTAGAGAGTGCGGGTGGTCATGTTTATCGGGGGGCTCAGGTATCGGCTTTTGCAAGTGCTGTGCCGAAACCTTCTCACGAGCTTGTTAGTTTTCTCATGATTCTTGTGTGTATGCGTAAATTGTTTCAGCCGCAGAAAAAGGCCTCAGAGCTGGTTAGGCTCTGAGGCCGTGGTCTTTGGGAAATAGAATGTACTGATGTCAGGGAGCAGTGTAGGGCTCTGTGGTCACCAGTGATGGAGGATTGCTGGACTCGGAGGAAGACACTTTGGCTATCTGATCCAGATTGTTTATGATCGCTAGGGTGATGACGCCGGGGTTATCCGCAAAGTTGAGCGGGATCTCTACCCAGGTGTTGTCCTGGGTGCTGACGGTGGCGAGCAGGGTTCCCAGATCCGGTTTGTTCGTCCAGTTGAGAGTCTCTTGATTCCAGCTGGAATCATCTACCTGATAGATGGAAAGTGAAGTAGTAGCGACTTCGGAGTAGAGTCTCAGGATGGTGCTCACTTCTTCCCCAGACATTTGTGAGAGGTCGAACTTCAGATAGGCGATTCTGCTGTATGGGCCGTCAGGATCCGTGCGGAGATCGAAACGCTGCCAGTTGTATGGCGTTAGGGTTTCATTGTTATCGTAGACGAATGTGTCTTCAGATGGAGCGTAGTTGCTGCTCACGGTGCCAGAGAATGGTAGGTTGACCTCCTGTGCGGAGCCATCGGTGAGATTGATGTTCGTGGTGAAACTTCTGCCTTCGTGCTCTACCGTGACTTCATACTCACCATGGAAGCCTCTGAAGCTCGCCATGCCGTCGGCATCGGAATCTGTGGAAGCTGCACTCGTGAAGCGGATCCGGTTCAGGTAGTACCAGACGAGGCCGTTCAGTTTTGGGTTTCCACTGGAGTCTAACAAGGCGCGCTCACTGTAGTCTTTGCCGAAATCCCAGGCGAAGAGGGAGGTGACCTTAGGGTGAGAAAGGTAGGCCGTCATGGTTTCAGCGGTCATTCTGGCCCGGGTGTATTCATTGGGCTCGAATACTCCAGGGGATGTCTTGATTTCGAATTCAGTGCCTACCAGTTTCATGTTGTAGGAAGAGAATTGGTCCAAGCGGTTGTAGAGTGTTTCCGGGTCTTCATGTCTCCATTTGTAGCGGGACTGGAAACCGATGGCTGTGATAGCTGCGCCGTTATTCACGAGATAGTCCAGACGCTCTTTGTAGGCCGCGATTCGGCTCTCTTCTTTGCAGGAAATGATCTGGTAGTCGTTGAGTAATAGATCAGCATTTGGGTCGACCATGTTCTGCTGGGCTAGTGAGAACCAGCGAATCATTTCGGCATCGCCAAAGATATTCTGGAGACGTTGGTTAGAGAGAATCTCATTCAGGACGTCCCACTCGTACACATCCCAGGTCGCGGCCCAGGTGGTAATCTCATTATCGACTAGAGTGCGAAGCTCAGCAGTGAGGGTGGCGATCTCTGTGGGGTCTTCGCTTTGCTCGATGGCAGTGGTCTTGGCTTCGACCTCGGCACTGAGGTGGTTGCCACCAGGCCAGAGAAGCAAGTGGCCGCGCACCGGTACATCATTTTGCTGGCACCACTGGAAGAAGTCAGGAAGGTATTGTTCATTGCCAGCACTGAGCTTGGGTTTCAGGCCGTTCATCAGGCCTACCGCATCGAAGTAAGTTTTGATCTTATCTTTGTATGCCTGACCGTTCAGTCCGTCGGTGTTAGCACCGGCGAAATGTTTTAGGCTAAGTACACCGCCAAAACGAAACTGGCGTTTCTTCAAGCTTGCGCTGACTGAGGCTCCGGTAAGTGGAACTCCATTTGAATCCAGCAAGTTCAGTGAGAAGTCGGACTTACGGTGTTGTTCGATCCTTGCATTGGATTGATTCAGTCGGGAGCTGTCGGCAGGTGGGGGATTGACTGCCCAGATGAGATCCAGTTCTTGGTCTAGGCTAAGATCAATCCCCAGATCGCCTTCCAGCTTGTCCAGTTCCGCGCTGGGGAGAAGGAATGAGTAGCCGCGCAGATAGAGGGTGACGGTCACTGGTGCCGAGTCCAGGTAGCCGTCATTTGCTACGTAGGTGAATGAATCTACCCCGAACTCTCCTGGAGTGGGGGTGTAAACAAAAGATCCGTCTGCATTGAGTGTGACGCTGCCTCGGGTAGGCGCGGATTGCAGCTTGGCTGTGAGTGTGTCACCATTCGGGTCTTGGTCATTGCTGAGTACACCGGAGCCGGAAATCGTGCGGTCTGTGTCGTGGATGACGTAGAACTCGTCATCACTGCCATTGGGTGCCACATTGCTGTCATCATAGGTGATGTGCAGGATGGGTTGAAAGTTGGTTTCACGACTACTGATATCGATGTTGCCTTTGTCCCCGTAAAGCAGGGCCAGGCTGTGTACTCCGGAGCTGTTGACAAGGGAGCTGACGTCGAATGTGTTGTAGGCATTCGCAATGAGAGCACCAGAGGTAGCAGCTGTCAGGGTGTGGTCGGGCTTGAGGTCCCAGTTGAGGGTGTTTTCCTGCCAAGAGTCGTCGTCAACGTTATGGATACCGATCTGGCTGGCAGCATTCATGGCATAGAGCTGGAGCTCAGCAGAGAGAATGGCACCGGGCAGCTCAGGAACCTCAAATTTGAGGAATGCAATCTTGTTGCCGGAGCGGAGTGTAAGGTCGATGCTTTCCCCGTAGTTTTTATTCGAACGCGAAGCGTTCGCGTAGGAGTCTGCTAGAGCGTTGAGGTTCATCGTGCTCTGGGCGTAGAGCGGTAGTGTGAGACTAGTACTTAAAAGTGCTAGTTGTGTGATCGAGCGGAAGCACATAATAGGTTTATGGTTTGGGTTTATGATAGTGTGAGTATCGGGGGATTAATGGTTTTAATCGAAAAGATGAATGCTGTTGGAGTCTGGAGGGGTGTTGTTTTCGCAATCAAATTTGTGCTCAAGCGCCCTGATAGAATGAGTTAGACAAAACGAAGAAAGCCCGCTCTCCGGGGAGAACGGGCTCTAGGTCAGGGGTGGGGTAAACCTGATTATAATGTGATCTCAGACCACAGAGTATGATAACTCTCGTGATATAAGATCGGGTTATAGAAATAAATATTGCATAGAATACACCATGGTTCCGATTGGCATGTAAAGCAGGTTTTTCTCTCGGTCGTTTGAATTGGCTGCCAAAAAGAAGGCGCCAATCTCGTCTGAGACAGGCGCCACAAGGAATTCTGGGCTTCTGGGGTAGTTGTAATTTTTTTGCATTTCCACCCTCAAAGGGCTCACATCCACCTCACTTCGTCTGCAATTCCGTCCGTCTTGAGGAGTGTCTGGGTCTTGCCTCCGATGATGGAGAGGATCTTGCGCCCGTCAGAGGCCAGAATGGCGCCATCGTGCCTGACGTCGAAGTCAAGCAGGGCTGTCTTGAGCACCTGTTCGCTTCCATCCTTGAGACGTTTGATGAGTTTCCAGGAATGGGGGACAATCGATGCCTCATCCTCACCTTTAGGGGATTTGGTTTTGCTGAGGTCGACCATCACGCCTTTGATGTTCTTCCATTTCTGGGGCTGCTGGGGTTTGTCCTCAGGTCCCAAATTGGCCAAAGGCTTTTTCCTGGTGAGCTTGGAAATGCTGTCGACTACCAGATAAGCGGTCTTGGCGATTCTGAATGGAATGAGAATGGTCTCCAGAGCCACTTTGTGGAGAGGGAGTTTGCGGTTAGAGTTCTCCATCGGGCGGCGGATGAAATACAAATTGCCCTCGGCGTCAGTCTGCGGAGCTAGCAGATCGTGCTCGGCATCTTCTAGCAGGGTTTGGTGTTCACCGGTTTTGACGCAGATCTGCTCGATACTGCTGGGTGTCCTGCCTGCGTAGTAGCCATCTTCATCTCGCCCGATACCACTGCTCTGGTAGAGAATGGAGGTGCCGTGCTCTTGGTCCCAGCTAGGGCTGGAGTCAAAGACGTCTCCATCCGTTAGGATCTTGTAGTCAAACTTGTGGTTAGACATGACCACGATGTGGGCATTGTCCTTGTTCCGGAGAGAAGCCGCAATGTACTTGGACTTGGGGTGGTGGCGGATCTCGGCAATGTCGATCTGGTCCTTGTGAAAGATCCGGTGCTCCTCGTCGCTATTGAGGTCTTTTTTGAAAAGCCCGCTGACGTTAGGGAGGCTGAGTACGTAGTAAACCTCGCCTACAGCTTTGGCACGAGAGATCGATTCGAACTTCGGAGTGTAGTGCTCCCAGCTGTTGTTAGCCTTCCAAGCGGTGGCGGACATACCGAAGGGAGTATTGTCCGAGGATTGTTTCCAAGAATTCTTCTGAATGCTCTGCTGGGCTACAGCTTCAGCATTCTGCGCAAACTGGCTTTGAACCTCGGTAGTGAGGTTGTCGCCATTGGCATAAAAAAATTTGCCTCCAGATTTGTAAATCCACTCCGGTTTTCCAGACATGACCTACAATTTCTGGAGGCAGTTGATTCTGCAAGCCTACAGATGAACAATCTCACCAGTGCGGAATGACTTGTCCGCAGCGGCTACGATCTTCATGGAGTTGATTGCATCGTCCATGTGATCGGTTAGATCGATGTTTTCCTGGATGGCTTTGAGGAAGTATTCCTGCTCACGGTGGCAAAGGCCGTCGTGATCTGGCTCATCGCCAGTCTCTACCCATTCGTCCTTTTTGACGAACTGGTTGTTCTCGTCGAGTTCGGAGAAGTGGCGGCGCAGGGTATTCGTCTTGGTGTGCGCGTCCACGTCTGCAGAGGCACCTTCGCCGGCGGCATCCTTGGCTTCGATAGTGACACAGCCGTTAGGTCCAACCACGTCTTTCACGAAGAAAGCGGTTTCGGACATCATTGGGCCCCAGCCAGCTTCGTACCAACCTACAGAACCGTCTTCGAAGGTGACCTGGAGGTGGCCGTAGTTGATCTTGCCCTCAGGAAGCTCGTCGGTGAGACGTGCACCGAGACCAGCTACGCGGACTGGCTTGGAGCGTGTCATCTGACACATCACGTCCACGTAGTGAACACCGCAGTCCACGATCGGAGAGATGGAGGACATGAGGTTCTTGTGGGTGTTCCAGTTGTCGCCGAAAGACTGCTGGTTGAGGTTCATGCGCATGACGAGCGGCTTGCCAAGGTCATGGGACATCTCGATGAATTTCTGCCAGGATGGATGGTGGCGGAGAATGTAGCCGATTACCAGCTTGCGGCCGTTTGCCTTGGCTGATTCGACGATTTCCTCGGCTTCTTCCACGGTCTCAGCGAGTGGCTTCTCGATGAAGACATCGCAGCCAGCCTCGAAGGCTGCCTTGGCATAAGGAGCGTGCGTGTCTGGGTAAGTGGAGATGGAGACGGCGTCTGGCTTGGTTTCCTCCAGAGCTTTATAGAAGTCGTCGTAGAGGGCGTAGCCGCCACCGAGTTCGTCATTAAGCTTTTCACGGGAACCTGCAGAGCGGGTGCAGATGCCAACGATTTCGAATTCAGGGATATTGTGGTAGGCGAGTGCGTGTGAGCGGCCCATGTGGCCGGCGCCGGCGCAGAGGATCTTAATCATATTCGTGTGGTTACAGTTTGAGTGCTGGTGAATTCATAAGTGGGGGGGAGTCGGGGGGCAAGGGTGGATGGTGCCCTATTAGCCTTTGATGAGGCTGCGGTGATCCCATTTGGGGCGATCCGGCTGATGGATGAGTGAGTTAGCCAGCTTGCTGTTGGTGATTTCCATTTTCTTTGGATCAAAAGTGATGTTGGTATTGGTGCGGTGGGCGATCTTGCCGAGGTTGACCAAGGTGCAGGAGTTGAAGCCGTTGTTCTGGTTCAGAGCGAAGAGCTTCTTCTCGCGGATGGCCTGGTGGAAATCGGTGACCTGTGCTGGAGGGTCGGGGAGTTGGGCGACCTTTTTCTCGAAGTCTGGGATGTCCGACTTGAAGCCTCTGAAGATTTTCCCTTTGGAACCTTCGATGAAGGCGGCGTTCTTGTCCTTGTTTGCGCCATCCAGTACGATGGTTGTTCCGTCTGCGTACTTGTAGGTGATGCGGCGCCAGCTGCCGACTGCATCGGTATCCTGTGGGTCGGCATCGATTTCCACGGAAACAGGAAGCTCATCGTCCTTGCCGAGGATATACTGAACGGGATCGAGGTAGTGCTGCCCCATGTCTCCCAGTCCGCCACCATCGTAGTCCCAGTAGCCGCGGAAGGTGCCGTGGGTTCTGTGGCGGGAGTACGGGCGGTACGGTGCAGGTCCAAGCCAGGAGTCGTAATCCAGTACCTCAGGCACCTCCATGATGGGAAGTTCGGTCTTGCCCACCCAGTTGAATTTCCAGTTGAAGCCGGTGACCCCACTGAGGGTGACCTTGAGTGGTCCGTCTCCAAGCATGCCGCTGGCCACGACCTTGCGGACGTCCCGGGCGAGGACATTGGAGCCATAAAATTTGCTCTTGAAGCGGAACCAAGTGTTCAGGCGGAAGGCGGTCTGGTTCTTGTTGATCAGGTCGCGCATGGCCATGCCTTCACCGATGGTACGGCTCATCGGCTTCTCGCCCCAGACGGCCTTGCCGGCATTGGAGGAAGCCATCGCCATGTAGGCATGCCAGTGAGGCGGGGTGGCTACGTGAATGATGTCGATGTCCTTGCGCTCGAGAATCTCGCGGAAGTCGTGATAGCCTTTGACTTCTTTGTTGCCCTTGCCCTGAACCTCTTTCATGCGGCCAGCGAGACGGGAAGAATCCACATCACAGAGAGCGAGCAAGCGGCCCGGACGGCCCAGGTGATTGGTACAGATGCCGCCGCAGCCGATGATGGCGCGGGTGAGTTCCTCGGATGGTGGTGTCTGGCCTGAGAGTCCAAGAACGCGGCTTGGAACAATCGATACAGTGGCTAGTGTGGCGAGTTTGCCGAGTGCTTGGCGGCGGTTGATTTCAGTCATGAGCTTAATTCGTCGTTTTTTGGGTCCTTGCGTCCGTGAATGCGGCAAGCAATCACACAGCAGGGAGACGCCATCATATACCACGATCTTTCAGATCCTGACAGGATAAGAAACAAAAACACCCGGCTAAGCAGCCGGGTGTTTGAAAGGTTTCGATTTTGTCTGTCCAGTGACTTACATGGCAGACTCGGAATCCGGAGTCGCTGCCTCGGCGGCTTCTTCCAGATCCACATCGTCGGTCTTCACTTTGTCCCAGAAGAACATGAAGAAGAGAACCATGACTCCCAGAGCAAATGCTGCAGGAACATACCAGAATTTGGCAAAGTCAATTACGCCGTCTGAGGTGCACATTCCAGTCCATTGACCAAAGAGCTGAGCTCCGATACCAAGACCGAGGCCTTGGGTAAGCATCACAACGAGAGACTGGGCCTGATTGCGGATGGCTGGTGGTGCTTTCTTGTCGGTGTAGATCATGCCAGTGACGAAGAAGAAGTCATAGCAGATACCGTGGAGGAGAATACCAATGAAGATTGGCAGAGTTAGCATTGGGCCTTCCTGGCCGAATGCATAGCCCCAGAGACCATAACGTGCTACCCAGGCTGCCATGCCGATAGTGAGCATCCATTTTACTCCAAGTCGGGCGAAGCAGAATGGCATGATGAGCATGAAGATGATCTCAGACATCTGGCCGGTACTCATGGCGCCTGTGGTGGAGCCGAAGAGAGTGACGCCCATTTCCCCGACATATCCGTAGCCCTTAGCGTAGTATCCAGCGAGTGGAATACAGATCAAGAAGCTGGCGAGAGCGAATACGAAGAAGCTCTTGTTTTTGAGGAGGCCCCAAGCGTCTTTACCGACGATTTCGCCGACAGCGATTTTCTTACCTTTGGATGGAGGAGCTGTTTTTGGAAGGGTGAGGCAGTAGATGCCAAGTAGCGCAGAAGCAATGGCTGCAGCGGTGAAGATGTGCTGGGAATTGTCAGAGAATGAAATGCTAGCCATTACAGAATTCAATTTTTCTGTAGCTGTTGCAATATCTGCCTGGATTCCACTTTCTGTAGCGGCTGCTAGGCCTTCTTTAGCTTCATTGACCAGTGCTTGTTCTCCTGTGAACATGCGTGATCCCCACATCACCCAGTTACCCACGATCCAGCCAATGGTGCCTAGTACGCGTACTATGGGGAACTGCTTCTCGGCATTGTCGAGGTGGCTGAAGGAGAGACTTGCTGTCAGGCCGAGAGTTGGCATGAAGCAGATCATGTAAGCCAACAAGCAGAGAATCATAGGATGGCTAAACTGACCAAGAAGTGAGTCTGGTGCTCCAGCAGAGGCTAGGCTTGGTGCGTAGTACAGTAGTGCTGCACCAATAAGGAAGAGGATTGAGAGAACTTTCTCTGTATTGAGGAATCGGTCAGCGATGAGTCCCAAGGTAAGTGGGGCTAGGATGGCTGCGATAGGGGCTACTGTATAGGCGGCCGCGTCGTAGGATCCACCTGCACCGATGGCAGTCATGCCGTTTTGGTCAAGGAATCCCCAGAGGGCTACATACCATGCTCCCCAGATAAAGAACTGGAGGAACATCATGATCGATAACCGGATGACGGTTCCGGTAGAGCTGGCTTTAGCGTTACTCATAGTTAGGTTAAGTATAGTTGATTAATAGCGTTGTAAGAGTACGTGCGCGTTAGGGCATCATTTCATAAAGGACATTGTTAGCCATGGGAAGAGTGAATTTTGACGATGACTAGCTAAAAAGTGTGCAGGTCATCGTGACAGCTTGTCCGCTTATTCTGTGTCACTATGGCGCGCTACTGTGTCGCGCTGGCGTGTCATTTTGTCCCTTTTGAGGGGTGTTTGAAGGAGCGTGCTGTTACGGGTTCCATTGTGTTTTGTTGATATAGAGAGGGTTGGTTCTTTGCTTGGGCGGGTGGCATGAAACCTGCGTTAGTAAATGGTAAGAACGCGCCTGCGCGCGCCAAAGGCATGCAGGCTGATATTTAACCTCAATAGAAAGAAACAAAGATTATGGCTAAAATTCTAGGAATCGACTTGGGTACAACCAACTCCTGTATGGCCGTCATGGACGGTGGCGAGGCGACAGTTTTGGAAAACTCCGAAGGTGCACGCACTACTCCATCCGTAGTGGCATTCACTAAGAGTGGTGAGCGTCTGGTAGGTCAAGCTGCCAAGCGCCAGGCTGTTACCAACCCAAGAAACACGATCTTCTCCGCTAAGCGTCTCATCGGTCGCAAGTTCGACGAGCTTACAGACGCAGACAAGCGCATGCCTTATGAGATCGTGAAGGCAGACAACGGCGACGCCCACATCAAGGTGGATGTAGCTGGAGAAAGCAAAGTATACAGCCCGCAGGAAATCGCTGCCATGGTTCTCGGCAAGCTTAAGAGCGATGCTGAGTCCAAGCTCGGTGAAACCATCACTGAAGCAGTGATCACTGTTCCAGCTTACTTCAACGACTCCCAGCGTAGTGCTACTAAGGCAGCTGGAGAGATCGCAGGACTTAAAGTTCGCCGTATCATCAACGAGCCTACCGCAGCAGCTCTTGCCTACGGTCTGGACAAGAAGTCCGACGAGAAGATCGCGGTATACGACCTTGGTGGTGGTACCTTCGATATCTCCGTGCTGGAAATCGGTGACGGTGTCTTCGAGGTACTTGCAACTGACGGTGACACCCAGCTTGGTGGTGACGACTGGGATAACGCACTCATCGAGTTCGTTGTGAACGAGTTCAAGAGCAACGAAGGTATTGACCTCTCCGGTCAGCCAGACGCTCTGCAGCGTATCAAGGAAGAAGCTGAGAAGGCGAAGATCTCCCTCTCCAGCTCCCAGTCCTACGACATCAACCTTCCGTTCATCACAGCAGACCAGAACGGTCCTAAGCACATCCAGCTTACCATCAGCCGCTCCAAGCTTGAGCAGCTTACTGACAGCCTCTTCGCTCGCACGAAGAAGCCAGTACTCGACTGTCTCAAGGAGGCAGGTGTATCTGCCAGCGAGGTGGACGAGCTCGTGCTCGTCGGTGGTATGACCCGCATGCCTAAGGTTGTGGAAACAGCCAAGGCGCTTGCAGGTAAGGAACCACACAAGGGTGTGAACCCGGATGAAGTGGTAGCCATCGGTGCTGCGATTCAGGGTGGTGTTCTTCAGGGTGACGTGAACGACGTTCTTCTTCTGGACGTGGCTCCACTGACTCTCTCCATCGAGACAGCAGGTAGCATCGCCACTCCAATGATCGAGCGTAACACCACCATCCCAGCGAAGAAGTCCCAGACTTTCTCCACCGCTGCGGACAACCAGCCAGCTGTGGACATCCGCATCTGTCAGGGTGAGCGCAAGATGTTCGAAGACAACAAGATCCTCGGTAACTTCCGCCTGGACGGCATCGAGCCGGCACCACGCGGTATGCCTCAGATCGAAGTGACCTTCGATATCGACGCCAACGGTATCCTTCACGTTTCCGCCAAGGACAAAAAGTCCGGCAAAGAGCAGAAGATCTCCATCGAAGGCTCCAGCGGTCTCTCTGACGAAGAAATCGAGAAGGCCAAGCGCGAAGCTGAAGAGAACGCAGAGGCAGACGCCCAGCGTGCAGAAGCAGTGCAGGTCAAGAACGAGGCAGACAGCATGGCTCACCAAGTCGAGAAGCAACTCGAAGAAATGGGTGACCAAGCTCCAGCTGAACTCAAGACTGAGATCCAAGGCAAGATCGATGCCGTCAAGGAAGCCCTCAAAGAGGACGACCTCGACAAGATCAAGTCTGCCAAGGCTGATCTCGAAGCGATGCTTCAGCAGCTCTCCCAGGCAGCCCAGGCTGCAGGTGCAGCAGGCGGTCCAGCTCCAACAGCTGAGCCAGCCGATGACTCAGAATCTGGCGAGCCAAAGAAAGCTAAAGGAAAGGTTGTCGACGCTGAAGTCGTAGAAGACTAAGCCTGACGGCTGTCATTAGTTGACAAGTCATTAGTCACGGGTGGTTAGGTTCACCCGTGACTTTGCTAAAAGTAAAAGCCTATGTCTTCAAAAACGATCAACGACTTGGAAATCTACCGCGAAGCGATGAGCCTCGCTGAGGAGATCTGGGCTTTGGTCGTATCCTGGGATGGCTTTGCTAAAAGCTCACTTGGGCTGCAGTTAGTACGCAGTACGGATTCGATAGCTGCGAATCTCACTGAAGGCTACGGGCGCTTCCATTATAAGGAGAATCAGAAGTTCTGCTTCTATGCTCGAGGTAGTCTGCAAGAAACCCAGACTTGGGTGGAAAAAGCTGCAAGAAGGGGGGTGATTCCAGACGAAATGGCACGACAGCTCTATGCGAAGTTGGAAACGCTGAAGAAGCGGCTTAACGCTTACATTTCCTCCATCGGGCAAGCGGCATCTACCTAATGACTATTGACCCCTGACTAATGACCTAAACTTTTTAGCTGCTTCCATGTAGCGAACTAACAAAAACAATAATCTAAACAATAAAACAAACGAACTAAACATTATGTCTAGCATTACACCACTCGGACAGCGCGTACTCGTTAAGCGCATCGAAGCTGATGAAGTCAGCGCAGGCGGTATCGTTCTCCCTGATACAGCCAAGGAAAAGCCACAAGAAGCTACTGTGGTTGCCCTTGGTACAGGCGGTAAGAACGAAGATGGAAGCGACTTCGAATTCTCCGTCAAGGTGAACGATGTCGTTCTGATCTCCAAGTATGGCGGAACTGACGTGAAGGTGGATGGTGTTGATCACCTCATCCTTCAGGAGTCCGACATCCTCGGCATCGTAGGTTAATTAAACGATCTAACAAAAAACTTTTATAAACATTATGGCTAAGCAATTAGAATTTGACGAAAAGGCACGCCAGTCCCTTCTCCGCGGTGTGGAGAAGCTCGCTGCAGCTGTTAAAGCAACACTTGGACCATCCGGTCGCAACGTAATCATCGACAAGAAGTTCGGTTCCCCAACAATCACCAAGGATGGTGTTTCTGTTGCTAAGGAAATCGAGCTTGAGGACGCATACGAGAACATGGGCGCTCAGCTCATCCGTGAAGTATCCTCCAAGACATCCGACGTTGCTGGTGACGGTACCACCACAGCGACCGTTCTTGCTGAAGCAATCTACAAGGAAGGTCTTCGTAACGTAACAGCTGGCGCTAACCCAATCAGCCTCCAGCGTGGTATTCTCAAGGCATCCGAGGCAATCGTTGCTCGCCTTGCAGAGATCTCCAAGGAAGTTTCCGACACCAAGGAAATCGCTCAGGTGGCGACTGTTTCCGCTAACTGGGACACAGAGATCGGTGACATCATTGCTGAAGCGATGGACAAGGTTGGCAAAGACGGCACCATCACCGTTGAAGAAGCCAAGGGTATCGAAACCACTCTCGACGTGGTTGAAGGTATGCAGTTCGACAAGGGCTACCTTTCTCCTTACTTCGTGACTGATCCAGAGAGCATGGAGTGCTCCCTCGACAACGCTCTCATCCTCATCCACGAGAAGAAGATCTCCTCCCTGAAGGACATGCTTCCACTCCTTGAGAAAGCAGCCAAGACAGGCCGCCCACTTCTCATCATTGCTGAGGACGTTGAAGGTGAAGCCCTCGCTACTCTCGTAGTGAACAAGCTCCGCGGTACTCTCAACATCGCTGCAGTTAAGGCTCCAGGTTTCGGTGACCGTCGTAAGGCTATGCTCGAAGACATCGCCATCCTCACCGGTGGTAAGGTCATCACTGAAGAGCTTGGCATCAAGCTTGAGGCTGTTGAGCTCGACGACCTTGGTTCCGCTAAGCGTATCTCTATCTCCAAGGACGCTACCACCATCGTTGAAGGTGAAGGTGGTTCCGATGCCATCACTGGCCGTGTGAACCAGATCCGCCGTCAGATTGGTGAAACTACTTCCGACTACGACCGCGAGAAGCTCCAGGAGCGTCTTGCCAAGCTCGCAGGTGGTGTTGCCGTGATCAACGTTGGTGCTGCTACTGAGACAGAGATGAAGGAGAAGAAGGATCGCGTAGACGATGCTCTCCACGCTACACGTGCAGCTGTTGAAGAAGGTATCGTCCCAGGTGGTGGTACTGCACTCATCCGCGCACAGGCAGCTCTCGATACTCTTGAGCTTGCAGGTGACGAAGCTACAGGTGCTGAGATCGTTCGCCGTGCCGTTGAAGCTCCACTTCGCCAGCTTGCCCTCAACGCAGGCCGTGAAGGTGCTCTCATCGTTGACAAGGTGAAGGATGCAGACGGTAGCAACGGCTACAACGTAGCTACTGACGAGTACTGCGACCTCGTTGAAGCAGGTGTTGTTGACCCGACTAAGGTCACACGCTCCGCTCTTCAGCACGCATGCTCCATCTCCGGTCTTCTCCTTACCACCGAGTGTCTCATCACCGACATCCCTGAGCCAGAAGCTGCAGGTGGTGGCCACGGTCATGACCACGGTATGGGTGGCATGGGCGGCATGATGTAATCAGCCGTTACACCTAAGTAACTTTAAAGCCGGTCGCGGAATTCCGTGACCGGCTTTTTCTTTGGAAAGCAATGGGAGACTAACAGAAGATTTATTTCTGTTTCTCGGTGATCACCGGAGCGGTCTGTTCAGCTGTTGCGGTGCCGCCGGGGAGTTCCATGATCTTGATATTGCGGAAGTGGATCTCAGCACCTTCGGATTCCAGACAGATGTATCCCTTTCGCATGGAGGACTGGCTCATGCCGTTAACGAATTTACCATTCACGGAAAGTTTGATGACGCCGTCCACGCAGACGACATCGTAGGTGTTCCATTCACCGCGCGGCTTGCAGCGATTCTCGACCGATTTGCTACGCTGGCCTCTTGGGTTGTCTGGTACGGCGGTCAAACCATTGGCTCCGAAGAGTTCGCCATGAACGTAGGCGATGGGGCGGGGATTACCGTTTTTGTCTGGGTAGAGCTTGGGCCAGTCCAGTTCTAACATCTGAACTTCCATGCCGAGTGGCAGGCGGTTGGGTGCTGGTGTGGCATTGCTCCAGACGAAGACGCCTGAGTTGCCGCCAGCTTCCATGTGCTTCCACTCGATATGCAGGACGAAGTTCTCGTATTGCTTCTCGGTCCTCATTACGCCGATGGGCTTGCCGGTGCAGATGAGGATGCCGTCTTTGACCTTCCAAGTTTCAGGAGAGGTGTTCACGTCCACCCAGCCAGTGAGGTCCTTGCCATTGAAGAGTGAGGTCCACTTGGGGACTTTTTCTTCGGCGAATACTGAGCTGATGCTGGATACGGCGAGTGCGGAAATAAGAAGTAGAGATTTCATGATAGTCTGGTGAGTGAATAGCAAGAAACATACTAGCACATCACCAGACATCTTTCAGTAGCAAGGGGCGGTCTTATTTTCTGAGTAGAAGAATGGCCCAGATAGCAGCACCCAGCAGGATGATCAGATAGAGCGGCATCCACCAGCTGGATCCGTGCTCAGGGGCTACGCTGAGTTCCAGAGTCATCGGGCTGTCCGCATTGAGCTGTACCCCGCGGTGGAAGTGGAGCAGTTGTCCACTCTCCGGCATGGTGATTTCGATCGCCTGCGGAGCTGGCTGGGCGGCGAGTTGCTGGCTGACCATGCGGTTGGCAATGCTGAGCATGGCCTGACGTTCTTCCTGCGTGTTTCCGCTGAGGAGCTTGTCGATGTCGGATGGGTTGTAGTTGGTGTCGCCATTGAAAACCGGGTTGATCTTGGCGGCCTCTTCCAGCGCGGCATTCATGTTGGCCGTATTACCTACAGCGGCATTATCGAGGTAGATCTTCTGGCGTCTGGTGTTCAGGCCCATGAGGGCTTGCTCGTTACGCAGCTTGCGGAGTTGGACTCGGGCATCTTCGTTAGAGGCTGCATCCACGGCTCTGTTGCTGGAGACTTGGTTGAGGACTTGCTCGGCTTTCTTGTACTCGCCTTTACTGATCCAGTCATTGGCCTGCACCATCTGATCCTGTGCTTTTTCTACCACAGCCTGACGCTTCGACTGCATGGTCTCCTGGTACTGGCTTTCGCTGTAGCTGCTCTCTACACCATGGGCATCGATGAGGTCGAATGACTGGTCGCGGCTGGCGAGTTGGTAGCCCTTCGGTAATCTAACAAACCAATCAATCTTCTCGATGGGGGCATTGAATCGAGGGCCATCCAGCGCGATATTCTTTTGAGTATCGGCTTCGCCAAGGTCACGGTAGACGATGCGGACGTCCGCGTGGCGGTCATCCTCGGCTCCCGGAGTCACGTAGAAGAGATGCTCGTCACCCTGACGCACCACATCCACGCTCTCGCCATTGACGATTACGCTGAAGAGCTCTGCTTTTTCAGGGAGCATGGCGCGCATGGTGTGCTTTTCCACCACGCGGACTTTCAACTCCACCATGGTTAGGGCAGCGCCGTGGTCGCTGAAGACTGAAGTGAGTGTGCCATTGACGATGCGTAGCTTCAGAGTGTCTGCGATGTCGTGGCGCTTGACCGCAATCTTCATGGCCATGTCAGGGACAGTTACCTGATAGCAAAGGCCTGGGACGTTGCCCTCAGCTGGGTTGCGGAGTTGGGCTGGGATGTTCGCCCAGTCGAGCGTGCGCCATCCAGCAGTCTCAGACGGTGTCATATCGAGCCGTCCGCTGGCACGCACGGTGACGAACTGGGTGACCTGGCGGGCATCAACGAGTTTGATGGGCGTGATGCTTTCTGCTGAGCCGCGTTGTTCGACTGCGCGCTGGAATTCAATTTCCACAGGCACATTGCCGATGATTCCACGGCGGAGCCTAATTTCCCAGATATCTCCATCTAACTTTACGATCTCTTTCACGGAGGCGCCACTGCCACGCACGGTGCGGGCTTCTTCCTCGCTAAGGCCGGGGAGTTGGACGCGCAGGGTTTTGACTGCAGCGTTTTCGATGGTGTAGTTCAGGCTGAGGCGCGTTCTGGTCTGGCCCTCACGCAGGGTGACTTCCTGCAGTGCGGTCGCTTTGACCCAGGGATCCAGCTTCTCGATTCCGATGCTGAGCTTCCAGTCTGATTGCAGGAGCTTGAATGCCAGGTCTCCTTTGCGGTTGCTACCGGCAGTGCGTGCATCGAGCTGGGAAATGTGCTGCCTGTTGATGGTGCGGATACGAATGCCAGGGTTCGGAGAGATACGCAGGTCACCTGTCTGTCTCACGGTATTGAGGATGCTGAAGTGCGGGACTTGCCATTCAGCAGCGCTACCATTGGCCGCAGGGGAGCGTCCGGCCATGGTGATCGAGAATTGCTGGGCACCGATGGTTCTGCCATTGAGCTGGAGCACGGCGATGCGTTGCTTGTTACGTTCGATCTCGGTCCAGTCGCGCAGGGCAGGGCTGCTGATAGATTCTATCTCCAGATCCTGTGGAATAGGGAACTGCAGTTCGAAAATACCTGCTCTGAGGATATTCACATTCGCAGTGATCGAGAAGACTATACGCTCTTCACCCAGCGAGAGTACCTGATTTGTAGTGACCCTGAGTTCGGCCTCCACGGGTTCGATCTTGAGGGAGAGCTGTGCGTTTTCCTTATTGTAGCGGTAGACCTTGTGGAGAGTGAAGCCGCTGTGGACTGCTTGGGCTTGCTGCAGGAGGCTGGCTTTAAAATCACCGATGTTAGCGGTAGCCAGACCTTCAGTCTGGATGTTGTCCGGCTGGGCGTCATCGGAGAATGCCAGGCCTAAGATGCCTACCACGGTGTCTGCCTCGCGAACGCTCAGGGGAGCCAAGGATAAATCCTGTGGGAGCTCGGCCAGTCCGCGCTGGCTGGTGACAGTGAGTTGAAATTCACGTGATGCCGGTTTTGCTAGATCGATGCTGAGAGTTTTATTGTCCGGGTTGAAGCGCCAGCTTTCCACATTGTGGCCCATCACATCACCGATCATGATGTCAGCCGGGGTGTCGATGGTGAGAGAAGAAATTTGGCCGCTGACTGGACGTATGGAGAGTTCATGGTAACCATCGACAACGCCGGGAGACGGTAGATAGATGTCTGCAGATTCTACAAAGAAACGTGTGGGTTCCTTTTCAGGATCTCTGCTGGCAGGGCGTAGGCTGAGCGCAGCTGCCGTGACTGGAGTAAGAACCATGTCGGCACCGCTGAGCCCTGCAGCCAGTGTCGTTTTCTGCTCCTGGCTGATGGCATTGGCTGAGCTGACTTCCCAGTTGGGTTGATCCACAGTGACCGAGAGTCGATGAGCGGCGCTTGGGCCAGTGGGTACGGTCCAAAGATGGTCCGTGAGGTTCTGCATCGGCATCTCATAGCTCACCGAAGCGGTGATCAGTCCATCACGCTGCGCGATCAGGTACCAGGTAAGCTGGCCATTGTTGTTGCCTTTGCTGACTTGGGCGCCTTCCGCTTGGATGTTTTTCAAGACGGCAGGATTGGACAGGAGCACAATGCTTTCGCCAGCCTTGGCCGTCCACTTGACTTCCATGCTGGCCTCCAGGCGTTCCGCTTTGATGCTCCAGTTCTGGGAAATGGAATCGGCAATCTCGCTGGCTGAGGAGACATCGCCGGAGCCAAACCAGAGAGACATGGCGAGCACGGCGGTGGCGGCCGTGGTCACTGCTTTCTTTGCGCGGCGCATCATGGAGCCCTGTAGCCACTGCTGGATAAGCAGGATGAAGAGCAGGCAGCAGATGGCAGCCAGAATGCCGTAGAAGGCAATCGCTCCCCCATGCTGGCCAAGGATGCCAAGAAGAATCAGTGCCGCAGCTCCTGACTGGACGAGTGGATTGCGTAATTCCCGGCGGGCGACTCCTCCGATCAATGCGATGGCACCGAGAGCTCCAACCGCAATCCATCCTTTCGAGATCATGGCTTCGTTGACTGTTTTGTTAGACATGGTGATGACTAGTGGTTGCTCAGGTGAGACAACTGGGGTGACGACTTCAAAACTCTGTTTGTTCACTCTGCGCTCGCTCGAAGCTTTGGTGGCCAAGTTGACCGAAAAGACAAAAGCGAGAATGATCCAGAGCACTCCCAGGGCTGGTATCCAGCCGCCGCTCTTGGCTCTGCGAAGCGTCCATACGGAAGCGATGATCAAGAGCAAGATGCCTAGGATCTGGAACGGGTACTTCATTTGCCATTCAAATCCTGTCTCCGTGAGGTTGGGTTCGCTGGGCTTGGCGTTGCCGTCTATCACTTCGAGCAGATGATCACTGTCGCTGGTGATTTTCCATTCGCTGATGGTAATGGGAGCGGCGAGTGATGGAGTTCCCGCAGTAGGGCGTGAGGCATTTTCCGAGGTGCTGCCATAGCGAAGCGTGACTTTGACTGGAGCATTCGGGTCGTTCTTCGGCGGCAGCGGCACAAGGATGTGGCTGCCGTCTTTGCGGGCATTGAGGCTTTCGCCATCTGCACGAACTTCCCAGAGTGTGGAGTTCTCAGGAAGGGTCAGCTCAAGGGCTTTGCGTCCTCGGGTCTTGATAAAGAAGCTGGCTTCGGTGACTACCTGTCCGTCTCGGGAGACGACAGTATCCAAGGTGGCAAAGTCGACGACTTGGCCGAGGGTGGAACTTGGCTGATACCACTCGACGTTCATGCTGAGCTCGAAGTCACGGGAGGCATATTGCCAGGCTGCTAGAGAGGGAGCACTGCTCATCAGGCGATACTCCGCGGGGAGCTCGGATGCGCCAAGCTTGAGCAAGCCATTGGAAACGAGAATGGAGGGTTTGACCTGAGTGGGGCTGACTACCTGGATAAATCCACCTTCATTGAGGGCGTCCATCGGTCTTACTTTACCCAGTTCCAGCGTGCCACCCTTGGCGTCCATCGGCTGTTCAAAGGAAACTAACAGAGTGGATCCGCCGAGTGTCGGCTGATTGAGCGTGACGATGAGTTGATCGCCATCTTGTCTCCAGCTGCGGACATTCTGACCTTCCACAATCACATTACCCAGACCGTTTTTCTCACTCAGTCCGGGTACGAGTATTTTCCATTCATTCATCGGTGAACCCACCACGAAGTAGTTGATCAGCACACTTCCGTAGACCATGGACTCGCGCAGGGAGTAGAGGTGGAAGACGTCTGCCTGGATGCTCTGTGGGAGAGACTCCACAGTCATGGTGGCTTCCCAGTCGGCATCGCGCAGACGGAATGCCTGCTGCAGAGCTGCGGAACGTTTAGGGAAAAAGGCGAGTGGGGTTTCTACGAGTTTCTTGATGTCCTTCGGGACGAGTCTCCAGCCGAGCGCGGCTTCGACTCCCAGATTGCCTCGTACGGATTTGGCCTGAGGGTAGTTGATCTTTACGAGTTTCCAGTCGCCGGCCTTGGTCGATTTGTTGAGGGAGAGATGAACGTGGATCAGCTGACGGCCGATGACTTCCTTGGAGAAATTAATTTTTAGGCTGCGCTCTCCGTTGGTCACGGTGCTGCCCACGATCATCTGGGCGACCTCGGCACCGGTGACGCTGGCTACGGCGTAGTCGGCAGGGATACGCATTTCCCACTCACGGAGTGGTGCCTCGCGGATATCGAGCTCGATGTTAGCCAAGACCTCGCGATCGGCCTCGGACAGCTTGTAGACGAGGACCTGGTTGACTCCCACCTCTGGCAGGATCTGGTCGGCCACGACTTCCCAGTCGCGCTGGGCAGAGGGAAAGCGGTAGACGAAGACCTGGCGCGGCTTGCTGGGGAGATTGGCTCCAGGGAATTGCTCTGGGGCCAGTTGCATCATGCCTTGCTGATTGGAGACACCTAGCCTAACAGCGCCGTGGTTGCTGAGTCTGACGTGACCTGAATGACGCAGGGCATTTTCCGGGGTGATGCGGAGTGGTTTGACCTTGGCTGGGAACTGACCCAGAGGGTACTGGGTCTGGATGGTGATAGGGTTGATCACGTTACGTTCACCTGTGAAAGTGATTTCCAGCTGACGCTGGTCGCCTTCTCCAGAGACCTTCCAGTTGCCTACCTGGTCACCGTGTACTGCAAGGATATCTCCGGGGCCGTCCAAGGTGAGGCGCATGGTACGCATTTTCCCCTGCATGATTTTCGTCTCGATGCGAGTGAGCTCTTTCAGCATGCCTGCACCGACCTGCACATCCACCAGTGCTTTGGTGGTAAAGAAGAGTTCTCCCTGGGCGTCGGCTTTCTGGTCTTTCCAGTAGACTTGGCAAATCCCCGTGGCTGGGAGGAAGCCAGTCCAGTTTCCGCTGGTGTCTTGTTGGGGGACGACGAGCGCATCCTGTTTGAAGCTATAGCCGGCAGGAATACCGGAGAGGGTGAGGGGGACGATGGCGCTGTGAGGGATGGAGAAGGTCAGGCCCTGCCAGCCCTGAGGTTCGTAGAGTGAGGCGGCGAAGACCATGTTGATGGGGTATTCGCCAGCTTCGCTAAACTTGAGCGTGTAGCTGCTATTGAGTCCTTTGCCTCTGAGAATATCCAGTGAGTAGCCAGCGCCGTGAGGAAATTCTTTCAGGGCGAGCGGGCCGGTTAGGAGGGTGATTTCCCCGCCTTCAGAGGATCTCACAGAGGCGGTGCCACTCAGAGTGATAGTGGCGCTTTCCTTGTTCTCACTGAGAGTGGCATTCAGTTTGAGTTGCTGGAGATTGATCTTGCCGATAGTCGCACCGCTGGCACTGGTTCCGAGCACGATGGAGTTGTTTGCCGTCGAGAGTAGGGAAAGTTCGTAGGGATTGGAGGTGTTGACCTTGAGCGGCTGGCAGCCATTGGCCTGCTGGAGATTCACTTGAAGACCCGGCGACCAGCTGATCTTGGTCTCCTGGCGGAATCCTGTCGCTTGTCCGGGGCTGAGGGTGGTGACTTGGAGTTCCTTATCCAGCTCGGTGGCATTTCTCAGGATCTTGGCGCTGATGGCTTTGGCCTTCGGGTCATTGGGAATGAGGTCGAGATAGGCTTCGTTGGTGCTGACATCGTGGCGCACCGACCAATGCTTGAGGTTCGGCCCCTGCACGCTGAGGTTTCTGGTGTCCCCCGTGATCTCCAGGCTGAGCTTGTCTGCTTCCCCTTGCACGATGTTGAAATCCAGCGAAATCGTCTGTGTGACGGAGGATGGCTGGATCTTGACCTCATTCAGGGCTTTGGCCGTGAAGAAGAGAGGAGCTTTAGGAGGCAAGCCTTCTGCAGTAAAGACGACCTTTCCGGAGCCTTCAGTGCTCGTGGAAGTATTGATCTGATTCTGGCCAATGGCCGCCAATGGGATAAGCCCAATGGCGGCACTGGCCACGAGAGTGGCAAGTCCGGTAGACTTGCGTTCGACACACAGAAATCGTTTCATAGGGTAAATGGTAAAAGATGGATGTTAGAAGTTGTGTAAACAGCTTGTAAAAAAAACAGGGGGGTGTGCTTATTTGGTTTTTTCGCACATCTGGATCAGCTGCTGGACGCGCTGGTCACTGGGGAACTGGGCTCTCAGTGAGCCGAGGACTTTGTTGTACTGATTGAAATCCGTAGTGCCCGAGTCGGTGCCGTGCAGCTTGTCTGCCAGCAGACCTGCGGTGGCGGCCAGCTGCATGGAGGGCTTGGCCTCATTGAGATGGGTGGCGTCCTTTTGGTAGGGGATTGTCCAGCTGCGTTCGACCATCTGGCCGCTTTCCATGTCGCGGAAACGGACGAAGACTTCGCCGATGTCTCCCTGGCCCTCTGGATTAGGCTCGAACTGATAGAGTGCGCTTCCGCTTTCCTCCGCGGCCATTTCAGCCGCGTCTACTTTGTCGTTGCGGAAGTCTTCCGTCTTCAAGCGGTGCTTCTCAAAGCCCAGCAGGCGGTACTTGGAAACGCGGTCCGGATTGAAGATCACCTGCACCTTCACATTCTGGGCGGCTGGGCGGAGGGCTCCAGCTACCTGGCGGGCAAAGCCGGCATCCGCATCCTCTGCCCGGTTGATCAGGTAGTAGCGTCCGTCGCCTTTGCGGGTCAGGGCTTCCAGGATGCCGTCGTCCAGCCCCTCGGTGCCGATGCCACAGGCATCGAAGGCGATGCCATGCTCACGCATCTTCTCGATCATCGTGGTCAGCTTCTCCGGATCGGCATTGCCTAGATTGGCTGCGCCGTCTGTCAGGATGATGACTCGGCTGGAGCTATTCTCACGGCGTGAGCTGAGGGCGTGCTTGTGAGCCGCTTTGACGGCTTTCTCGAGATTGGTGCCGCCTTCACTTGGGATGCGGGAGACGAGCTCTACCAGCCCGGCTGCCTTGTCTCCAGTGATGCGGTCGGCGAGCAGGCGGGTATCCAGAGCAAAGCTCATCAGGGTAATGCGGTCATTCGGTCCCAGCTGCTTGCCGAGCACTTCCATGGCCTTGAGTACGGCGGCTTCACGGTCCTCGCGGTCCATGGACCCTGAGTTATCTAGCAGGATGGTGAGGTCCAGTGGTTGGTTACGCCCCTGCGCTGCGGTACTCATGGAGATGCGCATGAGGTTGCGCTGCTGACGGAAGGGATGCACGGATTGCTCGATGGCGCAGGAAACCTTTTCCTGCATGCTCGGTGTCGGGTCAGCGTAGTCGAAGGCATTGACGAATTCTTCAATCCGGACGCTCTCCGCTGCTGGCCAGGTGTTGCGCTCCAGCATGGCTGCCTGGGCCAGCTTGAAGGAGACATCACTGACGTTGAGGGAGAAGGTGGATTCAGGCTGCTCGGCAGCAGGAATTTCCTCGTTGAGAGGCGGAGCTTGTTTTTTCTCTTCCAACTTTTTTGTGGAGCTCTCGGAATCTGGAGTCTTGTCTGATTCTAGTGAAGGAAGCAGATGTGTTAGGTCGTTGTTGTTGACGCTTTGCTCTTCGCTCATCCAGTTGGCGAGCAAGTTTTCGTAGCTCTCGGACTTCTGTGCAGTGTCATTCGGGAGCTCCGGTGGCTCATACTCTGTTGGGTAGAGCAGAGTTGGAGGAACGTCTATTTCCCAAGCCTGATCCACCTGACGCAGCATTTCGGAGCGGGTGTGGTCATAAGCCGCGCGGTAGTAGTCGCTATTCAACTTGGCGATTTTCTCCAGGCCTCGGCGTGCGGCTTGGTTGTAACGGTCGCTGCGGAGCACTTCCTTGTATTTTTCCTCTGCTTCGTCGAAGCGACCCAGGTTGGTCAGCCCCTCTGCTTGATAGAGCCCCTTGCGGACTTCGTCGACTTGCTTGGCATGCTCATAGGTGAGCACTGGGCTCGTTTGAATAGGTGACTCCAGATAAGTGAGCTGTTGCTTTGCATCAGAATGGCTAGGATCTTTTTCCAAGACCTGCTGGAGTAGCTGTCGTGCTTCCTGATAGCGGCCAGTGCGGCGGTACTGCTGGCTCAGTGCGATGTTTCCGTCATGCAGATGGTCCTGAAAAGCTTTGCGACGCTGTTCAGCAACAGGCCCTGCCGGTAGCATAGCCTCTGCTTTACGGTATTCAGCAATGGCCGTTTCGTAATCCTTTTCAGCATAGGCTTTGCGGCCTGCGAGGAAGGCTGCATCAGCTTCATTGGTTCTACTGGCTCTCACGGCCACTTCTCGTTGGATGAGGTTACCCAGAATGACCTGACTGTCTGCGGTGTCTTCGGCATTGGAGCGGGTGATGTCAGCTGCAAGATCGTATTTCAAGCCACCCCTGACATCATTCACAGTAACGCCTGCACTGGTTTTTCCCACACTGCCCTTAGCCATCTGGCTGGATCCTGATCGATAGGAGAATCTGGCGGTCGGGTCTTCTTGGGCTGTAGTTGACTTCTTTTTGGCCAAATCAGCTTTGCTAGATTCGTTGGATATTCCGTAGTCGTAGTTTGCTCCATACTCGACCCTTACTTCATCACTAAAAGCGTCTTCCTTCGCTATTCTTGCGAAATGTGAAGCTTCATTCTTTGCAAGTTGTCCATCAGCGTTGCCCCAGCCTCCGCCGAAGTCGTCACCATCGCCGAAGTCGATCGATGGTTGGTTTGTTTCCATTTGGGGTGCGGGTACAATGATGGGGGATTTTGTCTGTGATGCGATGACCTCGGCCATGCTGGATGAGGGGGCGGAAGGCTTGCGCTCGACCTGATTGGCGACCTCTGGTTTCTCCTGGCTCATGTCGGCGTCACTTCCGGCCGAGAAGCTCATGATTTCAGGAGCTTCTTTGCTTGCTAGGGCCACTTGTCTATAGATCTCCTGATTGGGATTCATCACAGCGACGATGACCACCGTGATGACGAGACAGGCCGCGATGCCTGTAGCACTTCGCCATTGATGCTTAAAGGTCTTGTAGGGGGAGGTGAGAGGTAAAGGTGTCGGGAGAGCCACCGTTTCGTCCTCGGATTTAGTGCCAAAGTGTTCTAGCAGTTCAGAGCGTCTCTTTGGGGGAAGCTTCCACTCGTCGTCCTGATCTGGTGCCGAGGCCAGAGCGATGTTCTCGTGCAGCGCGAGCATTTCATCGTGAAAGCGCTGCAGGGCGGGATCCTCCTGCATGAGGCGCTGGAGCTCGGCCTGCTCGAAATCGCTGGCCTCACCCATTACCATCGCGATGATGCGGGCTTCGACTTCCGGGTCATTCCAGGCTTCTATCTTATCATCACTCATGACTGTGCTCCTTTACTTGTTAGCGTTGGGTGGGAGTGCATTATCCTTTGCTCCCTTCTATGCCTGCCTGGCGCAGCGAATCGCCAAGCGTTTTGAGGACGTTGTGCAGGCGGTAGCCTACGTTCCCGATTCCGATGTTGAGTTTCTCACTGATGTGAGCGTAGGAGAGGTTTTCCTCGTACTTGAGGCGGAGTAGCTCGCGGTCATCTTGCTTCATCTCTGCCATCAGCATGCGCACGTTGACCATGACTTCCATGCGGCTGGCCTGATCGTCCGGGCAGTCCTGCTCCGAGCTCTCGTCTTCTCTCTCCGTCAGGTCCTCGCGCTTGTGCTTGCGGAGGTGGTTGAGGGAAAGATTGCGCACGGCCCGGTAGAGCCAGGGTCTGGGCTGGTCGACTTCATGCCAGTGCTGATGCAAACGCATGAAGGCCTCCTGCACGACCTCTTCAGCCACTTCCCTGCGTTTGACGAGGGTGTAGGCGTAGCGCAGGAGTGGTGACTCCTCGTTCTGGAACCAATCCTCGATCGGTGCTTTATCGCTGGGCGATACCGGTACTGTGTCGCTTTCTGGTTCCATTACCTTTATTGGCGTGCATGCCTTCATTTGTGACAAAAGCCTTCCTATTAGTTAGGACACACCAAGAGAGGAGAACTTAGAAAAAAATAGACATTTTAGGAGTCTTTTTTCGCAAGTGGCACAGAATGAATGCGTAAACTCACGCATTCATGGCGCAGCGGAAGCCCATGTGGCTGGTAGAGGAGTCCGGAGTGGCGCTGGTACGGGCTGAGTTCCGGTAGCGGTTGCAGTAGGACGCGTGGCAGAGAAAGGAACCGCCGCGGATGATGCGCTCGCTGCCCTGATCCGGGCCAGTCGGGTTCACCCTGCTGCCATGCACGGGGAAGTCCAAGTCGTACCAGTCCTGGCACCATTCCCAGACATTGCCCGAGGTGTTGTAAAGCTGGTAGCCATTAGGCTGGAAGGATTTGACCGGTGCGGTGAAGAGGTAGCCGTCCTCCTCGGTGTTTTCGATGGGGAACTGGCCCTGCCAGATATTGCAGCGGTGTTTGCCGCCGGGGGTGAGCTCATCTCCCCATGGAAAATGTTTTCTAACCAGACCTCCACGGGCGGCACATTCCCACTCGGCTTCGGTGGGGAGACGTTTGCCCGCCCATACGGCAAAAGCCTGAGCATCATTCCAGGAGACATGGGTGACTGGGTGATCCATGATTTGGCGGATGTTTGTTCCCGGGCCGCCGGGCCTTTTCCAGCAGGCTTTGGGCGTTTTGATCCACCATTCGGTGCCCTCGGCTGTCTCCAGCGTCATGCGCTTGAAGTGGGATTCAGTAATCTGCAGGTAGAAAACAAAGGACCAGCCGTGCCGTTCGGCATCGGTCTGGTATCCCGTGGCTTCGACGAAGGACTCAAAGTCTTTGTTAGTAACGGCATATTGATCGATGTAGAAGGCATCCAGAGTGATCTCGCGCACGGGGGCTTCGGCATCATCCACCCAAATCTCTTCGCTATCATCGCCCATCAGAAAAGAATCAGCAGGAATCAAGCTCATGGCCTCATGGCTGCCAGCCATGGGGGAGAGGATCCTAGGCTGCGTGTCGGGTCTCTCCGTAGAGTCTCCGGCTTGCTTGCTAGGGCTGCAGCATGATTTTCCGTGCATGTTATTAAGTTACGCGTGCTACCTGACTTTGCCTATAGAAAAAGCCCGGCTAAGCAGTGTGCTAGCCGGGCTGAGTGAGAAGTGGCGAGTGATTACTTCCTGCGGCGAGCGATCAAGCCAAGACCGACCAAACCGATCATGGCCGAGGTGCTTGGTTCAGGAATCGCAGAGACCGTGAAATCCGCAGAAACTTCATCAATGCGAAAATTGGCCGTAGCGCTGTTGTGGGCAGACACGGTGAAGGTACTGACAGGAGAAGCGAGAGTCTCTGTGCCAGAGTTTGCTGTTAGGGCGCTGCCGTCTGCACCATCAAGTGAATAGAGCTTGGAGCCTCCACCGTTGTTGATTCCAAAGGCGGTGAAGCCATCAAAGTTAAGACTCGCAGCTGGGCCGGAGGTTTGGGTGATGTCTGACAGAGTAAAGGTGACATTACGTGTCTGGTTGTTATCAGAGCTCATCACAATGCCTGCGCTGTTCCAGAACAGCCCGTCATTGCCATTGGTGGCTGTTGAGCCGGAGATGCCTACGAGGTTGATATGGGCGGTGAAGATGGCTCCAGTGTCTGCGCTATCATCAATGGTGACCAGATAGGTCAGAGCTTCAGTCTCTGTATCAAAGACCTCTCCGCTGACGGGAGCAGTCGCATTGACTAAATCTCCAGCCGTTGTGTCATCGATCGCTTGTGAGAGAGAAATCGTGGCTGCCTGGCTGACCACGATACCGAGGGTTGAGCTAACAAGTGTAGCTAGTATGGTTCGTTTCATTTCAGTGTGTGTAATTGAGGTAGAGGCGACCCAACTCTAATGAGCTGAATACGCCTACCATTAGATGACCTGAAATGCGTTTGTATTACGCGAAGTGGGTTATTTTTTTGGAAAGCCTACTTCAGGGAAAGGGTACTTCCTGAAACTTGGAAATGATCTGAGAAATTTCCTGTGTTTTCGTCCATGTAGCGTAGGCGCCCTGAATTCCAGAGATCTTCGAAAGTAAGGCCAGTACTAGCGTCGGAGATGTCATCGGTCACCGTGAGCGTACCGTTGGAGCCTGTCTCGAAATTGATGTAACCTAGCTTAGCCGAACTAAACTTGAGCAAGGCACAGGTGACATCACCGGCGCTTTCTTCCTCGAAGTTGATGATCGCTGTATCGGTGTGGTTGGATGAATCGTGGAGGTAGATCTGGTTGCCTGAAACATCCACAGTGCCACCTGAGATGTTGAGTACCGAGTCGGTCCCCATGAAGACAAGTCCGGTAGATCCAGCTGAAGAGGATAGATCTAACAGTCCGCCTACGATGTTAAACTCGACGCTGCTGATGTTAGAGTTTTGGCCAAGACGGAGCACGTGAGAAGTGGTGCGTCTGAAGATGCCCCCGACCAGCGTGTATTTTGTGCTGCCATCGAAGGCTTGGGAACTGGCTGTGCCGCTGTTTATGAGAATGGTTCCTGCTAGTTGAGTGATGACCTGTCCGTTGAGCCCGCCACCCATGGTTCCGCTGGTGATATCCAGCCCGATAGTGCCGGGTACTGCTGAGCTGGGCGCTCCATTTGACCAGTCTGCGCTGCTGGATCCAGAGATGTTGCCGCCCTCGATGAAGTCGGTCGATCCGGTGACCAGACTTTCCTCGGCTTTGACCCGGTAGAACATCTTAGGAATGCCCAGGAAGGTCAGGCTACCCAGATCGCCGATTTCAAAGTTCAAAAGATTGCCGTTGCCGTGTTTGGCGCTACCCACATCGGTCCAGGACCCGGAACTCATGTCGGGGGATTCCTGCATGGTGAAGAAGATACGGGACTGGGATTTCACCTGGAGGTAGTGTTTGCCATCATCTTTTTTGAGGATCTTGGAGTTAAGGTCTTCATTGACGGTGGCAGTACTCGGATAGCTGCCGCTGGCCATGGGAGTGCCTTGTGCCGGGTAGTAGGTGTCGCCTGTCTCTGTGCGCCACTGATCGATGGTATCTTCGAGGTCCGTCCGGATGGCTGCAAAGGAAGGGTTGTCTACCTGATTGGTGAGTTCATAGGGATCGTTATCCAGATCATAGAGTTCTCCCGTGTACATCTCATTTGGCGTGACGTCACGATTCACCCTGAGGATAAGCTTGTAGGTCACTCCTCCGATTTTTTTGACGATACCTCGCCATCCGCTGGAATAGCCGTTGCCCTCGTTTTCCCCGTAGACGGGGGTATCGGGGATGGAGTTTCCATAAAGTAGTTGGGATTTGTCACTGCCAGATACAGAGTCGGGAATATCGAGCCCGCACATACCTAACAGAGTGGGCATGATGTCGGTGGAGCTGAAAGCCGTGTCACTGACCGCACTGGCTGGGACATGTTGAGGCCATCTTACGAGGAAGGGAATGCGCCAGGATTCATCTTCCGGCTGACCTTTGCGGACGTAGCCGTGAGATCCCATCATTTCGCCGTGG
Organism: Rubritalea squalenifaciens DSM 18772; assembly: GCF_900141815.1. Taxonomy (NCBI): domain Bacteria; kingdom Pseudomonadati; phylum Verrucomicrobiota; class Verrucomicrobiia; order Verrucomicrobiales; family Rubritaleaceae; genus Rubritalea; species Rubritalea squalenifaciens. The sequence continues at coordinate 916,859 of NZ_FQYR01000002.1, forward strand.
TCCGAGGTGAAAACGACGATGGTGTCCTCGGTGAGTCCGAGGCTTTCCAAGTGATCTGAAAGGCGCTTGAACTCATAGTCGAGTGCGGTGCAGAGACCATAGTAGTTCGCCAGCGCAGACATGTTCGAGCTGTCTGTGTTGTTAGGGCGGGCGACGAGCGAAGTCGCATTGTAGGTATCGAACGGGGCCGGAGGGGTGAAAGGGTCGTGTGGGGGGCCGAAGTTGAGCCAGATGAAGAAGTTCTCCCCGTCGTGGTTTGCTTGGTGGTCTGTCAGGTAGTCCATGACGAGATCCACCTGGCGGTGAGGCTCGAAATCCGCCAGTTGCTCATCCAGGGTGCCTGATGGGTTTGCGGTTGGGACGGGTATTTTGCTGCCGTCGTCATCCAGCATGAAGGATCCGTTGTAGTAGGAATGCCCGCGGTTCATGCCGTCCCATTGGTTAAGGCCACGGCGGCGCCAGTTCTTAGGTACCCATCCGGCAGCGGGGCTACCTGACGTGCCTTTACCACCTCCATCCATATGCCATTTTCCTACGTAGTAAGTGCGGTAGCCCGCATCATTGAAGACGTCGGACATGCAGGGGATGTCTGGCGGAAGCATGAGGTTGTTATTGAACATGCCCGTCTCGTGAGGGTACTGGCCGGTGATGATTGCCGAGCGGTTCGGTGTACAGACAGGTTTGGTGGCAAAGCAGCGATCAAGCCGCATGCCCGTCTCACCAAAGGACTTCAAGTGAGGGGTCTGCAGTAGCTGGGTAGTCTGGTAAGTGTTGTCATTGCTAGGACCCATTTCCAGTGCAGAGGCGCGCCATTGGTCGGCGACTACCAGCACGACATTTGGCTTCGTCGAGCTGGAGGGTGAGTCATGGTTTGCCTTGGCTTTGGTAGAGAGAGCTGCCGCGCCAGAGGCTCCGAGATATTTGATGAAATCACGTCTAGATGGCATGAGAGTAGTGTGTGTTCTACCCTTTAAATGTATGTGATTTACTAAGTATTACAAAAATACGGCTTGGTCATGAATGGAGGTGATCAGGCATTCGCCGGATCGAGCAGGGAATCGAGCTTCTCTTTGCTGATTCCTAGCTGGTTCAGGTTCTCCAGGCAAATGTCACGGACGGTACGCTTTTCCTGCATCGCTTGCTTGGCGATCTTTGACGCTTGATCGTAGCCGATAATCGGGGCGAGGGCGGTAACCATGGCCGTGGAGCGTTCGATCAGTTCGGCGCAGTGCTCTTTATTGGCCTGGATGCCTTGCAGGCATTTCTCCCTGAAAGCATGCATGGCGCTGGAGAGCAGGCTGGTCGATTCCAAGATGGTGTAGGCCATCAAGGGCATGAAGGTGTTCAGGTTGAGTTGCCCACCGGCATTGCAGTGCTCAACGGTGCTGTGATTGCCAAAGACCCTGGCACAGACCATGGTCAGGGATTCACACATCACGGGGTTGACCTTGCCGGGCATGATTGAGGAGCCGGGCTGGGTGGCTGGCAGGGTGATTTCTCCAAGACCACAGCGTGGTCCTGAGGCCAGAAGTCGTAGGTCATTAGCCATTTTGAAGAGGGCGGTGGCTAGGGTATGCAGGGAGGCGTGGGCGTGCACCAGGTCATCCTTCGAGGATTGCGCCTCGAAATGATTTAAGGCCTCGCGGAAAGGAAGCTTGGTGAGATCGACTATCTCCTCGGTCGCCATGCGGGCAAAGCCATGTGGGCAGTTGATTCCAGTCCCTACGGCGGTTCCTCCTAATGGAAGCTCATAGAGGCCGTGCATGGCTTCCTTGATCCGGTCGATGGCTTTTTCCAGCTGGCGGGCGTAGCCGGAGAATTCCTGACCAAGGCGCATTGGGGTGGCATCCATCAGGTGCGTGCGGCCAATTTTATAAACCTCGTGAAAAGCGTGGGCCTTCTCCAGTAGGGCACCGTGGAAATGGTGAAGCTCCGGCAGTAGCTGGTGCTGGAAGGCGAGGGCTACGGCGATGTGGATGGCAGTAGGAAAAGTGTCGTTGGAGGACTGCGATTGGTTGACGTGGTCGTTCGGGTGGATGGGCTTCTTAGAGCCAATTTGCTCTCCGGCGAGTTGGCTGCAGCGGTTTGCAATGACCTCATTCATGTTCATATTGGTCGAGGTGCCGGAGCCAGTCTGGAAAATGTCCACGGGGAACTGCGCCGCATGCTGGCCATCGATGATCTCATTAGCCGCCTGGCAGATGAGTTCCGCGTATTCCTGCGGAATGATATCGAGCTTCTCATTCGCTTTGGCCGCAGCGAGCTTGATGATGGCAAAAGCTTGGATGATGTCAGGAGGTACAGGAGTGCCACTGATGGGGAAGTTTTCGACGGCGCGTTGTGTAGAGGCTCCGTAGAGCGCTTCGGATGGGATGCGGACTTCGCCGAGTGAGTCGGATTCAATGCGTGTCTCTGACATAGTAGGCTATTCTAACACGGCTTTGGGTGCGAGCGAATGGAGAATTTCATGAATCTGGTATTGGTTGACGGGCTGCTTATGCCGTGGCTGTATGTGTGCGTGCAGCAGCGTGACGCAGAACAGAGCCTGAGCGAGGCAGGAGCATTCTTGTGCCAGATGGCTCAGGAGGGGGGAGAGGTGTCTGCTTCACGTATGGATGATGTTAAGTCCCAGCTTAGTGAGCAGGGATGGTGGCGGATGAACCAGCAGGAGCTGGAGTGGGCAGGCAAGTGGGCCTGGCGCAACAGCGAGAAGTGCATCGGGCGTCTTTTCTGGGAAAAGCTGGAAGTGGTGGATGCTCAGGATGTCACCAGCGCCGCTGAGGTGTTTAAGGCCTGTATGCAGCATTTAAGGAAGTCGACCAACGGGGGGAAAATTATCCCGATGGTAACCTTCTTCCCGCCGAAAAGGGCAGACGGTTGGGAGATCAAGATTCACAGTCACCAGCTTGTGCGCTACGCGGGTTACCAGCTGGAAGACGGCTCAGTACTGGGCGATCCGGATCAGGTGAAGATGACCCAGTGGGCGATCGAGTTGGGATGGCAGCCGCCAGCAGATAAAAGCCAGTTCGATGTCCTGCCTCTGATCATCGAGTATCCCGGTGAGGGCGTGAAGTGCTTCCCTGTACCTCAGGATGCCGTGCTGGAGGTGCCGATCATTCACCGTGATTTTGATTGGTTTGCTGAGCTAGGGCTCAAATGGCATGCCCTGCCGGCAGTTTCCAACCGGGTGCTGGATGCTGGGGGGATGCAGTTCACGGCGGCGCCTTTCAGTGGCTACTACATGGGCACGGAGATTGGTGCGCGTAACTTCGGGGACACCTACCGCTACAACATGCTCAAATCAGTGGCCAAGATGATGGGGCTGGATACCAGCAAGGGGGACAGTCTCTGGAAAGACCGGGCGATGATCGAGCTGAACTCGGCGGTGCTCTACTCATTCCGTCAGGCGGGGGTGACGATTGTTGATCACCACACTGCTTCGCGCCAATTTTTACAGCATATCGATAACGAGGAAAAATGTGGGCGCACGGTGCCAGGTCAATGGAGCTGGATCGTTCCTCCTATTTCAGGGTCTGCTTGTCCCGTGTATCACCGGGGGTACAGTAAGGAGCGTCCAAAGCCTCGCTTTAGAGGATAGATGATGATAGGGCTGTAACTTGTTAGGGGAAGGTGCCTATTTAGTTCGTAAAAGGAATTTAGAAGTGTAGTGAATTCAATGATGTCGAGAGAGTGGTTTTATATGTCAGCAGGCCAGAAGCATGGGCCGTTTGAGGAGAGTGAGCTGAAGTCCAAGTTGGTCAGAGGCGATATACGCTTTGATGTGCTAGTGTGGAGCGAGGGGATGAGCGGCTGGAAGAAAGTGCAGGACATTCCTGACTTTAAGGATGTCGAACGCAGTCTCCCCAAGGCGGTGATCCCTGCTAAAAAGATTCCTCCGAAGCCCGTCGAGCAGGCAGCAGGCCCAGTCATGGGGAGTGCTACGGAGCCTCAGGAGAGTAGTCCGGGTGCCAGGATCCCAGAGAGACGGGAAAGCAGGAGGAGAAGCAAGCCTCAGACTGGTAGCCCTTATGTGCCAAACTATCTGGTGCATGCGATTTTTTGTACGATCTGTTGCTGCCTTCCTTTTGGGATTGCAGGGATCCTCTATGCTACGAAAGTGGAGACTTATGTTAGACTGGGGATGATGGACGCCGCCTGGGATGCATCCAACAAAGCCAGGATGTATTGTCTGACCTCGATCATCAGTTCGGTCGTCGTTTTTGCTCTCTATTTTTTGATCGGGTTTGCACAGCTATGATCTATGTTGAAGGCGTTCCAAGTCCTGAGTGAGCATTGGAGGAAACTGTGCCTGGCGGTACTTCCGTTAGGCTGTGCTGTAGTCGCTTTTCTGGTGTACACCAAGAGTGTGCTATTGCCTCCTTGCTTGTTTAACCAGTGGACAGGTCTTCTCTGCCCGGGCTGCGGTATGACCAGAGCGTCTCATTCCCTTCTTCATGGCGAGATCGCAGCAGGTTTTGCCTATAATCCGCTGGGGGTCGTCTTATTGCCAGCGCTTTTATATGGCGTCGGGCAAGAGTTGATCGCGTGGGCTTGGGAAAAGCCTGAGTGGCGCTTACGGCTTGGGGCCAGGTTGCCACTCATCATGGCCATCCTCGTGGTAGGCTTCGGCATTCTCAGGAATCTTCCTGGCTTTGATTTCCTGAGGCCGTGATAGACTACTCAGCCTGTTGCGCCACTAGCTTGAAGTGGCAGGTGGCTTTGTAGAGATTGAGTAAGCCTTTGTCGTAGCTGTCTCTGTCAGGGTTTCTATTTTTTAGGAACTGATTGAATGCGTTCAATGCAGATTCATACTGACCAGACTGCATATTGGCCAAAGCCTGGTAGTAAAAGGACTTCGCATAAAAAGTGTTAGAGTGGGAGCGCTGCAAGTGGTGAACGAGGTATTGGCGAGTTCAGCGTAGTGCTGTTTTTTCTCGGCGTTAGCTACCTTGGAGAGTCTGAGCTCGCAGAATCCTTTGTTGTAGTGGATGATAGCTACTTGGTGATTCTTTCTGTTCTGCACGATGCCAGCCGCTTTCTCAAGTAGCACCTGAGCGTCACTCCACTCCTGCTTTTTCATGTGCTCGAATGACTTGAGGACCAGGTTGTCGAGGTTTTGGGCTTGGGTAGAGCACGCCATGCCGAAGACAGCTGCTGCGATAATGAAGAGGGTTTTGATCTTAGCCATATGGTAAGAACGGCTGCCACTACAGATCTCTTAGATCTGGGCAAAAAAATGGGCGGCTCAGGCCGCCCATTGGAGAAAAGAGTGGTTAGTCCAGTAGTTCCGACAGTAAGACAGCTCCTAAAAGTGTTCTGTTGTCGGGGTGAACTCTGACGATACGATCATTCAGAAGGTAGTAGCGGTATGGGTCGTCGCCGTATCTGATACGCTTGTTAAGGTCATCAGGCAGTGGTACAAGCTGTTTCCAAAGATTGTCTTCAAAGCGGTAGCCTGGAACTAACTTCTTCTGCCAGCCTGGAGGTAATTCACCACCGCGTGCTACCTTCTTGGCTAGTCCCGGAGGTAGTCCTTTCGTGGAACGGTAGGGACCAAAGTAGTCACGCAAGACCACGACATTGTCGTCGTCGAAGTGCTTAAAATGCTTGTGAGCTTTCTTGTCTCCGTGATCATGTTTGCCTTTGCCGGCGTGGTCGGGCTTACCCTTGTCCTTGCCTTTGCCAGCGTGACTGGGCTTACCTTTGTCTTTACCTTTACCTGCATGGGAAGGCTTGCCTTTGCCTTCTTTGTTAGGTCCTTTTCCCTTGCCTGGTTTTGCATCTGCGAGGGGGGACGCAATGAATGAAGTTCCACAGAGTAATGCGATACCAGCGGCAAGCGGAGTCATAGTTGGGAATTTCATAACAACTTACTCTAGCATGCCGCCAGTTTGACGCAATGGAATTGTCTAGCGGGCCATCCAACCACCATCGACTAAGAGGATCTCCCCATTGACATAATCGGAGGCCTGGGAGGCGAGGAAGACGGTAGGTCCCACGAAGTCCTCTGGCTTGCCCCAGCGTCCGGCCGGGATGCGGGAGAGAATTTGTTCGGAGCGAATCGGGTCGTGACGCAGTGCCTCCGTGTTGTCCGTGGCGATGTAGCCGGGGGCAATGGCATTCACATTGACCCCCTTGGAAGCCCATTCGTTAGCGAGAGCTTTGGTAAGCTGGCCAATGCCGCCTTTGGAGGCTGCGTAACCTGGAACGGTGATGCCACCTTGGAAGGTAAGCAGGGAAGCGGTGAAGATGATCTTGCCTGATCCACGCTTGATCATCTCAGCGCCAAACTCACGGGAGATGATGAATTGTGAGTTGAGGTTTACATCAATCACCTTGTCCCAGTATTCATCTGAATGCTCTGCTGCGGGGGCACGCAGGATGGTGCCGGCATTGTTTACCAGGATGTCTGGGGCGTCGTGTTCATCGAGCACGGTTTCAATAAATTTCTTTAAGCCATCTCTGTTAGAGAAGTCGCACTGGTAGGCGGTAAATTTTCTGCCAGCAGCGGTGACTGCTTTTTCCGCGTCAGAGCCTGAAGTTTCCAGAGAGGCGGATACGCCGATGACGTCTGCCCCCGCTTCGGCGAGGCCTTTAGCCATAGCGAGACCGATGCCGCGCTTGCAGCCAGTGACGAGAGCTGTTTTTCCTGATAGATCGAATAGTTTCATAGATAGTAGATCGTTGCTGTTTACTCAAAAAGTGATGGGAGCCAGAGGGAGATGCTGGGAATGTAAGTAATGGCTACTAATACCAGAATCATGGCGATGTAGAAAGGAAGCATCGCGCGGGATACCTCGGCGATCTTGGCTTTGCCCACTGAGCAACCGACGAACAGGCAGGTGCCTACGGGTGGGGTGCAGAGGCCGATGGACAGGTTGGCAATGAGCAGGATGCCGAAGTGAATCGGGTCCATGCCGAGGTCGATCGCTACCGGCAGGAAGATCGGGGTGAAAATCAGGATCGCTGGAGTGATGTCCATGAAGGTTCCTACTAACAGCAGGGCTATATTGATAATGAGCAGAATGACGATGGGGTTGTCAGACAGAGAGAGTAAGGTGGCGGAGACAAGCTGAGGCACCTGCTCAGCGGTGAGGAGCTGGGACATGGCTGACGAGGCTGCCACCAGAAAGAGAACCACGCCTGTGGTGCGGGCCGAACGCGCGATGACCGCTGGTAGCTCTTTGAGAGAGATTTCCCGATAGCAAACGCAGGCGAGCAGCAGTGACCAGACTACAGCGATGGCAGAAGCTTCTGTCGCTGTGAACCATCCTGCGAAGATTCCGCCGAGGACGATTACCACGAGCATCAGAGAAGGAAGTGCAGAGAGGAAGGCGGGAACAAACTCGACTGTCTGGCCCGTAGTGTCCTGCCCATAGCCTTTCTTCTTACAGACGATGAGGCAGGTCACCATCAGGACGAAACCGAGTAAGAGACCGGGAACAATGCCCGCGAGGAAGAGGGATGAGATAGAGACTCCAGATGCCACCACAGCATAAACGATCATCGAGTTGGATGGCGGGATGAGGAGACCTGTGATGGAGCCGGCGGTGGTGACGGCCACGTTGAAGTCCTTGCCGTAGTTCTTCTTGTTCATTTCAGGAATGAGCGTGTTGCCGATGGAGGAGACGGCGGCAGCAGCGGAGCCCGAAATGGAGCCGAAGAGCATGCAAGTGAGAGTATTGACCAGTGAGAGACCGCCGGGAATACGGCCCACCAGGGCTGAGGCGAAGTTGATGAGCCTGCGTGCCAAACCACCAGCTCCCATCAAGTCACCAGCCAGAATGAAGAATGGAATCGCCAGCAGGGAGAAAGAGGAGACGGAGTTCGCCATGTCACTGGCGATGTTTTGCAGGACATCCGTGTCCCCAAGCGAGATCGCAGCGAGCAGCGTGGCGATGCCCACGGCAAAGGCGATGGGGACTTCCAGCAGAAGGAGGCAGATGAAGGCGATGATGAGGATGGCGAGGAACACAGTGAGGAATTCTTTTTAGGAGTTTTCCACGTCTGAGACCGTGGAGTGTGGCTGCGCTTTTCCATCTTTCTTGGGCAGAAGATTCGCAAGGGCAGATAGGCAGATGAAGACACCAGCGATAGGCAGTGAGAGATAGAGCCAGCCCTTGGAGATGCCGAGGGAGGGCATGAGTTGCCCCATAGAAAAGCGTTCTAACATGAGATTGGTCCCGCCGTAGAGGAGGACGGAGGCTGCAAAGACCAGGATCAGGAAATGGCTGATGAAGAGAGCCATTCTTCTGGTGGCGTCATCAAACTTCTCCACCAGAATGTCCAGTCCCAGGTGTGAGTTCTCCGCATAGGCGAGCGCCCCACCGAGCATGACTGTCCAGACCAGCATGAATTCGGAGAACTCCGAAGTCCAAGTGAAAAGCTTGAGAATGACCATCAAGACAGTCACGAGCAGGGAGGTCAAACAGACCGCGCAGATGATACGGAGGAGCTTGAGCATTATTGGGTGGACTTGATTTGTTCTGCTAGAGTCTTCACCTCGCCTTTCATGAACTGAGAGGAGGTAGCGGACGCCGCCTTTTCAAATAGGGCAGGGTCAGGTCTGTGAATCGTGACTCCTTTCTCTTTCATCGCTTCAGTTGCGAGATCGGATTGTTCCTGCCAAAGTTGTCTCTGGAAGAGTGAGGACTCACGTGCGGCTGTTTTGATCCACTCTTTCTCCTGGTCTGTGAGCTTGTTCCAGGTCTTGGAGGACATGGAGAGGACGTCAGGAATACGGGAGTGATGATCGAAGGTGAAGTGCTTGCAGACCTCCCAGTGGCTGTCCTTCATGAAAGTGGGCGGGTTGTTCTCCGCGCCCTGGATATTACCGCGCTGGAGGGCTGAGTAGATTTCGCCACCCGGCATAGGTTTGGGAGTAGAGCCAAAGGTTTCCATCATGGAAATGGCGACCGGGTCTTTCATCACACGGATGGTCATGCCCTTGAGGTCTTCCGGTTTGGTGACAGGCTCTTTGGTGTAGAAGTTACGTGAGCCTGCGTCATAGAAGCAGATGCCTTGGATGCCAGAGGGTTTGCCTTCGCCTCGGTCGGAGAGCTTGTCGAGCATGCCTTGGCCCACTTCACCATCGAGTACTTTCCAGTAGTGCTCGCGGTCACGGAAGAGATAAGGGAGGGAGAAGACCTGCATGCGGGGAACGAAGTTGGCGATCGGGCCAGCAGATGTCTTGGCGATATCGATGGAGCCGGACTGAAGCTTTTCCAGGTACTGGGTCTCTGAGCCCAGTTGGCCGGATGGATAAATGGTGCAGGTCATCTGGCCTCCGGAGAGGGCTTCCAGCCGCTTGGCGAAGCGCTCGATTCCCTGATGAACCGGATGAGAGGTGGGCAGGGTATGGGCAATGCTGAGTTCTCTTTGCTGGCTGCTACCGGTAGAGCTGCTTGATAGCTGCTGTTTTCCCAGATAGGCGAATAAACCGGACGCAAGCAGCGCGCCCAGGAGGATTCCTAGGATGAGTTGGGATTTTTTCATAGTGAGTGATAGAGGGTGGCCGGTGATAGACGGCCGGGTTGGGTTTGCACCCTTCCGATCCCGCTGGAAGGGTGCTGAGAAAAGGGATGCTTAGCGCAGATCGGTGATAGGGAATCCGTCCATATCATCGAAGCGCTGGTTTTCACCGCCCATGCCCCAGACAAAGGCGTAGGAGTTGGTGCCCGCACCGCAGTGAATGGACCAGGATGGTGAGAGGGCGACGTGCTTCTCCTGCATCCAGAGCACGCGAGTCTCCTGTGGTTCACCCATGAAATGGGCAACCTGGTGACCTTCTGCGATGTCGAAGTAGCAATAGACTTCGGAGCGGCGATCGTGAGTGTGCGGAGGCATGGTGTTCCATACGGAGCCGTTCTTGAGCACGGTGAATCCCATGACAAGCTGGCAGGAACGGATACCGTTCTCATGAATGTACTGGAAGAGGTGACGCTCGTTTGCATCCGCCTGTGATCCTAGCTCGAGCTTGTTGGCATCTTCGATCTTGGCGTGGGTGGTCGGGTAATCCGCATGCGCCGGGTAAGACAGCAGATAGAACTGAGCTGGGCTGCTGGCATCGTCTGATGAGAAACTGACTTCCTGGGAACCGCGGCCTATGTAGAGGCACTCGCGGTTTGCCATCGGGTAGCTAGTACCGTCTACAGTGATGGTACCGGCGGCGCCGAGATTGATGACGCCAAGCTCACGGCGTTGGCAGAAGAAGTCAGCACGGAGCTGGTCACCTGCGGGTAGGGGTAGTGCAGAGTCAGTCGGTACAGCGGAGCCTACAATGGCGCGATCGAGATCGGTGTAGGTAAGCTGAAGCTCACCAGCTGTGAAGAGGTAATCGAGTACGTACGAGTCACGGAGATCCTCGGTACAGAAGTTTGGATAAGTCTCGATGGAAGATGTGCGATGGTTATTCATAAGTGTTAGGACAGTCTATCAATAGAAGTTAGCGGAGTTCGTGTGAAGTAGAAGTTGCCGCGAGGGAGAGGATTTCCTTTTTTGAGCAGAGGGTAGAGTCACAGGGGGTGGACATGGTCAGCACGGCATTGGCGCAACCAATATTCGCTGCTTCATCAGGTGCTTTGCCGTGCATTAAACCATAAATCATGCCAGCACCAAAGGCATCTCCTGAGCCAATGCGGTCAAGAACCTGGGCATTCTTGTATTGGTCGGAGTGGTAAATCTCTCCGTTGTGCCAGACCTTGGCGCAGTAGTCGTGCATTGAGGCGGAATGAATGACCCGTGAGGAGGCTGCGATGGTCTTGACGCTCGGTAGCTGCGCAGCAGTATCTTCCATGAGGGAAATAAGCTCCCTGCATTCCAGCGGAGGGTGTGCCTCATGAAAAATCGGGGAGACTCCGAGGAGGACATCGGTGTGCTGAGCCATGGCCCGGTTCACTTCCGCTGCGGCCTTCGGGCCACCACGGCTCATCCAGAGTGATTCCCTGTAGTTTGGGTCGTAAGAGGTCGTGATGCCGTGTTTTCTGGCGCATTGGATGGCTTCCAGTGCGAGTTCAGAAGTGGACTCTGAAAGTCCAGCAAAGATGCCGCCGGTGTGGAACCAGGTGATGTCGCCAGAGGAGAAGAGGGTGTCCCAGTCAAAGTCACCGGGAGCCAGCTGAGCCGGTGCCGAATGGCCGCGGTCCATGGTGGCTTTGGGTGAGCGGTAGCCGAAGCCGCGCTCTGCAAAGTAGAGCGGGTTGCGGCATTCGCGGCCAACGCCATCGAACTTCCTCCAGATGATGTTCGAGGTGTCTACCCCCGAAGAGAGGATCAAATGATGTACGAGGTGGCCGATTTCATTGTCGACCATGGCCGTGGCGATCCCGGTGGATTCGCCAAAGGAGCGAGACAGGGAGCGAGCGATATTGTATTCGCCGCCACCTTCGCTGAAGTGAAACGTTTTGGCTGCTCGGAGCGGTAATTCGCCGGAGCAGAAACGAAGCATGATTTCGCCTAGTGAAAGAAACATAAGTGTGGGAAGAATCTAAAATTAAGTTGCTGAACTGAGGGTTGCGGCTTCGCGGACGAGGGCGCGGATTTCGTCGAACCTTTCCTGCTGGAGCAGATCCCTAGGGACCATCCAGGATCCTCCACAGGCTCTGACGCAGGGGAGGGAGAGGTACTCTCCGACATTGGCGGGAGTGATGCCGCCTGTGGGCATGATCCCGATTTCGGGATACACCGAGGTGATGGCCTTGAGCGCTGAGGCTCCGCCGAGTGCTTCAGCGGGGAAAAACTTCAGCAGATTCAGGCCGTATCTCATGGCTTGGGCGATTTCAGATGGCGTCGCGATTCCCGGAATCACTGGAACATCCGCCCTCTGGCAGTACTCGATCACCTCGCAGTGAAGGGCTGGAGACACAATAAACTTCGAGCCTGCATGGTAGGCAGCCTCGGCTTGCTCTTTGGTGATAGCTGTTCCGGCACCGACTGTGAGGCCTTCCAGTCCGGCCATGATCTCCAGACTTTGTAGCGCCGCTGGTGTGCGCAGGGTAACCTCGGCTACTGGTAAATTCTCTTCGAGTAGAATTTCTCCCAGAGGTTTGGCTGTCTCTGGATTATCGATGATAATCACTGGGACGATTTTTGTTGGTAAATCAATGGTCACGGGATTGTCGGGTGGAAATCGGTGTTACAGGTTTTTGTGTAAACGAAGGTCTTGAAGATGTTAAGCATTTATTAATTCATAATACAGATTTTTGAAGGTTAGGCTATTTTTTGAGGGTAATTTTAATAAATTGCGTCAATTTTAGTAGATTTACTGCGTCGAATATGGCACAAATCATTTCATGGATGAGAAAAAGCGCATCGCGATTATTTTTGAGAATTCCTATGAGAGGCCGTTCAAGCTGATCAACGGTATCCTCTCATTACCAGGACTTAGGGACAAATGTGCCTTCCGCAGTTTCCCGCTGTACCAAGTTCAGAAAGACGATGTGTTTACGGACGAATGGCAACCGGATGGTATTCTCACGATGGTCAGTGAAGAAGATAATGATCCCAATGGATGGATCCAGCACTTGGATGTGCCGGTGGTAAACCTCATTCATACGCGCCACCATCTGCATCCTTCCATTGCAGCGGACTATTCAAGTATCGTTGATGCGGCGATGGATCACTTCGGCGCGATCGAATGTGAGGAAATTCTTTATGCCGGAACGAAGGGGGGACCACTACTTGGCCTTATTGATAAGCTGTTCAGGACACGAGCCGAAAAGAAAGGGATCCGCTATCATATGCTGGAGTTTCCAGAGCAGCTGGATGCCTCAGATGCTGCTGATCTGGAAAGCATCGTGCCAGGTCTGCGTGAGTTGCTTGAGAACGCAACAGGGAAGATTGGGATCTACAGCACGCATGATCGCCGCGGTCGTGTGATCAATGACTATGTGATCAAGCAGGGCTACAGTGTCCCGAACCAAGTGGCGATTCTCGGATGCTTTGATTCTGTGGATGCCAAGCTTTGCGACCCACCACTTTCCAGTATCATGCTGCAGGATAAAGAGCAGGGATCCACTGCGATGGAAATGCTCTACCGTCTGATTACCGGCCAAGAGCTTGAGGAGAGAAATGCGGTGATGCCCGTTCTGGGTGTCCGTGTCCGTGGCTCTACCGTGGGGGATGAGGCCAATGATATCGAAGTCTTGAGGGCGAGAAACTTGATTCGCGAACGGGCTGCAGAAGGGGTTACCGTGGATCAGATCGTGGATGAACTGAATGTTTCCCGCAGTACCTTTGAGAAACGCTTTTCCGCCCTTACTGGAAGATCCCCAGCCCAGGAGATCCGCAAGGTCAGACTGGAACTGGCGAAAGAGCATTTGCTCACGACGGATCTACCTCTGACCCAGATCGCACCCAAAGTGGGCTTTATGGATAGACGTGCCTTCATGGTCTTCTTCAAGCGTGAAGCTGGTATGACTCCGGGTGCTTTCCGCGATGCCCACCGATAGTAGAATGTCTGCCGAGATTTCCAGTGAAGCCCGGATCATGGAGGTGGTTTGTGCCGTTCTCTTCGATCAGCAGGGGAAGGTTCTCGTTTGTCAGCGTCCTGAAGGTAAGATGCTGGCTGGAAAATGGGAATTTCCCGGTGGCAAGGTGGATGCTGGCGAGAGCTTTGAAGAGGCTTTACATCGTGAAATGCATGAGGAACTGGACTGTGAGGTGCTGATACGCAGAAAGTTATCTCCTGTCCTTCATGCTTACGAGTCACTGACGATCCGCTTGCATCCTTTCGTATGCAGTTTGGGTGAGGACCTGCCGAGAGCTTTGGAGCATGCTGCGATCTCTTGGGTGGAGTCATCGGAATTGAACAACCTGGACCTGGCCTGCGCAGATCGGGAAATCGCCAATGAGTTGCTGCTATCCTCGTAACTTCCAGTATTAGAAAAATCTACAAATTTCCGCATTAGTGTAAAAAAGTTTGCACTGTTGACGTATATGAATTCTACTTGCTATTGAGAGATATCGCAGGTAACCCAATTTCAATCAGTTATGAACCAGCCAGAGTTTGATCAACTAAGCCGTCGAGAAAGAGAAGTCATGTACTTGGTGCATGAACACGGAGAGGTCTGCGCGGAGACGGTGAAAAACGAGATTGAGACACCGATTTCTTATTCTGGTGCACGCCGCTATCTTTCCATTCTCGAGGAAAAAGGATTCCTCACCATGGAGAACAGAGGAAACAAGTACTTCTACAAACCTGTCGCGAACACGACAGAGGTGGGCTTGAAATTCATGAAGAAGATCTTTGGGTCTTTCTTTGCCGGCTCTCCAACCCTTGGTATTGCTACTTTCATGCAGAAAGAAGGTGGTAAGCTTGATGACCAGGAACTTGCTTCTCTTGAAAAACTTCTTCAGGATGTTAGTTCTGAAGATGATCAAGCGTAGAATCCTAGGTGCCCAGTGACCCATACCATTGGCTGGTCCTGGTTGCCCTGAAAGCTCTCGTAATACTGCCGCTGGTATTACTAGCTGTCTGGGCCTCCAGACGTACATCAGCATCCGTCATAAGCCTGCTATTGGCTTGTGCAGTAATCTATGTCCCCTTGAGCCCGTTTTTGGATGGGCTGCTGCCTCACATCACGCTGACTATCCCGTTTTTGAAGCACACGGGAGCCTTTCCTGATAATATTCCGGTACTGGAGGAATTCGAAAGGAACAACCCGATGCCAGCAAACCCGGCAGAGATCATCTTTCAGGGTGCCTCGTCGATTAATCCTGGTGATGTGATTCTGGCGATCTGGCTGCTTGGTGCCCTTGTGTTGTTGGTGACGAAATTATGGAGATCGATGAACACCAAGCTATGGTTCATCGGTTCGCGTCCTGTGGCAGATGGAGAGTGTACACTGCATTGCTTGAAGCGTTTGTGTTCCAAGATGGGCATTAAACGTGAACCGTGGTTGATGTATAACAGCCGTGTGCATGGAGCTCAGGCGGTGGGCATTCTGAGGCCGGTGATTTTGCTGCCTGAGGGGTTTTCTGCGATGCCCAAGGAGAGCCGTGAGATGGTACTTATCCATGAGCTAGAGCATATTAGAAGAAAGGATGTCTTTGGGCGCTTGTGTCTGGAATTAATCTCAGTTCTGTTTTGGTTTCATCCATGTTTTTGGATCACGCTGCGTCGTTATAATCAGAAGTCGGAAATGGCCTGTGATGATGCCGTGCTCAATGCAGGTTATTCTGCAGCACAGTATGGGGAAGTACTTTTGGCAGAAGGGAAGGCATTGGCCGGCACTGAGGGTGGCGTACCGAAGGAGCTCAAACCCAGAGTGAAGTATCTGCTAAACAAGGCGACGGATAGGCACAGCTTGAGCAAAGCCGCTCGGATGAAGTTTTTTGCCTTGTTCATGTTAGCTCTGGTGCCGATGGGCTTGGTGTCCTTTTCTCCCTATGATGATGAATTGGGGTTTGAGACGATAGCTCCCACTGAAGGTCTGAAGGCAGTATGGCGACTCAACTTAGGCCGAGGCAATATCGTCGTGGATTCCAGTGGTGGAGGGCACCATGGAAGAATCAATGGTGCGAGCTGGGTGAATGATCCAGAGCGCGGGGATTGTCTCTCACTGGATGGGGTTGATGATTTCATCACCTTCCGTGCACCTGATGCGGATTGGACCACAAAGGATTTCACCTTTTGTGTCTGGCTCAAGCCTGCTAGTGGAAGTGATGGCGGGGGGCTACTCTTGCGCGGTGAGTTTAACCAAATCTGGAGTAAGGGGATTGGCACGGAAAGAACCGGCGCTATCAACTATGCCGAAAGGGAAATTATTCTAGCGGGGCCGCGTTATGGACCTAACAAATATTTTCTCTATGACCCAGGCTTGCTTCCCTCATTCAACTACTTCGGCATTGGGACTGCTAGATCCACTGTGGCTCTGCAAGAGGATGAGTGGATGCACTTGGCGATGGTCTGGAAGATCAAAGGTAATGAGGCAAGAACTGAGATGTATTTGAATGGAGAGCCTGTGGAAGTGAAGCATCTGCAGCGGCTCTTCGTCACGGATCTCTCCGATTGGCCTACCAAAACCTGGATGTTTGGTGTGAGTGACTCACCGATTGTCCGGGGGAATAACTATGAGGGCTGCGTGTCTGATCTTGCCATCTATCAGAAGGCTCTGAGCCAGGAGGAGGTCCAGATGGTGAAGAAGGGGAACTTCTCTCTGGAACAGCAGAATTAAATTCATTCGGTAGCGTGGTGCTTGGTGAGCACTGATTTGAGCTCGCGGTACTCCTTCCAGTCGATGCTCTGGTCTGCATCCCTTTTTGCGGCGGCATCAATAAGAATGGCTGCGAGTCTGGTGTGGATCTGGGATGCATAGCTGTCTCCTGCTTCCGAGGAGATGTTTGCCTGTGCGGCATGTTCTTGAGCCAGTTTGATAAGATCGCCTTTAGGGTCATCTGTTATGTGTTTGGGATGTTCGTTGGCCTGTGAATTGAGGCTGGCCATCTTTGGGCTAATGAGTGTTGCCTTTTCTAACTGCTCTTTGAGCTGATTGTATTCCTCCCAGTTGAAATCGTCACCGGATACGGCGGCCTTAAGTTTGATCTGCGCCATCTTCGAATAGATTTGAGCTTTCCGGGTGTCGCCGGATTTCTTGGCTTGCGCGGCTTTTTTCTCGTACTCCTTGGCGGCATTGATGAAGCCGTTTTCGGACTTTTTCGGCTTCTGCTTCCCTTTCTCCGGGCTGAGTCTAGCCTTGAGGGCGTAGTACTCTGTCCAGTCGTAGTCGCCTTGGCTGGTGGCTGCATCCCGTTTGATAGCTGCCAGTTTTCGGTAGATAGAAGCCGTCTCTTGGTTTCCATCTTTGCTAGCCTTTGTCGCGAGCTGTTCGTATTCTGCCGCGGCAGCTAGAAATCCAGATTGGTCACCAGAGCTCTCTGTTGCACTGGAAGTATGGAGGCTCATGCTTGCCAATAAAAGCAGACATAGGAGTGGTATTTTCATGGGGAAATTTTGATTTAATGAGAGAAGAGAGATTTTGAGTGAGTAACTCTAGATAAGGTATGATGAGCAGAAAGTTACAAGTGACTGTGTTGTTGGCTGGTGTGATGACACTGAGTGGTGCCGTGATCAGCTGTGGGGAGAACCGGAGTACTGCCGAGACGGAGCTGAGAGTGGAAGTGGGGCCCCAGCAGAAGAAGTTCGTGGATGCGGCTCTCTGGCAGATTGGAAAAACCACCTCATACAATCCGGCCTATGTCGGACTAGAATACCCGATGGGGGATATTCCTATTGAAAAGGGCGTCTGTACGGATGTGGTGATCAGGGCGATGCGCAAGGCCTGGGAGAAAGATCTTCAGGAGCTGGTGCACAAGGATATGAAGGCGAACTTCAGCAAGTACCCTAAGCGCTGGGGGCTCAAGAGCACTGACAAGAACATCGATCACCGCCGGGTGCCGAACTTGCGGACTTATTTCAAACGGCAGGGGTGGAGTCTCGCCGTGACGGACAAGAAAGAGAGCTTCAAGCCAGGTGACTTGGTGACCTGCACGGTAGCAGGCAACCGTCCTCACATCATGATCGTCAGTGACCGCATGAATGAGGATGGAGTGCCCTATGTCATCCACAATATTGGAGGGGGCACCCAAGAAGAGGATTGCCTGTTTACCTACCCGCTCACCGGACACTATCGGGTGAAGTGAGGCATTTTAGGGTTGGACGCACAGAGCAGCCCACGTATCAAAGTCCTAGTGATTGACTGGAAATGCTATCTCGGCCTGTTAGCCATCGGGGTGCTGACGTCTTGTGGAAGTCTGCAGCCAAACCCGCATGCGGTACTGGGCAGCAAGGCTCCTGCCGTGCAAACGAAGGAGTTCAAGGAACAATTTGCCAAAGTGGGGAAATCCCAGTGGCTTGATGGAAATAAGGTAGAGACTCTCACGAACGGCAATAGCTTCTTCCCAAGAATGCTGGCGGCGGTGAAAGCGGCCAAGAAGACGATCGTCTTTGAGAGCTTTGTCGTCGTGGACAGCCAGGATACCTATGAACTGGTGATGGCTCTGTCTGAGCGTTCCAAAGCTGGGGTCAAGGTGCATGTCATTCTGGATGCAGTGGGTTGCCGGAAGTTAGACAAGCGCTACATCCAGGCCATGCGTGAGGCGGGTGTGGAAGTGGAACTCTACAGGCCATTCAACTATTTCAGACCATTGTGGTCGAACCACCGGGATCACCGCAAGATTCTCGTGGTGGATGGGAAAGTGGGTTTCACTGGAGGCGCGGGTCACGCACATGCCTGGCGAGGAGATGCCAGGAATGAGAGTGAATGGCGTGACACGCAATACGAGGTTAGAGGGCCGGTCGTCGCGGACTTGCAACGAGGGTTTATCAATAACTGGAAAGAACTGACAGGTAGGGAACTTTCAGGAGAGGCCTACTTCCCGAGACTCGGAAAGGCTGGCAGCATGGAGGCTGTCTCGATTCTCGGAGCTCCACTGGAGCAGGGGGATACCATTGGATCGACCTATTTGGCGGCGATCGATGCCGCGAAATCCTCTATTCTGATAGAGCATGCCTATTTCTTGCCGCCCAAGGATTTGCGGGAGGCCATGAAGCGTGCCTGTGCACGCGGTGTAGAGGTCGAAGTGATTCTGCCGGGCTATAAGATCGACGCGAAGTATGTCCTCATCGGCTCCAAGCTGATGTGGAAGGAGCTGCTGCGTGCCGGGGTGAAGATCTACATCTACGAGCCTAGCATGATGCACGGCAAGCTCATGGTGGTGGATGATAAGCTAAGTATCATCGGTTCGGGGAATTTTGATCCCCGTTCCATGTTTACCAATGATGAGCTCAATCTCGCTGTGTTAGACAAGGCCTTCGCTCGCGAGCAGCGAGCCATGTTTGAGAGCGATAAGCTGCGCTGTAAAAAAGCCATAGAAGAGGATGCTGAAGTGAGTTTCTGGGCTTTGCCTTGGCAGTGGTCTGCCTGGTTAGCCATGCCCTTGTTGTAGAAAGCTTGCAAGTTGAGGTGTGGAGTCCTTGTATAGTGAGCATGAAATTCACACGCGTTCTGCTCTCATTTCTCTGTACCGTCGGTCTTGCCTCAGCTGGAGACAAGGTGACTACCAAGCCTCAGCAATTAGAGGGCTGGGTTGATCTGCTGGAGAAAGATCCTCAAGGCGATTTCGGCCTCAAGCATTGGAAGATGGGCAACGTGGCGCCGAACACCTTTGCGTTCAAGAAGGACAAAGAGGGAGAAGAAGTGCTCGTGTGCACTGGCAAGCCGACAGGAGTGATCCGCACCGCGCAGGTTTATGAGAATTGCCTGATCGAGTTTGAGTGGCGCCACATGGAGCGCGAAGGCATGCGCGCCAATGCGGGCTTCTTCGTCTGGAGTGATGCCTTGCCATCCGTCGCCATTCCCTTCAGCCGCAGTGTGGAAGTGCAGGTGTGTAACTTTGATAACAATACCGACTGGTACACCCGCCACGGTGACGTCTTTGCCATTCATGGTGCTACAATGACGCCGGACCCACGCTTTGGAATATGGGCGCGTGGCCAGCGCAGTGTGCCCTTAGATTTCAGAGCCAAGGATACCGGCGAGTGGAACCACTACCGCATTCTCTGTGTGGATGGCACCATCCAGCTGGAAGTGAATGGCAAGGTGGTCAGTGGTGGCTACCACATCAACCCGCGCAAAGGACACCTCATGATCGAGAGTGAAGGTGGCGAAGTGCATTTCAGAAACATGCGTGTGCTAGAGCTCAAATCTGATCCGAAAGGTCTCGATGCCAAGCAAGTCGCAGCGGTCCTCCCGGCCGAAGTGAATCTGACACCTCTCTATAACGGCCTCGATCTTGATGGGTGGGAACTCAGCGAGGGAGCTAAGTTCAGAGCTGCTGATTATCGCCTCATCGCTGCTGAGGGAGAGATCAGTCATGCTCTTGAGGCAAAAGAGGGCAAGCTCATGGTCGATTTCTTCACGGCTACAGAACTCCCAGCTCTTCCAGTGAAGTTGGAGGCAAAGGGGATGACTGGCAAAGTAGCCAAAGGTGGGCACAGACTGGAAATCGATCTGAAGACCGGCCAGTGGACTCTCGATGGTGCTGCCAAGGATAGTGTGCTGAAGCTGGAAAACGGAAAGCTTGTCCTGAGCGCACTTGGCGAGAAAGGCTACTACGCCAACGTGTTTTTGGTGAAGTAGAGAGACTCCGGCTCGTCATCTTCTTTGAAGTCACTTGACGGCGGAGGATGACTCGTGGAGGGTGCGCGCATGATTAGCGAGGACGTAAGATCTCTGATTGCCCAGCGCCGTAGTATCAAGCCGGCTCTCATGGAGCCTAGCCGTGAAGTGAGCGAGGAGCTGTGGCAGCAGCTCTTCGAGGCTGCCAACTGGGCACCGACTCACGGCATGATCGAGCCATGGCGCTTCAAGGTCTATCGCGGTGAGGCCAGAGAGCTTCTCGCGAAGGGATTGCAGGAAGCTTATCGCGCAGATACTCCAGTTGAGGAGTATCGTCCTGAGAAATTTGAAAAGATGGGGAAGAACCCACTGCTTGCCCATGCCGTGGTGGCCGTCGTCATGCAGCCGGATCCCAAAGGCAAGGTGCCGGAGATCGAGGACGTGGAGGCCACTGCCTGTGCGGTGCAGAATCTCCACCTCGCTGCCAGCAGCATCGGGCTGGGGGTTTTCTGGTCCTCACCTGCTGCTTCCTACGGGGAGAGCTTCGCCAAGTTTCTTCAGCTCGAAGAGGGTGATAAATGCCTCGGCATGCTCTACGTCGGCTGGCCGAAAGAAGGCCTCGAGTGGCCGGTGAGCAAGCGTGGTGCCGCCATGGAGAAGGTGCACTTTGTGGGCTAAAGCCAGGCCCAGAAACAAAAAGTGCCAGGGGACTGCGGCAATAACGGACAAGCTACCGTTGCTCCGATTAAGGCCTGGCGGGATTCACCTGCCGTCACTCCACAGCCCCTGACGGAGCTGGGTGTACGGCTGGAGCGGTGAAGTTTCAAGTTATTTCTTTGAAACGGCCGGGAGACTGTCTTCCGAGCCACCTGTCATCCTTAGGTCAAATAGGCCTTTCAAAAGGCATGGACTTACTCCGTGCCAGTCTTTAGTGTTCATGGCATGAAACGTTTTTGCCTCCACTACTGCCTGATCACAAGGTCTTGTTGAAGATCTGTGGCAAGTGGGATTAAATTAAATAATCAATCTAAAATGTCCGACTGGAAACACGTTGAAGTACCCCGTATTTGTGAGCGACTGATAGGCTTTTCTGTGCCAGATGAACACGGTGAGCTTTTGGTGATTTCTTATGAGGGGATGCATCTCTTGAAATTGGGAGAGGAGATTAAGGTTACTCATGACAATAGATATTGTGAATACGATCTCTACGACCCAAACCGCGGAGTAGCGACTTACAATGATCGTTTATGGCCAATCATTGGATTGATGGGGGGCGATGCTTGTTGTCAGTCTCCACAGGGGGAAGAATTGAGAGTAGTGGAGTCTGAAAATCGTTTTGAAGTATATAAGGATGGAATCGAACTCTTCACCGATTCGTTCGAGAACTTCTCTGGCGACTGGGTAGCGGGAACTTTCTCAACTGATGGGAATTGGTTGATCATTGGGTTCCCTTACGATTTCGATATGATTATTATGAAGCGCTAATTTAAGTAACACTACTTAATTCACGAAGACGTCCCACGGAAGAAAGTCACTACTGTACTATGATTTTCGCCAAAATACATTATTCAAAACCTTATGAGGAGATGCACGATGGAATGCTATCCTTTCTCGAATCGCGGTTTGATCGCGTGCAGGGAGGTCTCCAGTGTGACTCGTGGATATGGATTCATTTCGGACAAGATAAGGTAGCTGTAGACACATTCACTTCGATGAACCATGAAGTGAAGTCAGCGACTCATGGCAAGCATGTCGGTGAAGTGATGCGCGCCTTGCAAGAGAAGTATCAGGTGGAGGTATATCCAGAACCTGAGACTGAGGCACATGAAGCCCTGTAAGTTGATCTTACCAACGCTTGCTTACGCAATCGGCTCGCCGACGAAGGAGTGGCGGATGAGGAATTCCTCGGCCACGGCGCGGTAGGAGCGTGCGCCGGATCCGGTTGGGTCGTGCTCGAAGATGGTGATGCCGTGGGATGGGGCTTCACCGATGCGGATGGTGCGCGGGATGACGTTCTCGTAGAGTTGCTCAGGGAAGTAGTTAGAGACTTCTTCCACGACCTGGCGGGAAAGGTTGGTGCGGCCATCGAACATAGTCATGAGGATACCTTCAAGCTTGAGCTCAGGGGCGGCGCCAGATTCACGGATTTGCTCGATGACGTGGACGATCTTGGCCAGACCTTCCAGGCCGAACCACTCGCACTGGAGCGGGATGAGGATTTCATCCGCAGCGGCGAGCGCGGAGGTCATGAGCACTCCGAGTGAAGGTGGAGTGTCGAGGATCACGTAGTCGTAGGAGGCTTGCTCCTTCAGTTCATTGAGAAGCTGGCGGAGAGCGGTCAGGTGGTCATCGCGGCGGGCGAGTTCGATCTCCACGCCGGCGAGGTCCATGCCAGAAGGCACGATGGAAAGGTTTTCCAGGCGGGTCGGGACGATTTTTTCCTGAATCGTCGCATCACCGAGAAGTGGGTAGTACATGGAGCCTTCTGAGTCTGGCTCGATGCCGATACCGGATGTCGCATTTGCCTGAGGATCCAAGTCCAGCAGAAGGATGCGCTGACCTTTTTCCGCTAGAGCTGCTGAAAGCGAGATAGCGGTGGTGGTTTTACCGACTCCTCCTTTTTGGTTGGCGATGGCTACGACAGTCATTATTTCAATGGTTTGTAGGGAATGTTTGCGTGCAAGCTGGTGAGGGGGAGAGAGGTTTGCTTTGCAGACGATGCAGAGGTTTGCATAAATGTGTGCGGGCACGAAATAAAAAAGCGCGCAGTTGATGAATATTGATGAAAAATGGGTGGGGCAAGCCGCCGGATGGAAGGCTCTGAAGGGCGGAAGAGACCTGTTTAAGCGAGGCGTGGTGGTCAAAGCGGAGCAACGCGGACCCCTCGTGACCGGTGAAATCGCTGGTGGTGCCAAGCCTTTACGCGTGACCGTGCGCATTCTCAGTGAGACTGATGTAGAAACGGTCTGCCCAAGACCTGCCTGCCGCAGGACTGGCGTGATTTGTGAGCATGCCGTGGCGGTGATGCTGGGCGTGATTCATGGCGTGAGCGAAGCGAGCGAGAGCCCGGATAATGGGCGCCGTGGCTCAGCTACGAGCGAGAAAGCGCGTATAGAGAATGCTCTGGCCATCCAGGTGAATCTGCCACCTCAGTTTCCGAAAGGTCTGCCGGAGGGAGGCCTGAGCCTCAGGATGTCCAAGGTGGAGGAGGAGGCGAAAGCCTGGGATGGGCCGCTGACGGAGTGGGTGGAGCAGCAGGCTGGCGGGAAGGTGCCGCCGATGGCGGGCTTGCGCGGCAAGCAGGCGCTGGATTTCCTGAAAGTGCTGGACGGCCATCGCCGTGTCTTTGCGGGTGAGAACGAAGTGAGAATTTCGACCAGTGGGGTGCCGATTCCCATGCACATCGCGCTGGATGAGGACCGGGTGGAGCTGGGGATCTGCTCCAGCGTGCTGGAGCACGGCGAGGTGTGGTATGCCCATGGAGAGCTTTGGCTTTGGGATCGCGACCAGCATGTGATGGCTGTGGTGGATGTGAGCGGGGTGCTGGCAGACCGCCAGTGGCAGAGACTCGGGCAGGGCTTGCCTGTGTTTGTCCCGATGAAGAGTTTCATGAAGGAGCTGGCGCAGTGGTCCTCACTGGCGGTGTGGGATGACGATAGTGTGCTCGGTGCAGTACCAGTCAAAGTGGGGACTCCGGAGTTCCATCTGGTCTTGGATGGCTCCACCCAGATGCTGCAGGCGAAGTTGACGGCAAAGTACGCGATGGGTGTCGAGCTACGTCTGGGCTTGTTCCAGGGAGAGGAAATGGCCTTTCCGGTGGAAGACCCGAAACGTGAAGGTCACTGGATCGAGCGCAACCGGGAGGCCGAAGATGAGGCTGCGGGGGTGCTGATGCGTTACGGGTTCCAGATTGTGGACAGCGAGGGAGGCTGGCAGCTCGGGGGAGATGATGCCGTCATCGATTTCCTGACCGATGCCCTGCCTAAGCTGGAGCAGGACTGGACGGTCAGGACGGGCGGCAAGCTGGGAGCTCTGAAGGGGAACCTGGTCCGTGTACGTCCGAATATTGAAGTCAGCGGAAGCGGGGAGGATTGGCTGGCCTTTGACTATGGATTCCAGACAGATGCAGGGCAGGAAATTCCTAAGGAAGCGATCCGCAAAATGCTGGCGGCAGGCAAGAAGTCAGCCCGCACCAAGAATGGCAAGCAGGTGGTGATCTCTAGCTTTGACGCCGAGATGGTGGAGTCGGTACTGAGAGATACGGATCCTCGCCAGGAGGGCGGGAAGTTCTACGTGCCGCAGAATCAAGGAGCCTTCTTGCGTAGGGTCAGGGATTACTATCACAGTGAGCAAGCCCCGATGCCGGATCGCTCGGTGTTAGAAAATCTACCGGAGACCATCAGGCCTGTCCTGCGGGGCTATCAGGAGGATGGTATTGCCTGGCTGGCAGAGAGAGTGGAGCAAGAGGGGGCTGCCCTGCTGGCGGATGACATGGGTCTGGGTAAGACCTTGCAGACTCTCTCCTTGCTGCATCTCAGAAAAGGAAAGCCCTCCTTGGTCGTGTGTCCTACCTCTCTCTTAGGGAACTGGGCGGATGAAGCTGCCAAGTGGATTCCCGGGATGAATGCACTCGTGATGCACGGGCCAGGCAGAAAGGATTACTTTGAGGTGATGCATAGCGCGGATATCATCATCACCAGCTATGCTCTGATTGCCCGAGACCTGAAAAAGTACCGTGAGCTCGAACTCGGTATTGTGGTGCTGGATGAGGCCAGCGTGATCCGCAATCCGGATACCCAGGCTGCGAAGGCGCTGCGTCAGCTTCAGTCCGACGCTCGTGTGGCACTCTCCGGTACGCCGGTAGAGAATGCTGTCAGGGACTTGTGGTCGCTCTATGCCTTCTTGCTGCCTGGTTACCTCGGCAGCCGGGAGGATTTTAAAAACCGCTATGAAGGACCACTGTCGGGGAATCGACCAGATGAACACATCATGCGCAGGCTAAGGATGCGGGTGGAGCCTTTCATGATTCGCCGTACCAAGACACAGGTGGCGAAAGATCTTCCAGGCAAGATGGAACAGATACTTTGGTGCGAGCCTAGTGATATGCAGAAGAAGGCCTATCAGGAGGTACACCGTATGGGCGTCAGCCAGGTCGATGAACTGGAAGGTGGCCGCGCTCGCATGCAGATGCTGACCGTGCTGCTACGTCTCAGACAGGCGAGCTGCGACTTGAGGCTGTTAGGCATGGACGGAGTGGAGGATAAGGCCCTGTCCGAAGTATCTTCCAAACTGGAAATGCTCGTCGAGCTACTGCAGGAAGCCAAGCGTGGCGGACACCGGGTCTTGGTCTTTAGTCAGTTCACCAAGATGCTCGGTCTGGCCAAGCAAGCCTTGGATGCCGAGGGGATCAGCTATGCCTATCTGGATGGTTCCACACGTGACCGTGCCGGGGAGGTGAAGA
This sequence comes from Rubritalea squalenifaciens DSM 18772, assembly GCF_900141815.1. NCBI lineage: Bacteria > Pseudomonadati > Verrucomicrobiota > Verrucomicrobiia > Verrucomicrobiales > Rubritaleaceae > Rubritalea > Rubritalea squalenifaciens. The sequence continues at coordinate 942,437 of NZ_FQYR01000002.1, forward strand.
AGTTCCAGCAAGAAGGTGGGCCAGACGCCTTCCTGATCAGTTTGAAAGCCGGTGGTTATGGTTTGAATCTCACCGCTGCAGATACGGTGGTGCATTTCGACCCATGGTGGAACCCGGCTGTGGAGGCCCAGGCTACTGACCGTGCCTACCGTATCGGCCAGACAAGGCCGGTGACGGTATACAAGTTGATCGCCAAGGGAACGGTAGAGGAGAAAATCCTCAAACTTCAGCAGCGTAAGAAAGGTCTGATCGGTGCCGCCATCGGCGACGAAGAGCAACCGATGATGTCCGGCATCAGTGCTGAGGAGATGAGAGACTTGTTGGGGTGATGGAGCGAGTTTCGATTGGTAATATGAGAGAATGCTGTTAGTCTGTGAGGGTGCGATTACTTCATTTGTCACTACTATCCTGTGGGCTACTAGCATCCTGTAGTGTACCTGAGACGAAATTCTTCGATGAGCGTGATGCTCTGAAGACGGTCAGTGTGCCGGTGATGACGGTCAGCAAGGTGGTGGTACGGGGACATGCCGTCTCCATTCTGCGAAATCCAGTGACCACCACTTCCAAGGGGGTGTCGATGGTGAAGAGTCGCTTTCAAATCGCGGCTGACCCGCTGCTCTCACAGATAGAGATGGATGAGGTCTATCGCAATTCGCACAGCATCGAGGATGCTCTTACCAAAATCGGAATGCCGGAGCCAATTCCGGGGAAGGTGGAGTACTTGATCGATGGAAAGGCGTTTTTCAATGATCTGGAGAGAACGGTCAAGGGGGCCAAGCGCAGTGTGGATACCCGGGTCTTCATCTATGACAATGATGATGTGGCTGTCTGGTATTCGGATTTGCTGAGATCCAAGGGGGACAAGGTGCGCTGCAGGGTGCTGATGGATGAGCTGGGTTCGATTGCAAGCTGGTGGACGCCACCAGCGACGAAAATGGATCATGGCTTCAAGTCTCCTGAGTCGATGTATCGCTACCTCACCGAGGGGAACAAGGTGGAGGTCAGGGAGTCCAAAAATCCCTTCCTCGTGACGGATCATTCCAAGCTTTTCATTGTCGACCAAGAGGTGGCTTATCTTGGGGGGATGAACGTGGGGCGTGAGTACCGCTATGAGTGGCACGATATGATGGTCAAGGTGCGCGGCCCGGTGGTCACCGCCTTACAGAATGATTTTGATCGAGCCTGGATCTTGCAGGGTGGCTGGGGTGACTGGCAGTTGCCCTTCCATGATTATCATTCGTTCCGGGTCTATCCTCGAGGTGGTGAGTACCCGATCCGTATTCTCAAGACCGATGCCAAGTCCGCACAAATCAGGTCGGCGATTCTAGCCGCCATTCGCATGAGCAAGAAGCGGGTTTATATCCAGAATTCCTATTTTACTTCGGATGGTCTGGTGCGTGAGTTGAAGGATGCTCTGGCCAGAGGGGTGGATGTACGGATGGTCTTTCCGGAGGAGAATGATTCCAAGCTGCTGGATAAAGGAAACAGGGACGTGGCCAAGCAACTGATCGATGCTGGGGCGAAGGTCTATATGTACCCTGAGTTTACACACGTGAAGGCGGTCGTGGTGGATGATTGGGCCTGTGTGGGTTCTGCGAATTATGATGGCTTGAGCATGAGAATCAACGAGGAGATCAATATCTCGTATTCTAACCGGAGAGCGGTGGATGCCTTGGTTTCTCAATTGTTTTACAAGGATTTCCGGGTCTCCAAACGGGTGACACCTCAAATGACCCAGGGGTGGAACAATCCTATTCTTGAGAGTGTGGTAGACCAATTATGATACGGGTTATCCAGTCCTTTAGAACGAGCGAGGTGCCCACTTGGATAGCTGATTGCATGGGTTCTGTTAGGTCCTGGGCTGACTCGAATGGATGGGAGTATTTCTTAGCGGATGATGATGCCTTGCTGGCTAGCTTGCCCGAGCATTTCAAGGAGAAGGTGGGCGAGCGTTGGCCGATGCTGGTGGATTTAGGGCGCTTAAAACTCTGCCAGCAAGCGATCCAGGATGGCTGCGAGAGGGTCATCTGGCTGGATGCCGATGTTCTGGTCATCGAGCCGGAACGACTTCGGCTCCCTGAGAGCTTGGACTATGGATATGCCTTTGGCCGTGAAGTCTGGGTGGAGGAGAGCCGCAAGGTAAGACGAGGGATTCACAATGCCCTCTGTGTGTTTGAGCCTGGGAATGCCTTTCTGGATTTTTATGCCCACAGTTGTGAGAGGATTATTGAGGTGCACGAGGGTGATCAGCTGGCACCTCAGCTTCTTGGGCCCAAGCTTCTGAAGGCGCTGGATGCCTTTACCAAAATGCAGTTGATTGATGAGGTGGGCATGGCCAGCCCCTGGGTAGTCGAAGATATCGTGGCCGGTGGTGGCAAGCGCTTGGACTGCCTGAAGGAAGTGGTGGGAGAGATTCCTCCTGCACTCAATCTCTGTAGTTCGATGCTTTCAGATGATCTTGGTAACTCACTCGTGGAGATGGTGAAAAGCGGAGCGTATCAGGACGTTTTGTAAATTGTCATCTTTGCTTCACTAAGCTAAGATGAAGCTTGGTATGGTGAATACGATTCAAAGTGTCGAAGAGTTGGAAGAATCAAATGATCTTAATTTGATCGATGTGAGGCTGAGAGATGACTACGAGTGCGAGCATATCCCCGGGGCAATCAACCATTGCGTCTTTGAAGTGGTTTTTCTGGATGAGGTGAAAGCAAGCTTTCCTGACCTGGAGGCGCCGCTGTGTGTCTACGGTCATGGTAGGAAAAGCCTGGAGGCGGAAGTGGCGGCTGAGAAGTTGTCCAAAGCTGGTTACCGGAATGTCTATCAGTGGTTGGGCGGTATCAAGAAATGGAAGAAGGCAGGGAAAGAGACGATGGGAAGCAGTGAGACCTGTGAACCTGAAGTCTTTCTTGGGGATCAGATTCTCAAGGTGAACCTTGAGGAAAGCTCGGTGATCTGGACGGGGAGGAATCTGCTCAACAAGCACCGAGGTGAGGTGGCTATAGAAGCTGGATTGTTAGAGTTTGGTGGAGGCGAGCTGATCTCCGTCCAGTTCAATCTGGATATGAATAAGATCACTTGCCATGATCTGGAAGGGGACAAGCTACATGATGTGCTGATAGATCACCTCAAGGGGGATGATTTTTTTGATTCCTTTAACCATCCGGAGAGCAAGTTTTTCAGCCGCCGCTGCAGGGTGCTGCGCGATGGTGTGCCGGGTGCTCCGAATATGGAGATTGAAGGGCAGCTGGAGATGCGTGGCGTGGTGGCTCCGGTAACCTTTGAGGCTGTGACCGGATTCACTGATGACGGCAAGCGGGTGGCCGCCCAGGCAAGTTTCTCTATCGACCGGACACGCTGGGGTGTCTACTACGGATCTGGCAAGTTATTCAACCGTCTCGCCGGGCATCTGGTTAATGATCTGATCGATCTGGAGGTGAAGATCGTCGCTGATCTTGAAGAATAAAAAAGCACTCCCCGGCTGGAGAGTGCTTTAGAAAATGTGTTCTGGGCAGCAGCTTAGGCGCGGCCGAGGTAGGAGCCGTCCTCTGTGTTGATCTTGAGAACGTCACCTTGCTTGATGAAGAGAGGCACCTGAACGATCTTGCCTGTCTCAAGTGTGGCTGGCTTGGTCGGGTTGTTTGCAGTGTCGCCTTTGAGGCCTTCGGAGGACTCAGTCACTTCGAGCTCAACAGTAGCAGGAAGGGTAACCGTTACCGCATTGCCTTCGATGAAAAGTACTTCGACTTCGAGACCTTCCTTAAGGTAGTCCACGTGATCTTCCATCATGGTGGTTGGAAGCGTGATGGTCTCATAAGTGGTGAGATCCATGAAGTGGAAGCCTGCTGGGTCTGAGTAGGAGAACTCAAGCTTCTGGCGGTCAGTTTCCACGATGTCCACTTTTTCGGAAGAAGCGAAGCGGATGGTCTTGGTCTTACCTGTCTGGAAAGAACGGATGGTGGCAGCGATGAGAGCGTTGCCTTTACCTGGAGTACGGTGCTCAAGGTTGAGAACTACACCAGTCTCACCTTCATACTTGATGCACTGACCTTTTTTGAGGTTGGTTGCTACGATAGCCATAATATTGAATGTTGGATATTGGATGAAATTGCCATGGGCCGCCTTTAAGCGACCCGTTGTGTTGCGTGGAGTTGGGGGCTTTGAGGGCCAAGTGTCAAGATTCAAGTTCGGTTGAAAATGCCAAGGGTAGAACGATTTGGCCATTTGAAAAATCTCAGTAGATGGGTAAGTATTAGGCTTATGGAACGTCGACATTTTATCCAGTTATCCGCTCTCGGATCCGTTTTGGGCAGTTCGCTTGCCGTTAATGCCAAAGACGCCGAGAAGGCCGAAAAGCAGGCTCAGACTCTCGCTGTAGGGCATCCTGCTGTCATGGCTCCCCGGGAAGATGGCGTGGAGATTGTCTGGCGTGTGAGCGGCTTGGCCAAAGGCTACGTGGAATATGGGAAAACCAAGGATCTAGGGCAGGTACAGCGTGGTGACGACTGGGGCATTCGCCCTGCTGGCAAAGAGGTGATCAGGGTCCGCCTGGAGGGTTGTGAGCCGGGTACGGAGTATTACTACCGGGTGATCACAGAGAATTTTAACCACAAGGAACCTAAAAAGGAAGAAGGGGAGATCAGACGTTTCCGCACTCTCGATGGCAGCAAGGATTCGACCAACTTTGCGGTATGGAATGACACCCACAAGTGGGATGAGACCATCGCAAAGCTACAGGAGATGACTCCGGCTGGTGATTTCCTGCTCTGGAACGGGGATACTAGCAACGACTGGTACAAGGAAGGAGAAGTCGCCGCCACTCTCATTACTCCGGGCAAAGGAGAAGATTTTACCGCCAAGCATCCGCTCGTGTTCCTTCGTGGTAACCATGATCTGCGTGGAACCCATGCGTATCAGGTGGAGGATTACGCCGCGACTGCCGAAGGACTTCCTTGGTGTGCCTTCCGCAGTGGTCCAGTGGCCGCCATCTGTCTGGATACGGGTGAAGACAAGGATGACGATAATCCTTATCTCTTCGGACGCGTGGCTTGTGAGCCGATGAGACAAGCCCAGGCGGAATGGCTGGAGAAAGTGATCCAACGACCTGAGATTAAGAATGCTCCCTACAAGGTGGTGTTCTGCCACATCCCGCTGCGCTGGATCGATGAGAGTACCGATCACGGCTATGACCACTTCAGCAGAAGAAGCCGTGAACTCTGGAATGATATCCTTGTCAAATGGGGGGTACAGATCGTGGTGTCTGGCCACACGCATCGCGAGGCACATATCAAGGCTGATGAGAAGTTCCCTTACGACCAGTTGGTCGGTGGTGGTCCACGCATGAAGCAGGCCCGTCTGATCACCGCGGGCGCCAACAAAGAGAGACTTCAGTTTGTCGTCAAAGACATGGACGGCAAGGTGACCCAAGAGGTCTCCCTCAAACCTTTGGTCTAATCGCGAGCTAGTTTAAATCTAGATAATCCGGCCAGAGCCTTGCAGCTCTGTGCCGGATTATCTATATCATGGGATCATGACCGAGAGAGAAAAGATGCTCCGTGGGGAGAGTTACAATTCCAGGGATGCGGAGTTGCTGGAGCTCTACTGGCAGAGTCGTCAGGTGATACAGGATTTTAATGCGGCTATCGCTGAGAAAGACCGCATGCGCTATCTGGAGCCATGCCTGCATGAGCTAGGAGCAGGTGTCTGGGTGGAAGCACCTTTCCACTGCGAGTATGGCGCGCATATCTCGATCGGTGAGCGGACGTATGTTGGCGCTCAGTGCTTTTTCCAGGATTCCAATTGGATCAAAATCGGATGCGATGGCTTGATAGGTGCCGGGTTGAGAATTTGCTGTGCGGACCATCCTGTTTCCTCCGGCGAGCGTGTGCTCAAGGAGGTGGCAGAGGGCCAAGCAAGCTATGTCACCAGTTCCAAGCCAGTCACCATCGGTGACCGGGTGTGGATAGGCGCCAGTGTGACCATCATTGGTGGTGTAACCATCGGTGACGATTGCGTGATCGGCGCGGGCAGTGTAGTGACGCGTGACATCCCCAGTGGATCCACGGCTTATGGAGTCCCTTGCAGGGTGAGTGGTAAATCCTAGATCAGCTTCAGGCGAGCCAAGTCCTGGGAGTCTACCAGCCCGATGACATGTCCATTGGGGCTGACCACGACCAGGTCATCGATCCGGTGATGGGAGAGGATATTCACGGCTTCAGCTGCCAGTGCATCTGACTTTACGGTGATTGGATTCTCCGTCATGAAGTTGCTAACAGGAAGCGAGCCGATGGCATTGTCTGACTGAAATGAGCGGGCGAAATCTCCATGAGTGAAGACGCCTGCTAGAGTCTCATCTGGATGGACGACGACACAGGCACCGGAGCGGGCTGCGCTCATCGCATCAATGGCCTCGGTGATAGTGGCGGATGGCAGCACCTTGGCGAAATTGTCGCCACTGCGCATGATGTCTGCCACGGTTGTTAGAAGGGCGCGACCCAAGGATCCGCCTGGATGGAATTTGGCAAAATCACTTTCCGTGAATCCACGGGCATCTAGCAGAACCATGGCCAGAGCATCCCCCATGACCAGTGCGGCAGTGGAGGAGGAAGTGGGGGCCAGGTTCAGTGGGCATGCCTCGCGCTGGATCGGTGTGCAGAGGGTGACGTCCGAATGCTTCGCGAGGGTGGATTCTCGTGACTTGGTGATGGAGACGATCTTGACGTCAAAACGCTTTACGTGCGGCAGTAGCTCAAGGAGTTCTGCGGTCTCACCTGAGTAGGAAAGGGTAATGACGGCATCCCCGTCTGAAATGATTCCTAGATCACCATGCAAGGCATTCTGGGAATTGAGTACGACCGCCGTGGATCCTGTGGAGTTCAGCGTGGCGGCGATTTTGTGGCCGATGTTACCCGACTTGCCAATCCCGATGACGATGATTTTACCTCGGTTTTCCAGCGCATGCTGAAGGAGTTGGATCGCTTCGGCAAAGTCGTCATCGAGGTGGTCGATGAGATTGAGGATCGCGTCGATTTCGATTTGGGCAACGCGTCTGGCCCGGTCTAGCATTTCAGATTTCGTCACGGCGAGTGATTATTGAACGATTCTCGCCGTGCTTGCGATCTATAAATCGTGCTATTTCTTCACTGGGGCATCTTTCACGCAGCGGAAGCCGGTGTGGTGAGATGGAGTCATCGGCTCGTGATAGTGGCGGGCACCCGGACGGAAGCGCAGGCAGTAGGAGAAATGGCAGAGAAAGGAGCCGCCTTTGGATACTCTGAGGTGGGTAAGCGGGTGAGCGCCAGGTGTAGGAGGTGGGCAGGTCCCTGTGGCATTAAATTGGTCAGCTTCGACTGAGGTAATCGGGGATTCAGGCCCTTTCGGGTTCTCAGTTGTCTCGCCAACAAGTGTCTGAAAATAGGAAGGGCTGTAGTAGTCGCTGCAGATTTCCCAGACATTGCCAGCCATGTCATAGAGGCCGTAGTCATTCGGAGGGTAGCTCTTGACTGGAGCTCTGAAGGTGAAGCCGTCGTCAGCTTCGATCTTGTTCGGGAAGTCACCCTGGAAGCAGTTGGTCATCCATTTGCCGTCCTTTTTCACGCTGTCACCCCAGATGTACATGCGCTGCTCGTGGCCGCCTCTCGCGGCACGCTCCCACTCGGCTTCGGTGGGGAGGCGCTTGCCAGCCCATTTGGCGTAGGCCTGGGCATCATCATAATTCACGCAGACGACAGGATCATCCATTTTACCTTCGATACTTGAATCTGGACCTTCCGGGTGGCGCCAGTTAGCACCTGGAGTAAAGGCCCACCAGCGCCAAGCACTGCCTGGAGAACGCGGGTTGACCTCTTCTTGGGGCTTGGTAAAGACGTTTGAGCCGCCTTTAAGATCCTGCGGACGGGCTTTTGGAAACTCCTCCGCTGAAAGTCCTTTTTCAGCCAGGGTAACATAGCCAGTCTCTTCGACGAATTTGGCAAACTGGCGGTTGGTGACTTCTGTTTCATCCATGAAGAAACCATCCACCTTGACCTTGTGGACGGGTTTTTCTTCCGCGAAATGGTTTTCTGTGATCCTGGCGATGACCTCGGCTTTTCTCTCAGGATCTTGGATCTTTTCGGTTCCCTCGAGGAAGATCGAGAGATTGCCGGGATCCTTGTCGTTGCCCATGAGGAAGGTGCCACCTGGAATCCACACCATGCCTTCGGGTGCTTCTGTTGGACCTTTCGGGAGAGAGTTCTCCGTCGTTTCAGCCTGGTCTGAGGAAGCTTGCTGGTCTTGCTTGCAGGCGCTCAACGCTATGCAGGAGATAAGGGAGAATTTCAGGAGAGTGGGAAAAGCTTTCATGGTGTTGGTGCTTGCGCTTTGTTCTGGAGTTGCTTCTGTGTGCTGAACACTAATCAATGACGGGCGCAGAAATCTATGACGAAATTTAGACCATGTATTGACCTACACAATGGCCAAGTGAAACAAATTGTCGGCGGAACATTGTCTGATGATGGAGTTGGCTTGCGGGAAAATTTCGTAGCGGATGAGTCTGCGGCAGACTTTGCTATACGTTATCGAGAGGACAATCTTACAGGTGGGCATGTGATCCAGTTGGGCCCAGGAAACCGTGAAGCGGCACTGGCGGCGCTGGCGGCTTGGCCGGGTGGAATGCAGCTGGGTGGCGGTGTGACGATCGATAATGCTGCCGAGTGGCTGCAGGCTGGTGCCAGCCAGGTGATCGTGACCAGTTGGTTGTTCGATGCGGATGGAACCTTTAGTTGGGATCGCCTCAAGCAGCTGAGTCAAGAAATCGGCAGGGACAAGTTGGTGGTGGATCTGAGTTGCCGCAAGACCGCCCAAGGTTGGACTGTAGCGATGAACCGCTGGCAGACCCTTACCCAGGTGGACGTGACCAAGGACTCTCTGGATGGTTTGGCCGAATACTGCACGGAGTACCTCATTCATGCGGCGGATGTGGAGGGACTATGTGGTGGAGTAGATCTGGAATTGGTGGGGCTGCTTGGTGACTGGGGCAAGATTCCCATGACTTACGCAGGAGGTGTAGGTCAAATGACTGACATTGAGGCCGTGGACAAACACAGCTCTGGCAAGGTGGACATTACGGTAGGCAGTGCTCTGGATATCTTTGGGGGCAGTGGTGTGAAGTATGCGGATTTGGTGAGCTGGAATGAACGATAGAGTATGCAAAAATTAGGCTATCTTCTGGTTCTGGTCGCGGTGATTGCTGCAGCCTTGCTGGCAGTTCGCTGGCTGAATGGAAAGCGTGACCGAAGAAGGCTCTTGCTTCGTAAGCAACGCTTTGATGCCGAGACCAGAGCGCAGATTGCTGAAGATTTCGTTCTCTATGGCAGGCTGCCAGTAGCCACTCGTGATGAACTGGATGGGCTGATGCATGTCTTCATTTCCGAAAAGGGATTTGAGGCCTGTGGGGGGCTGGAGTCGGTGACGCCACATATGCAACGCGTGATTGCGGCCCAGGCCTGCTTGCTGTTGCTCGGAATCAATCATAACTACTACGAAAAACTCAGGACCATTCTCCTTTATCCAGGTGCTTATAAAGCGGAGGGGATGCATGGTGCGGAGGATGTTCGTCTCGGTGAAAGCTGGGGCACGGGTTCCGTGGTATTGTCTTGGAATAGTGTCGTGGCCGGAGGGCGGAATCCTGAAGACGGGCATGATGTCGCCATCCATGAGTTTGCCCACCAGCTTGACCAGAGAGACGGAGCTGGGGATGGTGTTCCCGTACTTTCTAGTACCGGCTTATACCGCGAATGGGCGGCTGTCTTTAGGCCGGCTTTCGAGCAGTTGCAGGCCCGGGTGGAAAAAGGAAAACGTGGGGTCATGGATGACTATGGCGCGGAAAATCCTGCCGAGTTTTTTGCTGTAGCTACGGAAACATTTTATGAAAAGCCTGAGCAGCTAGCGAAAGCCTATCCGGATTTGTTTGAGCAACTGCGTAAGTACTATGGCGTTGATCCCCGTGAGTGGCTGGATTGAGGCCATAAAAAACCCATCGGCTTGCGCGGATGGGCTTTGAAAAAGGCTTTAAAAGCAGTCAGCGCCTATGGTTGACGAACGGACCACTTTTTGCGGGAGTCTCGGCGGAATTCCAGCAGGTTGGTGCCGGAAGTCGTAGTGAGACGCACGAGGTCAGCGGTGACCCAGTCAGTCTTTAGCTGGCCGAGCTGTCCAGGGATCGTGGCAGAGAGCTTTTGTGGGCTTCTGCTGTGTACGTCCACAAAGATGGCCTTCACCGTGGTAGTGCCTGCACCATTCTGTGTTTTGGAGAGGGCGAGTCTGGTCTCGGCCAGGTGTGGTTTGTGCTCCGCGGAATCTGGCCACACGTGAATTTCACTGTGGAAACTATTGGATGTAGCGCAGGAGACGGTGAGTACAGCCATGAGGGGGAGTAGGGCTAGTTTTAGAGTGGTTCTCATCTGTACTGGTGTGGTTAGGGAATGGATCTGGTTAGATCATTCCGAGTTTCATTTTGCCCTCTTCAGTGATCATGTCTTGGTTCCAGACTGGATCCCAGACGAGGTCGACTTGGGCGTCTTCGATGCCGTCCAGAGCCATGATGCGGGACTGGGCGTCAGCTGCAATGACTGGGCCCATACCGCAGCCGGGAGCTGTCAGGGTCATCTTGACATTAACCTTGGTTTTGCCGGAATCAACTTCCTCTAGAGTGCAGTCATAGACAAGACCGAGGTTAACGATATCTACAGGGATCTCAGGATCGTAAACTTCCTTGAGTTGAGCCCATACCTGATCTTCTAGTGGAGCATCCTTGAGTGCCGCGGCAATTTCTTGCTTTTGGGCGTGCTCTTCTGGGTCGATCCCGAGTGCGTCCGCGTCCTTGGATGAGACACGAGCCAGGCCTGCCTGAGTAGCAACAGTGTAGGTGCCACCAAGTGTCTGGGTAATGACGACAGGGGTTCCTACTGGGAGAACGATGCTGTCACCGCTTGGGATCTGGATGGCTTCAACCTCGCGAGTTAAGGTAATTTCCTGATTCATATGAGCGGAGTCTTTCTCTGTATGAAGAAAAAGCAAGGGAGATTTGCTCTGATTGGACTTATATCGTTAAAAATTAGTGGGTAAAGCCTGGTTTGGTGGTGTTTTTTGTTGTAAGTGTCTCATTTAGAGCTGGTGCGATTGGGTTCTGGTGCAGAAGAGGGCTGCTGGCAAAAATGTTACGACTTAGTGACTGAGTTTATCCGTGACTTTCGTGGGTCTCTTAGTCATGGATGGTGGCAAGTATGAGTGACTTTACCCCTTTTAGAGACAAGATGGAGCAAGCCGGAGTGAGTGAGCCTGCGATCCTTTCGTTCGAGCGCAACTACTCTATTCTTACCCATCGAGGAGCAACCTCAATTCCGGAGGATACGATCGATCCGGTGACTGGTCTTCCTGAGCTAGGTAGCCTCTCTGGAGATGGCGACTTTGATCCTGAGCTGCTGGCTCAGACCGTGGTGATCAAGCTGAATGGTGGTTTGGGGACTAGTATGGGGCTTCAGAAGGCGAAAAGTCTGCTCAAGGTGAAGGATGATCAGACTTTCCTGGATATCATCGTGAACCAGATCACGCATCTGCGTGAAACCACAGGAGCTGCTGTGAAGTTCCTGCTGATGAATAGTTTCAGTACCTCTGAAGATACTCTCGCTCATCTCGAGCAGTACGAGGATAGAGGCTTGGCTAAGGCCGAAGAGGTGGAGCTTAGGCAAAACCAGATTCCAAAAGTGGACTGTGAGAGCCTACAGCCAATCGAGTGGCCCGCAAATCCAGACTTGGAATGGTGCCCTCCTGGTCACGGTGATTTGTATCCGGCGATTGCGGGTTCAGGATGGCTGGATCAGCTGCTTGAGCAGGGCGTGAAGTATGCTTTTGTCTCCAACTCGGATAATCTCGGTGCTGTTCTGGATGCAGGTATACTCAAGTATTTTGCCGATAGTGAGAAGCCATTCCTGATGGAGGCTACTCGCAGGACTGAGGCAGACAAAAAAGGAGGTCATCTCGCGGTTCGTAAGATTGATGATCAGCTGCTGCTGCGTGAAGTTGCCCAGTGCGAGGAGAAGGATCTTGAGGAGTTCCAGAACGTGGACAAACACAAGTATTTCAATACAAACAGCCTTTGGATTCGTCTGGATTACCTGAAGCAGGAGCTTGAAGACAAGGGGGGCGTACTGCCACTTCCGATGATCAAGAACGTCAAGACCGTTGACCCGCGTGACAAGGAGACTCCTAAGGTATATCAGCTGGAGACTGCCATGGGGGCGGCGATTGAATGCTTCAAGGGGGCTGGTGCCATCTGCGTGCCGAGATCTAGATTTGCTCCGGTTAAGACGACTGCTGACCTCTTCTCCCTGCGTTCCGATGCCTACGAGACCACTGAGGACGGCAGAATCGCTTTGGTGCCAGAGCGTAACGGCAAACCGCCCGTGGTGAATCTCAGTGATGAATATAAGCTGGTGGATTCTCTGGAGGGGCTTGGGCAGCCGTCTCTCTTGGAGGCTAGCAAGCTGAGCATTCAGGGATCTGTTCGCTTTTCTGAGGGCGTTGTGATCAAAGGTGAGGTCTCCTTTACCAACGATAAAGACGAAACCCTTTGGATTGCATCAGGGGTCTATGAAAACGAGGACGTGGTTCTCTAGTCAGTAGGATCCAAGTCTCGGCGGGGCTTTTTTCAATGAGCCTTGTTCATGGAAGAGATGAATCGTCATTCTTGGAGATTTGGAGGCTTAAGATAATCAAACACTTGTGAAAAAAATGTTACGATAAGGGCGTTTTCCACGCTTGCATCTTCGTGAGGAACAAGGCACTAAACCTGCGCAATGGAACGATTTGGCTCACTCAATATCCCAAAGGAAGGTTACAAGGCTGTGATCTTCGATCTCGACGGAACCCTGGTAGATTCAATGCCAGCACACTTTGATGCCTGGTGCGAAGCACTGGCAAAGCACGGTGCTCCAAAGCATGTATTTCCTGAGGATGTTTTCTACTCCATGGGTGGTCGTCCTACCGTGGATATTGTGAAAGAGATCAACGGGGAATTTAACCTGCAGCTTGATCCTGAGGCCATTGCCTACGCCAAGCGCAATGCCTTCTTGGAGAAGCTGGACAAAGTCACAGTCATTCCTGACGTGGTGGAGTTCGCCAAAAAGATCCGTGGTAAAATGCCAATGGGGATCGCCACAGGTGGCGGACGCATTGTCGTGGAAAAAACACTGAAACTCACAGGCTTGAGTGATCTCTTTGACGAGGTCGTGACTGCTGATGACGTGAAGTGCGGCAAGCCGGCTCCAGATGTCTTCCTTGAAGTTGCCGAGAGGCTTGAAGTGGATCCAAAGGACTGCCTGGTTCTTGAGGATGCCCCAGCTGGTATCATGGCTGCCCAGTGCGCCGGCATGAAGGTGGTGACAGTTCCTGCTCCACTGCGTATCGTTCAGTAAGCAACACTTTTAATCGTATAAAAAATGGCACCGTACATCTGAGTACGGTGCCATTTTTGTTTAAAGGGTAAATCGGATTAGGTGGCTTATTCCTCCTCGTCTGATGAGGCCGTTTCGTCTGAGTCACTTTCCTCAGAGTTGCTTTCTGCACTCTCGGTTTGTGCTTCTTCCGTCTCGCTGGTAGCCTCTGCGGCTTCTTTGGTTTGTTCGTCGGAGGTTTCTTCGCTCTTTGTCCCTTCGGAACTCGCTGTCTGCTCCTCTGCTCTTGGGCGGTTGCCATCCAGCAGTTCGGCTACTTCTGATTGCACGGATTCGATCTGATCCAGAGGGATATTCGGATCTCTGACGATGTAGACGTCGCCATTTTTCTTGTGCTCATAGATGCGCAGGATGCCATTCGGTGTGTGCTGGTTGTCTGTCTCCACGAGCAGCTTTTGGCGCTCAAGCATCACGGCCAGGATGTAGCGGGCATTCTCCGTATGAGGCTCGTCTTCTTCAATCAGGCGAGAGAGCAGTTCTTCCGCGGATTCCTTGGCTACCACACTGGCTTTTTCATCGCTTACCGGTGGTTCGTAATGGCTGCGCCAGAATGAAAAAGGCTGCTCAGCATCTGCAGGGCGGTCATTCCAGGCTTCTAGGCAGAAGTCGCGCCTGATGTAGCCGCTGGACTCTGGGTCGGGGAAAATAGCGGTGTAAAAGGGCTCGTCCTTTTCAAAATGGCGGTCAGTGACCGAGCAGCGGTGGCTGCGTGATTTGATGGACCATGATTCTGGAAGTGCCATAAGTGCTTGTTCGGTTGATGTTGGTGGATCCTGAGAACATTCGGCTATCGTTCCGAAGCTAGGAAGTTCATGACGGCCTGGTAAATTGGCTGGCCGGTCATGCGGCGGTAGAATAGCACCAGCGCGACGCAGGTGAATAGAATATTGGTTGCCCAGGCTGCCCAGAATGGAGATAGGTGGCCTGACTCGCCCAGGGTTGGGAAAACCGTGGAGCAGAAGATCATCCCGGCACAGAGGAAGATGGCCACGGCAATGCCGCCGCCAATTCCGCGACGGGTGAAGACGATGCCGAGCGGGGCGGCCAGCAGGATAGTAATCAGGCAGATGAATGGTTGGGCAAAACGGTAATGCCAGTGGGTGAGGTAGGAGCGTTTGTCCGAGAGTGGGTGCTCTTGGTGATTGGCGAGCCAGCTATTAAGGCCGGGAATACCCAGATATGGGGGCTTGAGGCCAGGCTTGATGATTTGCCAGGGAGTTTCTTTCCACTTGGTGATCATTGGTTCCTCCAATTTCTTGATTGTGGGCATGGGGCTCACAGTGAGATCATAGATGACCGGGTTCACAAGGGTCCAGGTTTTATCCTGGCGAGACCAGGTTGCGGTAGAGGCGTGAATGCGGCGTATGATGTGGTTATCCTCATCTATTTCGGTGATGGATATATCCTCCAAAGGAGCTCCGTCTGAGTGGCGGTAGGGAAAGCTGCCAACAAACCATTGCCGGGTGTTGCTGTGGTTTTGGTATGCCACGTTATTGGCTTCTGCGGTGATGTCGCCTTTGGCTGCTTGTAGAATAGTGCGCTCCTGGCCGTCCGCGTATGGAGCCCAGTGGTAGTTGAAGATAATGCATATCACGGCTGCCAGTACCCCGAAGCCAATCAACGGGGCTACGATGCGGGTCACGCCCCTGCCAGTCTGGATCATAGAAACGATTTCTTGGCTGCGCGACATCTTGCCCAGGCACCAGAGCAGGGAGAGCATCAGTGAGTAGGGCAGGATGAAGACGATCAGGGAAGGGAGTTTGACCAGATAATGCTTGGCCATCAGTGCTGCTGCATCGCTACTTTCTTTAAAGTCTGAAACGTTGTCTTGAAGATCCTCCAGCATCATCAGCGAGAAGAGGGCTCCGAAGCAGATGGAAAAAGCGGTGAGGAACTGGCGCATCGTATAGCGGTCCAGCGTGCCAGAGAGGGAGTAGGCCAAGCTGGTGATGAACGGCAGGAAGCAGAGCAGTCCCAAAAGCCACGGCCGGAGACTGTGGGCTTTCAGGTCCGAGTTCGGGTATCCAATCATCTGTTCTTGGACAGCGTGGCTCTCGGCGCTGCAACCATAGTAAGCTGCGATGCTTCCTAGAAGGAGGAACACCGCTGGCCAGATGAATCTCTGCAGCTTGAAGGGCATGTGGGAGATTGTGACTAGTGCGGCTATTTTTCAAGCCTGAGGTTGAGGGAAAAAGCTGTTGTGATTTGCGGAGGGCTGTTGGGCGTGGTATGCATCAGAGAGAAACACGACATGCAGCAACACTACTACGGAAACGGGAATACCATGCGGCAGCCATCCAAGTTTGAAGGCGCTCAGGCGTGCAAGTGGCTTTTGATTATCAATATCGTAGTGTTTTTCCTGGATGCCGCAGGGGTGGAGCGGGGCACTATTGGACGCTTTAAAGAGTTCGGAGGGTACACTACGGATGGCTTTCTAGCGGGCCAGATCTGGAGAGTCGTAAGCTTCCAGTTTCTTCATTTTGGAGGCTGGCATTTGTTGGGGAACATGCTTGCGGTTTTCTTCTTTGGGCCTTTTGTAGAACGCTTCTGGGGTACCAAGAAATTTGTGGCCTATTATCTGATCTGCGGGGCCGCTGGAGCTCTGTTTTACAGTATCTTGGGGATTTTAGGGGTGGTGGAGAGCTATGGCCTGCTCTGTGGAGCTTCGGCGGGTATTTTCGGTATTATCGTGGCCCTGATTATCATCGCGCCAGACATGCGGGTGATGCTGCTGTTTCCGCCCATTCCCATGAAGATGAGGACGCTGGGAATTGTTTTTCTGGTCATTGCTGTCTACGTGGTTTTGACCGGGGGGCAGAATGACGGAGGTGAGGCGGGTCATCTTGGTGGAGCGATTATGGGCTTTGTGCTCATGAAATTTCCCGGCTTGCTTGGCTTTTTGGATCCAAAAGGTGCCAGAGGCGCCAAGAGACCAAAGGTGGTGCGCGAGGCAAAGATACGTCCGCGTACCGTGGTGAATCTCCAAGGTGACGAGGTTGACCGTATTTTGGACAAGATCAGTGAACAGGGATTTCAGAGCCTGACAGATGAAGAAAAACAAATTCTGAGTGATGCTGCAAAAAGAGAAGATGACTGATGCGGAGATGATTGAGTGCCCGGAAGACGGGAAGCAGCTAGAGCGCCTCAGGGCGATCATGCACCGTTTGCGCTCACCCGGTGGCTGCCCCTGGGATGCGGAGCAAACCCACCGGAGTCTGGTACCTCACATGATTGAGGAAACCTATGAGACGGTGGATACCATTCAACGAGAGGATTGGGAGCATCTCAAGGAGGAGTTAGGTGACTTGCTGCTGCAGGTGGTGTTTCACAGCGAAATCGCCGAAGGTGATGGCCGCTTCAACTTGGATGACGTAGCCAGAGGAATTTCAGACAAGCTGGTCCGTAGGCATCCACATGTCTACGGCGATAGTCAAGTCGATGGTGCTGACGGGGTGCTTAGTCAGTGGGATGAGATCAAGCGGCAAGAAAAGGGAGCCGAAGAAAAGCCATACCTCCATGGGGTGGGCAAAGGTCTCCCTGGTATGCTTAAGGCGGCCAAGCTACAGAAGAAAGTTTCCAAAGTAGGCTTTGATTGGCCGGACGCCAGATCGATATTGGATAAAGTCCGTGAGGAGTTGGACGAGGTGGAAGAGGCCTTTGATGCTTATCAAGAAGGGGGAGAGGTGCCAGATGCTTTACAGGCGGAAATCGGTGACCTTCTCTTTGTCGTGGTGAATGTGGCCCGGAAGTTAGGCGTGAATCCCGAGGTGGCCATTGAGCGTACGAACCTAAAGTTTGAAGAGCGTTTTCAGCGCTTGGAGACAAGTTTGCGTGAGCGTGGAATTTCACTGGCGGAGGCGACCTCTGAGGAGATGGAGAGAGAGTGGGTGAATGCCAAGGCGCACGACAGGCGCTAAATACTAAGAAATACGTCGATCTTATCCGATAGAGGTTGATTCTTTGGGCACAGTTCGTTTTACTGATCTTTACGAATGGAAATGACCTTCCAAGATACGCTAAACTTGGTCCTCAAGGCTTCTAACGAAGGAGTGTGGGACTGGTATGTAGGAAGTGATGAGGTGTATTACTCCGACAGGGTACGCGACTTCATGGGCTGGAAGTCTGGTGAGGAGATCAATATCTTCAAGGAGCCGGAAAAGATTTTGTTTAAGCCGGATGTAGCCTACTTCAGTAATATCTTGGAGATGACGCTGGCTGATTCGGATGAAGAACTCTTTGCGATTGATTGCCGCATCGTCTGCCCTAACGGCAGGAAACGATGGCTCCGCATTCGTGGGATTGTTACCTGGCAGGATGAGAAGCCTATCAGGTTGACCGGGTCAATGATTGACATTTCCAAGCGCAAGCGTGCAGAAGCAGCTCTGGAGGAAGAGCGCTCCATGCTGCGGCTGGTAATTGACCACGTTCCTGTTCAGGTTTTCTTTAAGGACACGGAATCGCGTTATGTGATGGTGAACCAGCGCCAGTGCGATTGGATCGGAGCCAAGAACCCTGAAGAGATTTTGGGGAAAACTCCTGAAGACTACTTTACTGAGAATCACTGGAATATTTCCCGCTCCAATGACCTGAAAATCATGGAGACTGGCGAGTCTATCGTGGATCAGATTGTCTGCGAGCGTTGGAAAAACCGCCCTGATACCTATGTGCAGATTGTAAAGCGCCCATGGTGGGATAGCCGTGGCAAGCTGAAGGGGACTTTTGGTATTTCCACGGATGTAACCAAGCTGATCTCAGCAAAGGAAAAGCTGGAGCAGATGGCTCTCAATCTTCAAATGAGGAACCGGGCTTACATGGAGGAACTTCAGCTGGCTCGTGAGGTGCAGCAGGCCTTGTTGCCTGGTAGGCAAGGTGTCTGGGAGGAGCATATCGCGCCTATGGTTGGTAAGGCAGACATTGCCCAGCGCTATATTCCAGCCACCGAATTGGCAGGTGACTATTATGATGTGATGCCGCTGGAGGACGGTAAAGTGGGTATCTTCATTGCTGATGTGATGGGTCACGGGGTTCGATCTGCTCTCGTTGTCGGTATGATCAAGGGGGTGATGGAGAAAGCTAGCAGCTACGCCAGCCAACCCGCGGAGTTTATGTCTCGTCTCAACCAGGGGCTGACACGTATTTTAGGGCGGTCTAAGATCGATATGTTTACGACGGCCTGCTACGTGGTGTTGGACTTTGAGCGTGATCATATGTGCATAGTGAGTGCTGGTCATGATTACCCACTTTTCAAGTGGCGTGGCGAAAGTAAGATTACTGGGCATGAGAGCAAGGGGCCCGCACTTGGTCTCTTCATGCAGGCTGAGTACCATTCAGTCTGCTGTTCTATCAGTGACGTGGATACGATGCTGATGTACACCGATGGAATCTATGAGTCATCTAACATCAACGGTGATGAGTGGGGGATAGAGCGTCTGGAGAAAGCATATCGTGAGGGGGGCTGTGAAAGCATGGAGGCGCTGCTAGACTACATTGACCAGAGAGCGATGGCCTGGATGGGGGAAAAGGGATTTGATGATGACGTTTGTCTCATTGGTGTTAGGATGAAAGGTGCCAATGGGCTGGGGCTGTAGAGTGGATAAAGAAATGATACCTCCTGAAGAAGATAGACTGGAACTTGCCTTGCGGGCCTCGAATGAGGGGATCTGGCAGTGGCGCGTGAGTGATCATAGTGTGCAGTATTCTGACAGGGTCCTGGGGTTTCTAGACTGTAGTTCTGATAATGCCCCCAATATATTTACAGATATCGACCGATGTTTTCATGAGAATGACCGGGAGCACTTCAAAAGAGTACTGGAAGGAGTGCTCAAGCAGGATGGTAAAGAGCTGTTTGGGGTGGATATCAGATTTCTGAAGGACAGCGGTTCCATTAGCTGGCTGAGGATCCGTGGGGCTTGTGTGCGTGATGATGAAGGTTATCCCCTCATGATTGCTGGATCCATCATCGACATCTCACGGCGCAAGGAGGCTGAGTTGGCTCTTGAGGAAGAACGGCATTTGATCAGAATGCTGATCGAGAACATTCCTAACAATGTTTATTTCAAGGATATGGATAGCCGCTTTGTCATGGCTAACCAGGCCACTGCTGAAAAGATGGGGCTGAAGAATAGTGCTGAACTTATCGGGAAGACGGATCATGATTTCTTCACCGCTCAGCATGCCGACAAATCTCGCCGTGATGAGCTGGAGATCATGCTCTCTGGCCATCCACAGGAATCTACGGTGGAGCGTGAGACATGGGTGGGGCAGGAAGATTCCTATGTGATTACCACAAAAATTCCGTGGTATGACCGTAGAGGCAATGTCAAGGGAACCTTTGGGGTTACCAGTGATGTCTCGGCTCTCGTGACCACCCAGTTGAGGCTCTCCAAAGTGGCGGAGGAGCTTCGTATCAGGAATAGAATTTATGAGGAAGAGCTTCAGCTCGCTCACGATATCCAGCGTGCCGTTCTCGATGACGAAATTCCGGATATTTCTATCCAGGGCGGCCATCAGCTCTCATTTGCCACAAAGTACATTCCCGCCAGTGAAATGGCTGGAGACTTCTATGAGGTGATTCCTATCTCGAAGACTGAGGTTGGGCTACTGATTTGTGATGTGATGGGGCATGGAGTCCGCTCTGCCCTGATTGTTTCCATGTTGCGTGGTTTGTTAGAGCGAGAGAGAGATTCCGCCAGATTGCCTGAGTGGCTACTCTATGGGCTGAATGATGGTTTGTACCGTATCTTGAATAAGTCAGGAATCACGATGTTCGCCACAGCCTTGTATATGGTATTTGATCTAGAAGCGGGGCGGATTAATTACTCTAGCGCCGGACATCCTATGCCTATGCTCAAGAAGGACGGTAAAGTTTCCTTCCTTAAAAGTGATCAAGAGGTGGTCGGGCCTGCGCTTGGTCTACTGCCTGAGACTCCCTATTGTGGGGACTCTCTGTCTTTCGATGCTTTTAACCAACTCTATCTATATACCGATGGCATTTATGAGGCTGAAAATGCCCATGGTGAGCAGTTCGGCCGCGAAGGGGTTAGTGACTTTATCGCGGAATTAGAGGATGATATGCCGGTCCAAGAGGTGATTGATCACCTGACGGAAATGGTCGGTGAATACTGTGGTGGTAACGGCTACGGCGATGATGTCTGCATGCTGGGTGTCGAGCTTGCAGGGGTCCGTGGTTGATTGATCATCAGCTTGTTGGGGTGTGGTGGTTCCCGTGGGGATCCAGTAAGTTGCTGGGTAATGGCGTGTTTTTATATTGTAATGACATCTAGTGTGAGTCATCTTAGCTGTAATACTGGTGTGTGATGGCATCATTTACTGTTAATACACGCTATTTGAATAACATTTAAAGATATGTATTTCATGAAAACTCGAAATTCCCAGACCTGCTATCGTACAGATAGGGTTTGCCGACGAGGATTTGCCTTGGTGAGTACGATTACGGTGATGGTGCTTCTGGTGACAATCGGATTGGGTGTGGTGGCGCTTTCTACGCGCGAATCTAAAATCAGTAGTCTCAGTAGTGCAGAGGTGACGGCGCGTTCAAATGCGAGAATGGCGCTGATGATGGCTTTGGGGCGTCTGCAAGAGTGGGCCGGACCTGACCAAAGGGTGACGGCGCGTGCGGATATTCGGGAGGATGCTCACGCTGATAAGAAGTATTGGACAGGCTTTTGGGATACCCGCCAATGGGGGCCAGACCCGAACAATAGTAACCACAAAAAGATCTTGCTGGGCTATGGGGCATCAGGGGCTCCTGTGGGCGATACAGGGGATTCGATCTCGGATGAGCTGACAGGTGATTTGGTTACCTTGGTCGGGGAGGGCTCTGTTTTGAATCCGCAGCAGCAGGTTTCCGTGAATGAAATTCCAATCTTAAACAACAATCAAGTTGAGGGGAGTTATGGGTGGTGGATCGGTGATGAAGGGGTCAAGGCCAGCTACTATGCACCTGAATTAGGGGATGATTCCTGGAACAAGGCTGGTGTGTTGGGCACGGCCGCCAAGACGGGTGTCACCGCATTGAGTATAGATGGCTATGAGCAGACCGAGTCAAAAGACTTGGAGAAGTCATCATTGACGAGATCATCCATCGCCTTGCCATTCAGTGAGCCAGACTTACCCAAGCAGTATTATCATGATCTGACGACCACTTCCGTATCCTTGCTCACTGATGTGAGAACTGGTGGAGTGCAGTCAGACTTGTCCACGGCCTTTGAACTGCCACGGGAAGAGTTTAATAGCATTGCAGAGTTCCATGCCGCAGGAGAGCAGAACAATACGAACTTCTATGACGAATTGGGTACGGTGTATAATGACCCTAGGTTTTATCATTCCTCTTCTTCTCCCGAATTGGGATATGTCTGTGAGATTCCCTACGATAAAGGCTTTGTCAGAGGTGCTTCATGGGATCTGTTGAGGAATCACTACAGGTTCTACAAGCGTGAACTAGAGCGAGATCCTTGGTCGCGCGCGATGTCAGGTGTAGATGATGAGAACTTTGCTGCCAGAGGATCCTATCCACACAGTTACTCTGGGAATAAAGGCGGGGCTAATGACAAAGGAGGGGACGACTTCGGATATCACATCAGTGAGGGGCATCTCTACAGTAAAGCTTCATTTGGCACCTACGGTAACTATAGACCCTTAAGTAAGCCGAGAGGGGGGATCGCTAGTGCTAATCAAAACGGCTTGACCATCGCCCGCTCACCTAAGTTGACGCCTGTAGTGGTGCGACTGTCTATCGCCATTGGGATGGTGAAGCGTCCACTGGCGAATAGTCAGGACTGGAGTCTCGCACTCTCGTTCGACCCTTACTTGACCGTGATGAATCCCTATAACGTGCCGATTTCCTTTGAATCCATCGGGATCTGGTGCACCAAGTTCAACCCCTTGCAGGTTGAGATCGAATACACTGATCAAGGCGGAGCTAGGCGCCGAGTAAATGCAGATAAATATTTCTCAGGAAACTACTACTCCTTTGGTACCTTTAATATGATCATGGATCCTGCGGCGGGGCCATTCACGCTGAAGCCAGGGGAAACCCGGGTGCTTTCGCCTGAAAAACTGGATACAGGGAAGCAGGTTTCTTACAGCTATATCTCTACCATGAGAGGTGGGTTCTCTTATTCTGAGGACTCTGGATTTTACATGGCTAACAATACCTCGGTGAGGCCTAAAACGGGAACCTCGGTCAAGGTGAAACTGAAGGGGCGTCGATCTAACTGGGGTGCTACAGACCGTTATGTTGTCTACTTATATCATCCCAAGGGACACAATGGTTCTGCTAGAAACTTGTTTACGCATGTTCCGCCAAGAAATATGTTTGGTGACGAGGATATCCTGGATCAGCCGATCATTGCTAATATCGGTGCGAGTGCAAATGATGGAAAGACGCAGCCTAACTTTTTAGTAGAGCGTGCAGTGGGTACGAGTCAAATCCCTCAGCCGGGTGACAGTGGGTTGTATCTCGGGGTATTGGATCTGAAGATGAAGACGACGAAAGAGGATTTTCCGAGTTTGACGGTGAATCCAAGAGGTGGGGCGTATGATACTCGTGATTGGGATGGAGGTGACAGAACGAATCCTCAGTGGGCTTATGATTTGACTGCTGTCGATGATTTGTCACAGCTGCAATTGGTTGCCGGTCCAGATGGTCAAAGTTTCTGGGGAGAAGGGCGTACCGTGGCTGATGGTTCTGAGAGTACAGTGCTCTATGAGGTGCCTGAGCTGCCGATGACCTCTCTGGCTCAGTTCCAGCATGTTAATACAGGGGTGACGGGGTCATCTGGCTCCTTGCAAATAGGAAACTCATTTCCGCACCCAGGCTTGGCTGATCTGGCCAGCATCTCAGGGGAGCGAAGCACTGTTTCAGGCAGCTATTCTAGCGTCCGATCACAAGTTCTTTCTGACATGGCTTGGGCTTCTAATGATAGATTATGGGACAGATACTTTTTGTCAGGAATTAACTGGGGGGCCGCCCGTGCTGCTCGTCTGGATGCCAAGCAAGAATATGTGAGTCATGATGCGGCAATCCAGGCTCTTCTGGAGGGGGATCGCTCCAGGTCATGGCCGCTCCAAAATCCGCGAATGGATCTCTTTTCAAGAGACCTGACGAAGGAACAGCAGAATGAGCTAAAGGAGTATGACAAGATTGCAAAGTATCTAGCTATATTCGGAGGTTTCAACGTGAACTCCACCTCGGTGAGTGCTTGGAAGGCCCTCTTCTCAAGCATGAGAGATGCGGAAGTCACCTATGTGAAAAATGGGGCCAAGGTTTCCAGGAAAGTACAGGGTGGCTTCAGCCGCTTCACGGTGCCCAGCTCTGATCCGGGAGAGGTCTTTGGGGCTTTGAGGGAGTTGAGTGAAAATGAGATCGAAGCGTTGGCTGAAGCGATGGTCAAACAAGTTAAACTACGTGGCCCTTTCATGGGGCTTGGTGAATTCGTTAATCGATCAATTACAGATGAGAACCGTGATGGTACTGATTTGGGGGCGGTTGGAGCCTTACAGGCTGCGATTGAATCCGTTGGGCTGAACGATAGTCTTACCCAGAAGCCTGTTACACAGAATATTGAGAATGTGAGCTATTCGGTTGATGGGAAAACTCGTGATATCAGTAACTACGCAGGTGCATCCGGATATCTCACTCAGGCGGATGTGCTCAGTGCGGTGGGAGGTGTGCTCAGAGCGCGCTCGGATACTTTTGTCATCCGTGCCTATGGATCTGCGAAAGATAAAAATGGAAAAGTTCTTGCCGAAGCCTGGTGTGAAGCTGTCGTCCAGAGAACTCCGGAATGGTGCGAGCCTACAGATGAAAAGGCCTATCAGCAGAGGTCATCTTACCCGCAGCAAATTACTGACGAGGACAAGGAGAATTTCGTGATGCAACAGTTCGAAGCAAATGACAAGTTGTCCCCGATCAATGAAAAGTTGGGGCGCAAATTTAAGATCAAGTCCTTCAAGTGGCTGAACTCAGATGAAGTTTAATAGCGCCTACAGTATAATTGTAAATTTAAGATCATGAGGAATATATTGATGACGCTGCTTTTGACGGTGCTTCCGTTGCTAGGACAGGAATCTGAAGTAAACCCTGCTGAAGGAGGTATGCCTCGTAGTGGGAAATTCTATAAAGTCTCTTGTTTTGGAGACTGGAAGTTAGGAGAGGTTTTTGTGCAGAAAGGGCGCACCCAAGAGGATGTCGTGGAACTTGAAATTATGAATATGGGGTATTCCGCAAAGATGCCCTACAAGTTGGATAAGCCTGTTCGTTTTTTACAAAAAACGGAGGATGAGAAAAATCCTTACAAAGTATTGTTAGAGGTGAAGATTCCAGCTGAATACAAGCAGCCTTTGATACTCCTAGTGCCGGAGGGTAAGAAGCTGAAGTATAAGATATTTGAAATCGATCCATCAGTGTTTCCTTACGGTGCTTGTCAGCTGGTCAACTTCTCCGGGCTCAAATTACAGGTCGCCCTGAACAAAGATAACCGCAACCTGTCCCCCGGGGGTGCTCAGATGTTTGCTCCGATTGATCAAAATAGAGAGAAGGCTTGGCTGCGCATCGGAGATGTCGGTACTAAGAAGTTGATCTTCTCAAGCATGATGATGAGGCGACAACAAAAGCGTATGCTCGTTTTTCTGCTGAATGATAAAGACCAGAAAGGCGTAAATCGGGTGAAAACCAGAATGCTTATTGATTTCAAGCCGGCTAAGAAGAAAGCCATTCAATAATGCTCTCTTGGCTTGAAGCAAAAAATGTCCTGTAGACAGGGTCTACAGGACAAGGATTACCAATGTTGTTTTTTCTGTAACTGGGTACGGAAAATTTCTATCGACGACGGCGGGCAAGTAAGCTGATGCCTGCCAGTCCAAGCAGTGCTGTGGAGGAAGGCTCAGGGACGGAGACAAACTTGACTTCTCCGAGACCGACTCGGTCGCCGCCGCTGCCTACACCAAAGTAGTTATCGGTAATGGTAATGCGGACGGAGTCCGCATTGATCGCGGAGAAGTTCACGGTCTCAGGTGTGCCTGCGCCTAGAGCCGTCGTTTGGGAGAAGTTTACTGCATTGCCGTAGGCTCCGCCACCTACGGAGAATTCGATGGTAAAGTCTTTGGCTTCGTTGCCGGTTCCGCCGTTAGAGTAGCCCCAGTAGACGAAATCGGTGAGAGTGTATTCACCGCCGAGGTCGAAAGTGAGGACTGGATTGCCTGGCCCGTCGGCAAAGTAGTCGCCTCCACCTGGGGCTGGGTCTGCCGTTACCCAGCCAAGTGAGTCATTGCTGGTATTGCTATGGGTGATGGTGGTGTAGTTGGCGAAGTCCGCAGACCCGCTGAGCCCTGCATTGTCTATGAGGCCAACTGTTGCCTTGTAGGTGTCTGTCGCATCTGTGTCAGAGACTACGCTAATAGGAGTGATCAGGACGGCACCGTGGGATAGGGAGGCTAGCGTGAGTGTCGCCAGAGCTCCGAGTGTTGTGTGTTTCATGGTATAGTCAGAGTTGATGTTTTCTCCTCAAAGAAAATGAGGAATCGATAACTATACCAATGCCGGTGATAAACTGACAATGATGGCAGAGAAAATGAAACTATTCTACTCTGTAACCGTTTCGGTAGGGCTGATTGAGGAAGATGAGTTCTTTTCCATCCCTTAGTTGGTGTTTCTCGATGATGTTGGCCTGTTTCCCTTTGATTGTTCGTGGGATCGTCAGAGTAAGGATACCATCCGTGACTTCCCAACTAGCACCTGCGAAATCCGGCGTTTGCCGTCCATTGATGCTATAGGTGGCTGTTCGGTCGGCATGGAAGGTGCGGCGGTGGATGTCCTCATTGTGGCGGTATTCCCAAGTGCCGACAAAGGCCTCAGCGTCTGACATCAAAGACTGCGTATCTTCAAACAAGAGTGTCCCCGTTGAGTCTGGACTAAAATGGCCAACTTTATCGTCGCCGCGGTTATCGGCGATCACCAAAAGATGAAGTGTCCAGGTGTCGTTCCGATTTGGTCGCTCATTGATGTGGAACTTGTAGGTGTTGTTCTCGCTGCGGGCGATGAGGCCTGTCATTCCCATATGGTTGTCTTGGGTGATCGTGACGCCGTTTTTTCGTAACTCAGCATTCTGGATGACGAGTGCATCCCTTCCGTGCATCCACTTGACAATGGCTTGGTAGTCACCCGCTTTCCAGACTAGGTGAGAGACATCGAATACCAATTCGCTAAGCTCAGTGGTGGGAGTCTCGGGGAGGGTCCATGGAAATTCTCTGCTCGGCAGTTCACGGATGAATTCGGTGCGGTCGAAGGGGATGGAGGAAAAGTGCTCGCCGTTAGATCCGCCGTACTTAATGGCATGGTTCTCAAGCACCTTCATCGGGGTGTGACCGTTTTTTGCATGTACCTCCACTTCTCCTCGAAAGACGCCGACTTCGACAGGTCTGTGATCTCCCGGGATGTGTAGAGCGAATTCGGTGCCGAGATCGATGACTTTGCCTTCTGTGTAGTTGATGGTGAAGCCCTCCGCCCCATCGGGTACGTCGGCTACCACGCGGCCTTGGTTCATGTAGGCTTCGTTGTCGCCAGTGACTTTGAAGCTGGCAGGTCCCTCTATCAGCGCCCGAACTCCGCTTTGGAAAGTGATCTCCACGAGTCCCGAGTCGATGGTGATGGGCCTGCTCTCGTTAGTCAGGTCAATGCTTTCCGGGGC
This sequence comes from Rubritalea squalenifaciens DSM 18772, assembly GCF_900141815.1. Taxonomy (NCBI): domain Bacteria; kingdom Pseudomonadati; phylum Verrucomicrobiota; class Verrucomicrobiia; order Verrucomicrobiales; family Rubritaleaceae; genus Rubritalea; species Rubritalea squalenifaciens. The sequence goes on from NZ_FQYR01000002.1 coordinate 969,633, forward strand.
GGAGCCGTTCCAAGTGACACCTATCAGGCTAGTGATGGAGGCTTTGGCATTGCTTGTGCTGGGCTGATCATTGAGTGCAACCGCTGGAGTGGGTGATTCGTTGAATAAAAGTTTTCCGGTGATGAGCCCGGTGCCGAAGAGGAGGACGGCTGCTGCTGCGTACCTTGGCCATAGCTTGACTTTCCTCGGCTGTTTTTGGAATGGTGCGACCTCATTGGAGCTCAGATGTGGAAGATTGGCTTCCACTGCTGTCAATTGCAGGTAGTAATCGAGGTTGGAATCGTTTTCTAACAATTCCTCGAGTCTTGCCATTTCGACTCTGGTAAGAGACTTGGAAAGGCTTTTGCTGGTGAGGTTGATTAATTCGACAGACGGTTTCACGATAAAAAACTACTCTACTTGTTAAGCTGCTCCTTGATGCAGTGTGCGAGTTTGACTCGAACTCGGGAAATGGACTTATGGATGGAATCTGCTGACTTGCCGATTTCCTTGGCAAATTCCTTGAGCGAGCGTTGCTTGATGTATTTTTCAGAAATGATGCTTTGCTCTTCTTGCTTAAGCAGAGAGACACAGTGTCTCAGAGCTGTGAGCGTATCATTCTGTTGGCTGAAAGTTTCTTCCGCCCTGGAGGCGATTCTTTGGAAGATGGCTTCATCGAAGACGACTTCCCCCCTGCGGATGCGATCCCGACGGTGGGCCATGGTCTTGAAGTAGGCTACTCTAAATGCCCAGGCCTTGAAGCTAGTGCCGGGCTTGAATTCACTGTGCCTCTGCCAGAGGAAGATATTCGTTTCCTGGATAATATCCTCGATATCCTCCCCCGTACCATTGATTGAGATGATGTACGCCCTGACGTCCGGTTGGATATCCGCAATCCACTGCTCGACCTGCTCGGAGGAGGCGCTGGGTGTGGTTTGACGATGTTTCGGATGCAATTCCATGGCCATATTCGGGCGAGATCTAAGAACTATACCGTATTGTGGCCAAAACTGACAAAGAACATTTCTTTAGGAAATAAAACACCCCGACCAAAAATTGATCGAGGTGGGAAGTAAGAGCGAATAGTTGAGAGGCTTAGCGTATTTCGTTTCCTTTGCCGAAGTCGAACTGGAATTGAAGCCAGATGCTGTCCTCACCACCGAATTCAGATGAATGGTCGTGATTGTACTGGAGACGTGCATGGCCGCCTGCGTAATCGTTGAATTCGAAGCTGCGGGTCAGAGCCAGGGAGGCGCGATGGCGCTCGGGTAGTTCTTCTACGTGGTCTACGCCTTCAATGTAGCCATAACGAGCACCCAGTTCCCAGTTGTCCATGAAGCCATATCCAATGTGGGTGTGAATGCCCCATTCCTCAGCAGAGCCGCTGACATCGCCATCCTCGGATGCGAAATCAAATTCACGATATACTGCTTCTACAAGAGTGCGAATGTGCTTACCGCCAGGTTCTAGGCCGTTCTCCCTCCACATGTACTGTAGGTCTAGACCGTAGATGTCCGTGCTCTTGCCGTAGCCATTGTCGCCAGTCATGAAGCTTGCGCCATAGGTGAACTGGTGGAAGTCAGTGTGGTTGTATTGTCCCATCCAGCGTACGGTGATGATGTCGTCAGCCAGTGCAGCTTCCTCGCCATGGATTTCCTCATCGTGATCGTCATCATCGTCGTCATGGTGATCGTCGTGATCTTCATGGTGACCATGCTCGTGGTCATGAGCAATGGCGTCTCCGTAGGCTACAGAAATCATTGAGGTGTGCTCTGTAGGGAGTCTCCAGGAGAGTTCCGCCGAGTTCGTGAGCAGGCCCTCGTTACCGAGAAAACGGGCGGTGATGAGGTTGGCATCGACAAAGTGCCAGCCGTGTAGGTGAACATTGTTCTGTGATGTAACACGGTTGAGCAGGCGGCCACCGCGTACTTCAAATCCGCCGGGTAGTTCGCGCAGCTTGATGAAAGCTTCTTCCCATTCACCGTCGAGCTTATTGTCGAGATCAAGAAAGAGGTTGTAGTTTACGAAGGAGGCAAAATGGTCTCCGTATTGTGTAGCAAATCCTAGCTCGATTCCTTGCAGGCTGAATTCATCGTTTGGATCGTGGGCGTGACTGGCCAACGCGTCTTCGTCCGTGGAGGAAGCTCCAATGGTGGTGTTAATGTGGGCAAAGGGGTCAAGCAGGAAGTCACTGGCATGAAGGGGGGAGCACAGAAGTGATCCCAAACCCATCGCTGTGAGGTAGGTCTTATGCATCTTAGTTATTTGTTATTGTTGTTGAGGTGAAGGGAGGTAGGAGAATTTAGCGGAGAGCTTTGACGATCGAATTTACGTTGTGCTGGAACATGCCGATGATGGAATTATGGCTATCCGCGTAGAGTGAGTCGCCCACCTTGGCACCGGATTCCTTCGCGATGCTCTGGATGCTCTTGGTGTTGGCCATTTTCTCGGGAAAAATAGCTTTGACCTTATTACTGCGGATAGTCGCTACTGCTTCAGCAACGTATTGCGGGGTGGCTGACTGTTCTTTGTTCAAGCCCTGTACGGGGATGGACTTGAAACCGAACTCCTTGCAGAAGTATCCGTACGCGGCGTGAGCGGTTGCCAGATGGCGCTGGTCGCGTGGAATGCCGGCGATTTGCTTCTTGGCCCAGGTTTTTGTGGAGGAGAGCTGGCTTCGGTAGGCTTTCGCATTAGCCTTGTAGTGATCCTTGTTTGAGGGGTCTAGCTCCGCAAATTCATCGGCCACGATAGAGGTTGCTCGGCGCCAGTTGTCGATGGACTGCCACCAGTGAGGATCAAGTGCTCCATGAGAGTGTTTAGGACAACAGGCGTAAAGCGAGCCTTCGGAGGAAATAGTCAGGGAAGGAATCTTGCGGCCGACTTCGAGGATGGTCGCTTTGTTGCCCACAATGGACTTCAGGTTCGGAAGGAAAGGTTCCAGATTCTTGCCGTTGACGAGATAGATCTTTGCTCCATTGGCTTCCTGCAGAGCGCTTGGAGAAGGGCGAAAGGTATGTGGGTCTCCATTGGGGCCCATCAGGTCGACTACCTCGACCTTGTCTCCGCCTACCTGGCGTGCGAGATCGGCCAGCAGGGGGGAGAGTGTGGCAACCTTCATTTTGGCGAAGGCGCAGGGTGCTACAATCAGCATACAGAGGAGAGTGATGATCTTCATGGTTCTGTTGGTTAATGCAATTCAGTTGCGTTTACAATCCCCAAATGCAACTTTTTTGCAATTAGCTTCGAAGTTGCAGGCAGGGCTTGCGGTAAAGCGAGATGTTGTTCATTGTCGCTCCGTGAGTTCTGAGATGCAAACAGAAAGCCCGGTGGATTGGTCAACTTGGACCGCTGAAATACCTGCGACTTTGATGTTCATAGTTCGTGATGGGGAAGTGCTTCTCATTGAAAAGCTGACAGGAATCGGCCAGGGCAAGGTCAATGGCCCCGGAGGAAAGATCGATCCAGGTGAGACGGCCAGCCAGGCAATTGTCCGTGAGTGCCAGGAAGAACTTCATATCATACCGCTGAATCCGGTGAAGGTGGGAGAGCTCCACTTCGCCATGTCAGACATCCCGGACATTCACTGTCATGTCTTCATCGCCTCAGAATTTGAAGGCGAGCCTACCCCGACACGCGAGGCCAATCCGATGTGGACCCCGATCGACGAGGTTCCCTATGAAAAGATGTGGGAAGATGACCGCCACTGGCTCCCACAAGTTCTGAACGGTGACATTTTCAACGGACGCTTCCAGTTCGAAAAAGAAGAGATCCTCTGGCAGGATGTTGTCTTTGGTGAGACTGCCAGAGATCTGTGGAGCGGTGACCGCGTTTGTTAGAGTTGGAAAGGATCGTTATCAGGCGATTTAGGTGAGAGGTCACTGGGGAGGTGGTAGCGTTCAGTAATCAGTTTCCACAGCTGCTCGTTATATGGAGTGTAGTCGGGATTTTTCTTATCTAACATAATTTCCATGTAGTAACTGTTTAAGCTGTCCTCTTCGTTATCTAAATGAAGATCGTTCAGCCAAATTTCTGTAAACCATTTAGGGTCATCGGGTTTCGAGTGGGCTAGCAGATAAATAATGTCACCAGAGTATTCTGGGCCAGGAGGGAAGTAGTGATGTGTAAGGAAGTCTTCTCGGTTAAATTGTGCGGCATAGTCAATCGCTTGACGATAGTGAGCTTCCTTGAGGAGGTTTGTTAAGGTGGCGTTGCGGTGTGTCTTGAGCTGTAATGGAAAAGTGAAGCTGATGGCGGCGATGACAAATCCGCAAGCTAGTGCAATGGTTTTTCTAGGCGCCGATTCCTTTTTCCAAGGAAGAGGTTGAGGAGGCTGGCCTTTGCGGAATAGATGAATAATGATCGTGAGAAGGCTAATTAAGGCGGCCCAGAAGCTGACGATTGTGGTGAAATTGGCAGCATCCCGGATAAATACTTCATGAGGAGAGAGGCGAACCCCGCTCATGATGCCTACGAGCTCGGTGCCTTTCTTGTAGCTTGCTACCATCATGATGAGGGAGGCCGGGAAGATGATTCGCATAGCGCATCTGAGGAGTGGTTCTCCTCCCAATACCTGTAAGCTACGGATCATCAGGGCTACACGCCACAGAGACACGATAGCGAGAAAGGCGACATTCCATTTAGTGGCGGTCAGTATATCCGTGAAGCGTTCGACGGGGATCCCGTAGAGCCAGGCGCAGGGGGCCGTCATCCAGTACAGGCTGAGGAATGAAAGATAGGAGTTCTTGGCCCCGGGAACGAATGCAAAGCGAAAGCAGCCCAGTCCAAAGATAAACAGGGATGAGAGTATGGAGGCGAGAAAGGGGCCATAAATCCACTCGAGGTCATGAGTGAATGAGAGGTGGTCGTAGTTTCTGGCGATGCCTGCCGTAACTACGAGCAGCGCTCCTACTAATAGGCTCCACCATGAACCTGAGATCCGCTGAATGGCGCCTCGATCGCCAATGAGAAAGAGGAATGGATCGCGCAGGTTCATGTTAGATAGATGTTATGTTGGTTGTTTCTTAAGCTTGATCTGGCTGCGGAGATGTCGGCGGAAGTTTCGGTAGCGCTCGGCAATGAAATCTTCATTGTAGATGCGATGTACGAGATTGAGGTAGCCTGATTTCAAGTCATCGATCGACATGGAGTCCGGCTGGAAGTTGATATCAAAGAGTGTGCATTTTTCTGAGGCATCATCAACAAGGATTCTACCTTCTTCTGTTAGTCGAGAGTATAGGGGAGTGCCAGGGAAAGGAGTCAGGTAAGTGAGCTGGACGTCATAGAGGCCAGATGCTTTGACGAATTGATAGACGCTCTCGAAAGATTCGGGGCCGTCGCCGTCCATGCCTAGAATAAAGCAGCCGTTGACGGTGATGCCGTGTTTCTGGATCGTTTCTACGGCCTTGAGGTATTTGTCCGTCCGGCGGGCCTTCCAGTTCGATTTTTGCTCAACGCCATTCATGGTGTTGAAATTGGGTGATTCAAAACCGATGAGGATTTGGGCGCAGCCTGCATCGCGCATCATCTTGAGCAGATCTTCATCGTCCGCTACGGAGACATCAGTTTCTGTGAACCAGCGAACTTGCTCCGGGGCGAGCGCTTTCATGAGCTGTTTGCCATGCCGTTTGTCGGCAAAGGTGTTGTCGTCGGCAAACTCAATGAAGGGTTTGTTGTACAGAGCCTTGAGGTGGCGTATCTCCCGGATGACTCGTTCGACTGGCTTGGTGCGGAACTTGGGTGAGAGACGCATGGAGGCGGCGCAGAATTCACAGGCGAGTGGGCAGCCACGCTGAGTTTGTACCGTGAAGCGTGGGTAGCGGTCCGGGTCCAGAAGTTCAAAGCTGGGAGTTGGGGATTCGCTGAAGTCAAAGGCGGGTCTAAGCCGGGCATCGTAGCGAGGCTTGAGCTGACCTTTTAGAAAGTCCTGAAGCATCTCGCGCCAGATGGGTTCGCCCTCACCGATAGCCAGGCAGTCTACATGTTTTTGGGCTTCATCCGGGCAGAGGGTAGCATGAAGGCCGCCGAGGATGACGGTCGTGCCGATTTCCCGGAAGCGCTCAGCCAGGCGGTAGGCTTCCTTTGAGGTGGCCGTCAGTGTGGACAGGGCAACGATGTCGAACTGGGCTGGAAGGTTGTCGTGGTCCACATCGCGGACCTCGAGGTATTCTACATCAAACTCTTCCGGAGTGAGGGCTGCCAGAGTAAGGAGACCAAGAGAGGGAAGCGCCTCTATCTGGCGCGCTCTGCCAGAGAGTGCTGGAAAAGAAAGACCCGCTTCCAGCAGAGAGCTGTCACAGACGCGAAGGCCGGAAATGGCAATGAGACCTAGTTTGGGCATGGTGAGTTATTAGCTGAAGATGGTAATGAGGATTCCTACTGTAGCGGCCGCTACGGGAATGGGGAATAGGTGTCTGGCGGACTTGGTGAAAGCGGTGAGCGTACAGGTGAGTGGCATGCCAAATAACGCAATGGCAAAAGCATAGGCACCAATGCGTGCTGTGGGTTCTGCTATCCCCAAAGGTGCCAGAGAGAAGCCATAGAAGAGGGTCAGGAGGCCGATGCCGAAAAAGGATATGTGGCCCAGTCTGAGAAAGCGGCGGGTATGACTACCATAGCCGCCAAGCCAGTTTTCCCGGTGAAAGAAGAGCCCCATAATAGCGCCGGATACTACGCCGAGGAGCATGCCTGTCCAGCCAAGCTTTAAAGTGAAAAGAGTTGGGTCCATAGCCATCTATCTTATCAGTTTTCTGAACTTTGCAGAATCGATTGCTTCAATGAAAAAATCGACCAGAGTGATGAATCTCTGCTTTTTGATGGCTTCTGACTTTTTATCCTGAAACCGAGATGTTAGGCTGCGGGATATGGCTGGATATGTGCTTTCACTGGATCAGGGAACGACAAGCTCCCGTTCAATACTGTTTGATCAGGACGGACGCCAAGTGGCGCTGAGTCAGAAGCCGTTCAAGCAGTACTTCCCGCAATCCGGTTGGGTCGAGCACGATGCTGTAGAGATCTGGGAAACCCAGCTCGCCACCATGCAGGAGGTGTTGTCCAAGGCGGGCATCACGGAGAAAGACCTGGCTGCGATCGGGATCACCAATCAGCGGGAAACCGTGGTGGTCTGGGATAGGAAAAGTGGTATGCCAATATGTCATGCCATCGTCTGGCAGGACAGGAGGACCTCTGACCTGTGCCGGCAGATGAAGGATGCGGGGCTTGAGCCAGCCCTCTCCAGTATCACTGGCTTAAAGATAGATCCCTATTTTTCGGCCACCAAAGTGCAATGGATTCTAGATCATGAGGTAGGAGCCCGTAGCAAGGCAGATAGAGGAGAGCTTTGCATGGGGACTATCGATAGCTGGCTGATTTGGAATCTAACCGATGGTGCGCGCCATGTGACGGATGCGACCAATGCCTGCAGGACTTTGCTCTACAACCTTCACAGTGGGGAGTGGGATGAGGATCTGCTAAAAGAGTTCATGATTCCTGAGTCGATGCTCCCTGAGATCGTCGATTCATCCGGCACTATGGGTGAGTGGAATGGCGTTCCTATTGCCGGGATTGCTGGCGATCAGCAAGCCGCTTTGTTTGGCCAGGGATGCTATGAGCCAGGCTCTGCAAAGAACACCTATGGAACTGGCTGCTTCATGCTCATGAATACAGGGGAGCGAGCTGTTGTGAGCGAAAACCAGCTATTGACAACAGTGGCCTGGCAAGTAGCCGGTAAGCGAGAGTATGCTCTGGAGGGTAGCGTTTTCATTGCTGGTGCCTTGTTCCAGTGGTTGCGTGACGGCCTAGAGCTTGTTGAAGATGTGAGGGAGTTTGATCAACTGGCTGGCTCTGTAGAGAATAGTGGTGGAGTCGTTTTGGTGCCAGCCTTTGCAGGCTTGGGAGCACCGCATTGGGACCCTTTCGCCAGAGGCACAATGATGGGGCTGAGCCGTGGTGTAACGAAAGCGCATGTCTGTCGCGCCGCCATGGAGGCGGTGAGTTTTCAGTCGGCTGAGTTGTTAGAGTGCATGGAGCGTGATGCAGGCATGAAAATGACTGAACTCAGGGTCGATGGTGGAGCCAGTGTAAGTAACCTTTTGATGCAGACGCAGGCAAACTTGATACAGCGGAATGTGGTGCGGCCTAAACAAGTGGAGACCACTGCCTTTGGTGCCGCTGCCCTAGCCGGTCTGGGGGTAGGGCTGTGGGAAAGTAAGCAGGCGATCTCTGAGGTGTGGCAGGAAGATAAGAGATTTGCCCCAGGCGACGATCATGAGGGCTATGCCAAGCTCCGCAAGGACTGGGATAAGGCTGTGGAGCGCTGCAAGGCGTGGGTGGATTAATGGGATTTAAAACGCTCTTGCTGTGAACGGAAAAGATTAAGCGGCTTTACGGGAGTAGAGATGATCTTGAAACCCTTTGTGAGGAGTTCTTTCTCATTGCTCGCTTTCACGCCGACGAAGTTCATGGCCGTAGGACCAAAGTCTTTATTAATGTAGACGGGTTTTTCAGCACGAATGTTCCAGAAGGTCTGCCAGGCGCCTGAATGACGGCCGATTTTGGCGCCGCCTCCAGAGAAAAGAAAGCGTCCACCATCGCCCAGATCGATATTGGTAAAGAGATTGGCAAAGGGAGCTTTTTTATGGTGGTCAATGGAAAGGTCGACTCCCTTTCCATCCATAAACACATTACCGGAGCTGTGGCTGACGGTAAGATCGTGGATGAACTTGGTTTCAAAGTGAAAATTGCTGAACAGGTTGCAAGTCCCTCCTGCGGTGAGCCCGTGGTGGCCGGTGGTATCTCCTGTGTAGGCGTTGGTGGCAGGAGTACCCTCAACATTGGGGGCACTAATGGTAAGGTCTTGTATGGTGCAGTGTGAACCGCTGCAGAAAATGCCGCTATCTGCATTGATGATATTGATATTGCGTACCCAGCAGTCAGAGACGTTGCCTAAATTGATGGCGTTATAGCCTTTCTCTCTAAAGTGGCCGCCATAGCGGTGGGCGGGAAAGGCAATACTCAGGTTCTCGATTCCGCTGAACTTCACACTAGGGTCATGCTTGGTGATCACGGTGCCCCACTCAGGGTTGACATCACAGAGCAGACGGCGGTCGAGGTGCAGGGTGTTTCCCTGGATTTTCTTGATGCGGGCTACGATGGAGAACCTGTCTCGCTCGCGCATATTGTCCAGTTCCCCGGGGTCACCAGCGTAGAGGTGCTTTACGAGTTCCAGGCTCTTGCCGGCGTATTGCCTGATGAGGATTCGGTCACCTTCGTTCATCTTCGGGGCTTCCTTGAAATTCAGCTGCAGGCTGCCGCGTTTGGCTGTGTGTGAAAGTGAGGGGAGCTTCGGATGCTTGTTACTGCCGCGCAAATCAATGAACCCTCCACTCCAGGAGTAGCTGGTGGTGGGGGTACCACCGGAATTCTGGGTCGGCTTGGGATCCACTTCTTCCAGGCCTTTGGTGAATAGCAGTATGGTCTTATCCTTGGATTCACCTCGCAAGATGGTCTTTGAAGAGGTGATGGGAAGTCTGTCGCTGAGGAGATAGGTGCCCTCAGGAATGAAGATCACCACACTACCTTTGGTTTGCAGTGCTTTGCGGAATGCCGCGGTGTCATCCTGCTGGTCGTCAGGCTTAGCCCCAAATTCGGCCACGGAGACCAGTTTGAGTGAGCTCAGGTCGCTGGGGAGATCCGCCCCATCCAGATACCCTGCACGTGAAAAATCTGGCAAAGTGGACTGCGGAGACCACTTTTCCCCCGCCTGGCCCCACAGGGGCGATACCTCTGGCTCAGCATGTACAGAGATAGAGAGGGACAGCAGAGCTAGCGCCTTGAGATAGTGCATTTTGGGCTTACGTGCTAAGGATAGGCGTTTTTTCAAGAAATCTGTATTATCAATTGTTTGGCTTGCTTGATATTCAATTGGCAGGCGAAGGATCTCCAATTTTCTGATTGTGAATATTGTGTAATACGCTATTCATTTAGCGCCTGATGAGGGGAAAGGCGTTGAACGGAATACCTCCGAATTCTGTAAGCCTTGAGTTCTCATTGGGTGACACACACAACATCCGACTCAAATTAACCCAATGAATTGGCACCTCAATAAACCTCTTCTTTTACTAGCCCCCTGTCTCCTATTTTCCGGCCTCCAAGCGAATGCACAGTGCTATGCGCACGCTGATCCTGTGGAGGACTCCTTGTCTGCAAGTCATGTCTTGAGGATTAAAATTACAGCTATCGAGACGATCACTTCTGCCACTGGTAATATCAGCACGGAGTACACCTTCCAGACAGTTAAGGCCTTCCAAGGTGAGGCTGATGGTGGGGTCATCGTTATGGACGGGGGTGATAACGGAGTCCTTACCAAAATGGTATCCAACTTCAAGAAGCTCGAGAAGCGACAGTATTATGTCTATCTCAAGGAGTTAAGTGAAGGGCGCTACGAACTCATCAAAACTCATGCCAATAAGGTTATCAATGGGGCCAAGCAAGATGGCCTAGTCGATAAGATTTTGAATCGTGCTAAATGTAAGGATCATAATCACTGCCAGCATGACCATAGTGGCTCTGAGGAGGAAATTGCTTTGTCTTTGGAGCAAGAGACGGAGCAGTCTCAAAAATCCGATCTGGGGGCGGTCGTTCCCTCGGGAGTCACTCAATCCAAGGTCTCGGACTCAGGCTTTCTTGAGACAAGAACAGGTATCCCTACTCGTTTTGTGGCTTCGGATGGTGATAGGGCTTTAACCTATTCTATTGATGCAGAGTACACGCCTTCAGGATTTAGTCGTCAGGAAGCAATCGATGCGGTTCATGATGTGGTGACAATTTGGGCATCGGAAACAAATTTGAAGTTTCAGTACTTGGGTGAAGAGGAATTGGGGAAGTCATCTCTTACCCTTGGTAGTGCAGAGGGGGCGAATGGGCATATCTATATTCAACTTCATGATGAGTATAGTGCCTTAGGTTCCAGTACTCTCGGCCGTGGAGGTGCTTATATGGCTAGCTACGAAGGGAACGGATCAGGAGGGACAATTAATGGTCTGGAGTTTGATAAAAGAACATTTGGATATTTAAGCATGAATACCGATGCTTCAACTAATCAGACACTTAACGGCTTTAAGTCGGTATTATCCCATGAATTGGGGCATTGCTTGGGACTACATCATTCAAGCGAAGATTCCAAAGAAAAGGACAGCCAGTTGAAGGGCGCGCTGATGTATTACGCGGTAAATTCCAGCACTGCTTCTCCGAATCTACGAGACTATGATCGCGGTTACATCAATCTTGCATACCCTCAAGGTGAATCTATTCCCTATATAGGCTATACTTATGGCAATGTCATTACGACTTCGACTAAATCTCCTGTTGGGAATACCTTTCCTCTAGTGATTTCAGGAGCAGATGATGGAGGGGAATCTCTAATCACTGTGAGTAGTTCGAGCGGGGCTTCAGCTACAGTGGATACTGTGGCTCGGACAATAACTCTGGTTCCTACAGGTTATTGGAGTACTAATGTACTCGCGGACGAAGACGTTCAATCAGGTAGTGCTTGGGGGCGTTACCGGTACAAAATTAGTAATGGAACCCACGTTTCCGGTGTAGGTGGTTTCATTGTCACTGGATATTACGAGGATGCTACCGCTGGCGATGGGATCTCCAGTGATTGGGCTAGCTCTTATGGAATTAGTGAATTTCCAGATGCTGATCCTGATGGAGATGGGTTTACTAACCGACAGGAGTTTAACCGTGGTACGGATCCAAGTGTTGCTAATCCACCTATACAGGCAACTTTGGATGTGGATGGGGAATTTGCTCAGTTTACTCCGGTTGGACTTGCTGAGACATTAATACTGGAAGCTTCAAATGACCTGACTAATTGGGATTCTCTTTATTCAATTGGTACCCCAGATACTGTGATTACGACTCTTCCCGTGAACAATTACAAATTCTTCAGGGTTCGCTCTAACTAAGGATTTACTCTACCAACTCTCATACAAAAACGCCACGGTCATTTGACTGTGGCGTTTTTAGTTAGATTCTTTGTTGAGCCATTCCTAGCCCGGAGGCCAGGTGAGTTTGCGGCCTGCGAGTAGGTGCAGGTGCAGGTGGGGAACTTCCTCGCCGCTGTCCGGGCCGTTGTTGATGACGGTGCGGAAGCCGGCCTCGGCAAAGCCTTCTTGCTTGGCGATCTTTTGCGCAGTCAGTAGAAGGTGACCAAGGGTGGCTTGATCTTCAGGTGCCGCCTCAGCGATGCGTGGGATGGGCTTCTTGGGAATTAGCAGCAGGTGAGTGGGGGCCTGCGGATTGATGTCACGGAAGCAGAGGCAGAGATCGTCTTCGTAGACGATGTCCGCCGGGATTTCCCGGGCGATGATTTTCTCGAAGAGGGTCATGGTGCTAATGGGGTTTTAGTATTTGGTGAGTTCCAGTACCACCACGCTTTCCAGATGGCCGTCCATGGCGGCGAGCCCTGCTGTTAGGTGAGGTGACTGGAGGTGTTTATCCAAGAGATCTTTGCTGCTCCACTCCTCGTAGAAGACGAAGGTGGCAGGATTGTTGTTATCTCGGTGAAGATCGTAGGCAATACACCCTTCTTCCTTCAGGGTTGGTGCAATGAACTTCTTGAGTTCGCTCTCGACCAAATCGATGGATTCAGGTTTGGCAATGATGGTGGCAACGACGTGCATGATAGTGATGAGTCTAGATGTTAGTCTTCAGATTTCTCGCCCTTCTTCTTTCCTTTGAGCATGGCTTCGATGAAAGGAGTGAGTTCTCCATCCATCACAGACTGGATGTTACCAGTTTCCTCACCGGTGCGCAGGTCTTTTACCATCTGGTAGGGCTGAAAGACGTAGGAGCGGATCTGGTTGCCCCAGCCGATATCGCCTTTCTCTCCATAGGATCGCTCGGACTCGGCTTTCTGCTTGTCTTCCTCGATCTGGTAGAGCTTGGCTTTGAGGAGCTCCATGGCGAGTTCACGGTTGCGCAGCTGGGAGCGTTCCTGAGTACAGCGGATGAGAATGTTGGTCGGCTTGTGGCGCAGAATGACCGCAGTTTCCACCTTGTTGACGTTCTGGCCACCTGCACCGCCTGAGCGGGCTGTCTGGATGTCCACGTCAGCCGGGTTGATCTCAATGTTGATGTCGTTGTTCATCTCAGGGGTAGCGTCCACCGAGGTGAATGAGGTGTGGCGCTTGCCTGCGGAGTCGAACGGGGAAATACGCACGAGGCGGTGTACGCCGCGTTCGTTCTTGAGATAGCCGTAAGCGTACTCGCCCTCGATCTTGATGGTGGCGGAGGAAATGCCCGCAGTTTCACCCTCTGAGTAATCTATCGTGGATACCTTGTAGCCCTGATCCTCTGCCCAGCGGGTGTACATGCGCAGCAGCATGGCTGCCCAGTCGCAGGCCTCAGTTCCACCAGCGCCCGAGTTGATCGTGAGATAGCAGCTGGATGCGTCGTTAGGCTTGTCCAGTAGAGTGATGAGCTCGAATGAGTCGATCTCGCTGTTTATCTTCTCGAATTCGCTGGCAGCTTCCTGAGCGGACTCGGCGTCTTCGTATTCTTTGGCCAAGGCAATTAACTCGACGAGATCATCGAGGCGCTTTTCAAAGTCAAGAAAGGGGTTGAGCTTGCGCTTGATGCCATTGGCTTCGTTGACCGTTTCCTGGGCCTTGGTCGGATTGTCCCAGAAGTTGCCAGAGGTCATTTGCTCGTCGAGTTCCGCAAGCTTGGATTGGAGAGAGGGTACGTCAAAGATACCTCCTGAGTGTAGACAGGCGGCTCTTGATGGAGCCGGTGTCGACCGCCAGGAGGTCAGCGTTATAGGATTCAGACATGCCGCAACGATGTTATGTCGAGCTGAAGATTCAAGTATTTATTAGGTGCTGTAGCGGCATCAATGCTAGTATAAGTGTTGGCCGAATTCCCAGCCAAGTGTGTGACGGAGGAAAAATTCAAGCTAGATCAGAAAAAATGCAAATTCCTGAATTACCTTTTCCGCTCGAGTGACTGTTTAATAGTGATGGGGTTATTCTCTTCCATAAATAGCAATGACGATGTGCTGGTGACGCAGTTGGCGGCACACCAGTCCGAGTTGCTGGTTTATATTCAATCTCTCATGCCCGGTGATTCCGGGGCACATGATGTGCAGCAACGTACCAATCTGGTTATCTGGAAGAAGCGGGCTCAGTTCAGAAAAGGGAGCGATTTCAGAGCCTGGGCATTCAGTATCGCTTACTGGGAGGTAAAGGCCTACCGCAAAGAGTGTTCTAGAAAGTCGTGGTTAGTGGTGGATGACACGCTGGTGGATAAGTTGACCCGTACGATGAGTGAGACGGTCACGGAGAACCCGATGAAGGAGCTTAGGACCGATTTGGAGTTGTGTATCCAGAAGCTGGAGGTTGGTGATCAGGAGTTGGTTACCCACCGGTATTATTCAGATAAGCCGCTGAAGGATTATGCGGAGGAAGTCGGGAGGCCTGTGGCTTCGGTAAAAATGTCTTTGTGCAGGATCAGGGCAGCGCTCAAGCGCTGTATTGAGTACCGGCGTGCGGTGAACCCAGCGGGAAGTTAAGTGGTATGACTCAGGTGCAGTTAGAGACGAGAATCCAGGAGGCTCTGGACGGCGTGATTAGCGAGGAGAACTGGTTGGCACTGCAGGACGAGATGGCTCGTTCTGACGAGGCCTGCAGGACGTACTGTCGTTATGTCCAGTTGCATGGACTACTTGGCCAGAGGTCCAGGGGTCTACAAGCTTTGACCTTCCAAGGGCCGGTCATTCCCATGCATGAACTGGTGACCGGGCGCCGCCGCAAAGCCTTCGTGATGGCGATTGGGCTGGCGGCTGTTTTGCTAGTGATGGCGGCCGTGGTGATGAATATGGTCTTTGTGAACCAAGGCCCTGAAATGGTCTTCAAGGTTTCTCCTGGTACGCAGTATGAACTTACGCACCTTGATAGTGAGGAGCCTCCTACGGGGATGGCCTTGACAAGAGGATCCGTGCTGAAGCTTCAGCAAGGAGTCGTTGAGCTAAGCTTTGAGAGCGGAGTGATGGCAATTGTCTCGGGCCCAGGTGAATTGAGCCTGGATGATGACAATCAGCTGACTCTGAAGCGTGGTAAGGCTTGGTTCGATGTCCCTCGGAAAGCCAAAGGATTCAGAGTGAATACTGAGGAACTTTGTGTGGTAGACCTTGGGACGCAATTCGGTGTCTATGCAAACGCTGAGGGCGAGGATGAGGTGCATCTCTTTAAAGGGATCGTGGAGGTGAATTCCATCGAGAAGCCCACGGTGACGCAGGCGCTGACAGAGGGTGGTTTGAAAGTAAGTGAGCAGGGTGACTTAGTTTCAGTGGAGGTGAACGAGGCGCTGTTCCTTACCGAACTTCCAGACTCATTGCCCTATTTGCACTGGTCCTTCGATGGTGAAGGAGATGAGAGATTCTTGGCGCAAGGGTCTGCAGCACCAGCGGAGAATTTGGTGACCCGTGAGTACGCTGCACAGCAGGATACAGGCATACGGATGGTTCCTGGAAAGTTTGGCCAAGCGATCGCTGCTGATGGTCTGGGTTCGTACGTCGCTTCTGAATGGCGAGGAATCCCTGGTGGCAATCCTCGGACCTTAGCCTACTGGATTAGGCTGCCCAAGGGAGAGAGATATATTAACCCTGTTGTGGGCTGGGGGCGCCGCAATGTAAACGGGTCTATGGAGACGGGGTCCTTCTTTTCCTTCGTTGAGAGCATGAGATGGGGTGTCGTCTGTGGAGTGGAAGTCGGCTGGTACTGGATGAAGGGTCAGACAAATCTTCAGGATGAGGAATGGCATCATGTCGCCCATGTCTTTACAGGGAAGAACAAGGCAGATGGTACACCGGATATCGTGACCTATGTAGATGGGAGGGAAGAATCAATGACCCGTTATCTGGCGGGGGGGAGAGAGTATGGCGATGTACACATTGAAGTGAATACCATCACAGACCCGACTGAATCAGTGCCTTTACAGATTTTTACCCAGTTGTGGGGAGACCGAAAGCAGGGAAAAGCATATACGGCCAAGCCTGAGTTGGATGAGCTGTTTATTTTCGAGGCAGCACTGATGCCGTCGGAGATCAAAAAACTCTATCGCTTCAACAACTATCAGGGGGACTCCAAGTAAGCGACCTCCAATGACTCATACAATTTTCCTCTCTCTGTTGAGAGGGAGGATACCCAAAAACACAGACAAATGAAAACACATACGCAAACACTACTCGCCGTGGCAGCGATGACCTGCTCGGGCTATGCCGCGACAACTCTAACAAACCAAGTGCTCGTGAACTTTGGTGGATCAATTAGTGGTAACGACTATACGCTTGGCTCTGGCGAGGTAGATACCACTGGTAGCTTCACAGGTTTTGGTTCGCCAGTTGTCTCAAGCGGTGAGGCTGATCTTACGGGTGGCAGCACGCATCAAGGATTTAACTTTGACCCCACATCACTAGGGTCTCTAACATCCCAGAACTGGGTGGTAGAAACGAGAGTGAGCTTTGATGCTTTCAATACTGGCCAGAGGACGATCCTCGATGTGAACGGAGATACTGATTTCCGTATCAATAACGGAGGTTCTCTTCTAGAGATGGTCTACTGGGACGGAGGCCAGGTAGGTTCACAGACAGCAGCTCTGCCAGGTACAGGAGAGTTTATACACATTGCTATGGTGTGGGATGCTGCCGCTTCAAGTCTTACTGGCTATGTAGATGGAGTCGCCATTGGAACGATTGACAACAACGCCTTTGCTACTCCAGACGCGAACAATGTCAGCTTTGGCTACTTCGGTCGTAATGGCTTCGATAACCGCGGTATCGATGGGCAGCTGGATAGTGTGGCTTTTTCCACCTTCACAGGCAGCTTTGACGCGAATACGGATTTCCAAATCGCAGCGGTGCCTGAGCCTTCCACAAGTATGTTGGTAGGTTTGTCCGGAATGTTAGTGCTGCTGAGACGCAGACGTTAGGTCTGCAAGATTGCTCACTCACGCAGACTCGCTTGGCGTTCTCAGTAAGCAAAAGCTTACTGGGGGCGCTTTTTTATGCCAGTTTGCTTTCGATTTCTTTGACCACGGCCGCAAAGGAGGTGTCAAAGTCATGAATGGGCTGCCAGCCGAGTAGCTCACGGGCTTTGCTGGCGTCGAGGGCGTAGCGCCTGTCGTGACCGGGACGGTCATCAGTGTAGGAGATGAGCTCGCGAGGTTTTCCAAGAATATCCAGAACCCGTTCCGCGATTTCCTGGTTGGCGATCTCTTTATTGGCGCCAATATTCAGAACGGTACCAGCTGGCGCCTTAAGAGCAGTCGCAATGAGTGCGGAACAGTGGTCCTCTACATGGATCCAGTCACGGACCTGCTGGCCGTCACCGTAGAGCGGCAGGGGCAGCTCTTGGATCGCTTTCTGGATCAGAAGTGGGATGAGTTTTTCCGGGTACTGATGGCTGCCGTAGTTGTTTGAGCAGCGCGTGATGACCACGTCCTGCTGGTAGGTGGTATGCGCTGCCAGGCTGAGAAGGTCCCCGGAGGCCTTGGAGGCGGAGTAAGGGGATGATGGGGCGAGTGGGGATTCTTCGGTGAAGATTCCAGGGGCTTCTATGGAGCCGTAGACTTCGTCGGTGGAGATTTGGATCATTGGCACGTTTTTGTGACGGCAAATCTCCAGCAGGTTCTCGGTCCCTACAATATTGGTATTGATGAAGTCTTCAGGCTTTTCAATAGAGCGGTCTACGTGGGACTCGGCGGCGAGGTTGAAGACGCACGTAGGGTGGGTCTGATTGAAGACCAAATTGAGACAAGCCTTACTGACGATGTCGATATGGTGAAAATCGATACGAGGATCCACAGGCAGGTTGTCTTTGGAGCCTGCGTAGGTTAATTTATCTACGATCGTGAGCTTCTCTACGTCCGGGTGCTGGAGTAGCAACCTGCATAAGGTGGAGCCAATAAAGCCAGCTCCTCCGGTGACGAGTGGATGGGATAGAGAGCGCATGATGGCTGTGGCTTAGTTAGCCGGGAATGGGTCTGCAGTGAGACGCATTTGTACCTCTTGTGGATTATACGGGTCTTCCACTTGGATGGCTCTGGGGATCTCCATAGCGCGGGGAGCCTCTGGGCGTACCAAAGTAAAAGCCAGAGTGGAGCCCGCTGTCACAGTCAGGAGAAGACCTACGAGTAGAGGACTTTGGGAAATGTTTCCGGAGAGAAGTTGGTCGACACGCCTGCGCAGTGGGGCTTGCCCTGCCATCGCAAGAGCCAGTGCCGTGTGTTTCTGGTTTGCAGCCGCCTGAGCTACATCACAGAGTGCGAGGATGTATTTCTTGGCGTCGGCGCCACGGGAAATGATGTGGGCGTCGCAGGCGAATTCGCACTCGCTAATCAGGCGTTTTTTGAGAATCCATACCAGAGGGTTGAACCAATGGATGGCGCAGGTAAGGTGCGCTGCCATGGAGAGCCAGAGATCACGGCGGCTGACATGACCGAGCTCGTGTAGAAGCACCATGCGTGTGGTGTCGCTCGACCAGTTGCGTGCTGATTCAGGCAGAAGGATAGTCGGTTTGATCAATCCGGTGACGATGGGGGACTTGATCTGCTTGGAGTAGCGTACTCTCGTAGATTGCTTGAGTCCGAGGAGTTGGATGCACTCTGCGTGAAGCTCGGTAATCTCCTTTGAGTCCACGG
Source organism: Rubritalea squalenifaciens DSM 18772 (assembly GCF_900141815.1). NCBI lineage: Bacteria > Pseudomonadati > Verrucomicrobiota > Verrucomicrobiia > Verrucomicrobiales > Rubritaleaceae > Rubritalea > Rubritalea squalenifaciens. The sequence continues at coordinate 988,314 of NZ_FQYR01000002.1, forward strand.
CAACGGAGCTTTTAATCCAGCGGTGGATGGCAAAGCGGTTGAGGAGGATGCGGCCAATCAGCAGGGACGCGATGCAGCCCCATGCCATGGGGAGAAGCATGCTGGCATTCTGAAAGCTGCCTACTGCGGCTGTACTTGCTGGGACTTCAGTCATCCATGGGACAGTCACCTTGTACTTAGGAAGCATGATGAGAAGCGGAGAGGCCAAGATCAGGAGAAACATTCCCGAAGTTAGCTTCGAAGACCGTGCTGGGTTCATACGGCCCAGCCACACGCTAAGGAGCAGTGCGAGTACGGACAGAATAGTACTGATGAGAATAAAGGTCACGGTGAGTCTCTGGCTGACTAGGACTTATCTTCTACTAGACGGCGGATGTCTTCAATTTCTTTCTGAGACAGCTCCTGGTCTTCGTCTTCCAGTAACGCTGCTACGAGATTCTGGGGCTTACCCTCGAAGAATGTAGAGAGCAGGTTCTGGATGGCGGACTTCCGGGCTTTTTTCTCCGTGATCGCCGGTTTGTAGATGTAGCGGCGGGATTCCTTGCCGTGTTTCACCATGCCTTTGGTTTCCAAGGTGGCGAGGAGTGCTCTCACAGCGGAATAGGATGGAGGGTCAGGAAGATTTTCCTGCACTTCCTTTGCTGACGCTTGGCCGAGGCGATAGATGATGTCCATAATCTGCCGCTCGCGACGCGAGAGCTGGCCTTTTTCCAGTCTGTTCATAAACGCCAACTTAGCCACTGCTGGAAATACTGCAATTCAAAAATGCTGGAATTGCAGCATAAAAAAGGTTGACGGTATATTTGAAATGCTGTTTTTATAGCGTTAATGAAGCGTTTCGAGGTGAGTCATGTGATCAAGGTGCTGTGTGCTGGACTGCTAGTCGTATTGGCGAGTTGTAGTGCACCGGTGGCACCAGCGCCCTATGCTGCCAGTATGGAGGTGGGGACAGCCGATACAGCAAGGGCTCGCCCGGCGAGCTATGCTCAAAAAAGGACTCATGCCGAGCCGAGGCCCGGCTTGGGGACCAGCTGGGGCAATGAGGTCGAGTCGCCGATCAGCTACACGAACTTCAAACGCAGTTCAGACAAACCAAATGCCGTAGAGAAAATCCTCTACAATGATGCAGAAGGGGTGGATGCGATGGCTGGGCCAGACACGCGCACGAACAACGGTCTAGTGAAGGCCAAGGGGGGATTAGTCGAATGGGGGATCAAGAGTGGCTGGGGTTACAGTAAGAACGTCTATGGCAGGGGCAACCGGTTTGTCGTTGGCAGCATGGGCAAGAACTACTCCCTGGTGGTGAAAAACCTGAGTAATTCCCGCTTGGAAATCGTTCTTAGTGTGGATGGCCTGGATGTGATGGATGGAAAGCCTGCTTCCTTTGCCAAGCGCGGCTACATAGTTTCTCCCGGCCATACGCTCACTGTGGATGGTTTTCGCACGAGTGAAGATGCTGTAGCAGCTTTCAAGTTTTCCACGGTAGGCGCTTCGTATAGCAACTTGCGTCATAATACGACCCGCAATGTGGGGGTCATTGGCATGGCTGTATTTACCGAGAAAGGTGTCGACCCTTGGAAGTGGAGTAAGAGGGAGCTGGAGCGCAGGCGTAATGCTTCTCCTTTTGCTGAGGCGCCCCCAGTGCGCGCCAGATAAAGAATTTCGTCAAGTAAGTGTGAACTAGAAACAAGAGAACCATCAGGCATTCCTGATGGTTCTTTTCGTATAAAGGGGGCTAGCTTATTGGTGCTTCTACAGCTTAGATTTCAGGGCTGCGTATTCCTTGCGCAACTTATCAAGCTCTTCTTCTTGCTTGGCCATTGCCTTGTGGATATCGCCAAGACGCTTGAGGACCCTGGAAATGTCGGCATCTGTCTTTTTGCGGCGGGGTGATGGGGATCCCGCATCTTTGAGCCAGTTGCCGATGGTAAGCTGAGAAACATTGTATTCGCGGGATGCTGCTGCAGCCCCGCCACGGCCGTTTTCGGCATTATGTCTGTCTACGAAGGTAAGGATTTCAGCCTTTTCTTTTGTAGAATAACGTTTGCCTCGACTCACACTGTTCACTTTTGCTTTCGCCATACCAAGATTATCTAATCATCTGATAAGATTTTTCAAGTTCTAACTAGTTAATAATATGCAACTTGTTTTGAGTCTATTGTGTTTATAACTAGTTTATATGTAGTATGTAGTGTTTGTTGGTGTTCCTTCTCAATGGATCTATAAGTAAAGTATCTGGATGCAGCGTATATAGAGTAAGCGCGTTCTCTTTTAGTTCATTGTTAGATTACAAGGCTTATCAGGTATAGATGTACGTTCAGCCGATTGAATGAGTGCTAGGAAAAGAAAAGATTCTACAGCCAAGGTGGCTATAGAATCTAAAGTGTTAGAAAGAGGAGAGTTGGGGATATTGCTTTCTGGAGCAGATAGGTAAACGCTCTTCAGCATTCGACCACATTGACCGCGAGGCCGCCACGTGCCGTTTCCTTATACTTTTCCTGCATGTCTCGTCCTGTGTCTCTCATGGTGCGGATGACCTTATCTAGCGAGACAAAGTGTGTACCGTCGCCGTTCATCGCCATGCGGGCCGCGTTGATTGCTTTTACGGATGCCATCGCATTGCGCTCAATGCATGGGATTTGAACCAGGCCGCCGATCGGGTCACAGGTAAGTCCAAGGTTGTGCTCCATGCCGATTTCGGCCGCATTCTCGACTTGTTCAGCGGTGCCGCCCAGGTATTCCACGAGAGCACCGGCCGCCATGGAGCAAGCCACGCCGACTTCTCCCTGGCAGCCGACATCAGCTCCGGAGATGGAAGCGTTCTTCTTATAGAGAATGGCGATGGCTCCCGCGGTGAGTAGGAAGCGGTGGACACCGTCCTTGTGTGGAGATTGCTTGAAACGGGTGGCGTAATGGAGCACTGCCGGGATAATGCCAGCTGCACCATTGGTTGGCGCCGTAACAACACGGCCGCCACCTGCGTTTTCCTCGTTAACCGCCAGTGCGTAGAGGCCGACCCAATCGAGAACGGAAAGAGGATCCGATAGGGTGGATTCAGCGCGGGTGGTAAGCTGAGTATGTACGGCCTTGGCGCGGCGTTTTACTTTGAGTCCGCCGGGGAGCTGGCCTTCATTGTTGATGCCATTGCGGACGCATTCTTGCATCGTTGCCCAGATTTTATCGAGAGCGGCACGTGTTTCCTTTTCGGGGCGTAGCGCGTTCTCATTGGCTAGCATGATCTCAGAGATCGAGCAGCCGAGGGACTGGGAGATTTCCAAGAGGTCATCCGCGTTATCAAAGGGGTGAGGTCCTGGAATGGTGTTGCCTTTCTTGGGAGGGTTCTTGAGCTCTTCCTCAGTAGAGATGAAGCCGCCGCCCATGGAATAGATGATTTCCTCGCTGACTACATTGCCCTCAGCGTCGCGGGCGGAGAAATGCATGCCGTTCGGGTGAAGCGGGAGTGGCTGAAGGCGGTGGAAATCAAGGTCTTCCTTGGGGTTAAAGGTAATGGTTTTGCCGCCTGGAATGGTGATCTGCTGTGTTTGCTCGAGCTCGGCAAGGCGTGATTCCATGGTTTCTACGGCAATGGAGTCAGGCATTTCGCCCATGAATCCAAAGATGAGGGCTGTTCCGGTGCCGTGGCCTTTACCGGTAGCGGCCAGGGAACCATAGAGGTCGCAGCGGACATTGGCTACCTTGTCAGTCAGACCTTGGCCCTTGAGTGAGTTGACGAATTCACAGGCTGCTTTCATCGGTCCCACGGTGTGGGAAGATGAAGGGCCGATACCGATACTGAAAAGGTCTAGAATGGAGATGTGCATGGTGTGGGAAATGCTTTGCGGAGGCTCATGGAGATCAGGGCGCTCCCTGGCGCGAGAGAACTAGCATGAGAATGTAGAGTTTAACACTAAGAATTATAGCGGATAGAGAGAAATGAGAGGGGTAAAAAAAGAACCGCCTTCACCTGTGATACAAGGTGAAGGCGGTTGAAAGTAGCTGTGATAAGCGAAGTCCTACTTGTTTGGAAGGATTTCGACCTCGTATCCATCGGGGTCCGTCACGAAGGCCATTTGACGGTTGGCTGGGTCGGCGAATTTCGTGCGCCAGTCGCCAGGCCAGATTTCGATGCCATCATTCTCCAGCTTGTCACAGTAGGCGATCACGTCATCGACGCCCACGCAGGTGTGCATGAGGTCCTCTGGGAACTCTACCTTATATTCCGGTGAGTAGGTGAGTTCCAAAAAGTGCTCGGATCCTGGGAGGTGCAGGAAGGCGAGCTGGTTGCCCTGAGGGGATGTCTTCTGGTCACCGAGCTCAAAGCCGAGTTTGGTGTAGAAGTCGATGGATTGCTCCGGATTGGAAACGCGGATGCGGGTGTGAAGAAATTTGATCATAGTGTACGGTTGTTGGTCGTTTCAGCTAGTTAGTGAGTTATTCCGGGATCTCGTGGTCCTCCAGTAGGCGGAAGGTGTCACGGTTCTTGCGGATGTAAAGGGGCTCGCCCTCGTCGCCTGCCTCCCAGCCATTCTCAAGACCGAAGTCGATAATGTCCGGGATCCATTTTAGGTTGAATAGCTTGGGGACCTGGGCGATGAGCATTTGGGAGCCGGGGATTTCAGCTGCCTCGATGCGTACTTCCGTCCCCTTTGGAGTGGAGTATGCAATCCAGCGGTACTGGACGTCATCGAGACACATGACTTTGGAGCCTTTGCGTGGGATCATAATCTATTTTAGGTAATGGATGATAAAATCAGAACGGGGGAATTCAAGTGATTGCGGGATTACTGCCAGGGTTTCTTGCTGTTCCGTGCATCGCGCATGCCGAGGATGAAGCCCCAGATGCAGAGAGGTATGGTCGAGAACAGGGAGAGGCCAATGATAGATGCTGCCGTAATCATGAGCACGGTGCGGATGGTTCCCCAGGCGGATTCTGTGTCTCCGCCTACGAGAGCTAATACCACAAAGGCAGCAAATACCATGGAGCGCGACCAGCGCACGATCTTATTGATATGAGTAAAGCGGTCCTCTCGGACGGGAGGGGATGGCTTTGGTGGTGCCTCTGGTGCTTGATAGGGATTAGTCACGGAGCCAGACTAGACGGATACTTCAGCCTTGATGTGCGGATGGGGATCGTAGTTCTCGAGGCGGAAGTCCTCGAAGGTGAAAGCATCGATGTCCTTGATCTCCGGGTTGACCCACATAGTGGGAAGCTCGCGTGGCTCGCGGGTGAGCTGGAGTCGGGCTTGGTCCAGATGATTCTTGTAGAGGTGAAGGTCTCCAAAGGTATGGATGAAATCACGCGGGGTGTAGTCCAGCACCTGGGCGATCATCATGGTAAAGAGAGCGTAGGAGGCGATATTGAAAGGGACGCCAAGGAAAAGATCCGCAGAGCGCTGATAGAGCTGGCAGGAAAGGCCGGGCTTTTCTCCGGGAGCTGAGGGCTCGTGAACGTAGAACTGGAATAGCAGGTGGCAGGGAGGCAGGGCCATTTCATCGACCTTGCCCACGTTCCAGGCGGAAACGAGGTGGCGGCGTGAGTGTGGCTTGTTTTTCAGGTCGTCTATGAGGCGGGCGACCTGATCGATGGTGGAGCCGTCTTCCTTGGCCCAGGCGCGCCACTGCTGGCCGTAGACGGGGCCCAAGTCACCATTTTCGTCTGCCCATTCATCCCAGATGCGTACGCCGTTTTCCTTCAAGTAGGAAATGTTGGTGTCCCCTTTGAGGAACCAGAGCAGCTCATGGATGATGGAGCGCAGGTGCAGCTTTTTGGTGGTCAGGCAGGGAAATCCTTTGCGGAGATCGTAGCGGGCCTGTCGACCAAAGACGGAGAGGGTGCCGGTGCCGGTACGGTCATGGCGTTCTTCGCCATTTTCCAGAACGTCTCTGAGAAGGTCGAGGTATTGCTGCATGGCGGTACTTTGGAGGCAAGGCTGCGGTGAGGAAAGCCAAATTTCAGTCGTAACGCCCGGGTGGTTTGCGGAGATTCTTTTTCTGGGCGTGTTTTGATTTGTCATCGAGCATCCGGTTCTTGGCGCGGCGTGAGCGGCGGCGCTTCTGGCGGCGGATTTTTTCCCGTTCCTGCTGGCGTGCTGATTTCTTGCCGAGTTGGATTTCCTCAATCCGGTCACAAAGTTCTTTTCTGGCAATGAAGCGGTTGAGTTCTCGCGATCGCTCAGCCTGGCATTTGATCTCGATACCAGATGGCTCGTGCTTGAGATAGACGCAGGATGAGGTCTTGTTGATTTTTTGCCCGCCATGGCCGGAACCACGGATGAATTTCTCAGTCAGATCATCTACTGAGATGCCGAGTTTCGCCATGCGCTCTTCTAGCGCTGTCCATTTATCCGGGTTGGGCATGGGGGTATCCTAACATGGATAGACACGTCCATGTCAGGATAGTTTGGGAAATCTGCTTCAGTTGATCCAGAAAGACATGGGGAGGAAGTTCTGGCCGAAGGTCTCATTGAGTTGTCTCCAGAAGTCTCCCTGAGTGACTTCACCTTCCTCAATATAGGGGGCAGCGGCTTCTCCGGTAAGCCACAGAATCAAGTCCGTGTGCTTGGATTCATCGAAAGCACGTTTTAGGTTAATGCCTTTACCAGGGAATCGCCAGTGAGGGATGAGCTTTTTTCCTTCCAGAATGGCTTCCCATTCATTGAGGAAGTCGTCCCAGCCTTTAACCATCTCTTCTGTAATTGGGACTCCAATGACTGATTTCTGTTTGGGGGAGGGCAGCCACTCACGCTGGTCATCCGTTTCAGCAAGAATGGCTTTCCACATTTCCCGGCTGTTTTTAGCCATATTGAGGAAGTGTTGGCGTGAGCTTTTCAGTCGCTCAGGTTCAGTGACTGTGAGGGACAGTTGGTGGAAAAAGGAAATGGCGTCCGCGATTGAAGGTTCGATGGAGCCTTTGTTAGGGAGGTGTGGCAGGGAACTTTTGTAGTTACTGTAGAAATTGCGGGCGTAGACATCAAAGGGTGAGGAAAAGTCATGCGCCAGGATGAAATCGGTTGTGGCGAGCATGATCTGGGTGTAGCCCCTTAGCCAGAGCAGGTCTCCACGGTCAAAATGAACCAAACCGTTCGGTAGCTCGTTCCCGTCTTCTAGTTCTTCTCCCTGCCATTGCATGAAGAAGGAGATGAGGGATTCAGACGGCACATATTTGCCGTCCTTGTTCACATCGATCCGTATGCGAGTCAGGTCCAGTGGAAGGTTGAATTCCGTGCCATCTTCTTCTGCTAGGTGAGCCTCTATCTCGTGGAGACTTTCATGGAAATCAGAAATGATCGTGCGAAATTTTTTATAATCGATGCTTTCTGCATCAGGATTTTCAGGGATGGGCAGGGACAAACCTAGACCAGCATCAAGGTCTGGCTGATTGATGAGGCCGAACCTGTAATTTTCCTGCGCTACCTTTTCCAGTGCGCCTGCCAGAGTGCAGATTGATTTCGTGAATCGAGCTTGGTTGGTCTTTGCGCTGCCGTAGGTGCTGGTGGCTTGCGCGAAATTGCCCTGTTCCAATAGGGTTTGCAGTTCCTCTGCGGGGCTTAGGCTGATTGAGGCTAAGGTTGCTAGGGAGAAAATCAGTGTTTTCATGGTTCGTGTAGTTATACAGGAATTGGAAGGATAGCGGCATTTAAAATAGTTATCTTTTCATTGAGTGAGTAGATGATGAGCATCCCGCTTGACTAGTGTCGCCGCTGGCGTACGGTGCGCAGCATGTTTGCTGGCACACATACTGCAATTATCACTCCTTTTCGCGATGGCCAAGTCGACGAGGAGGCATTTCGTCAACTGATAGAAAAGCAGATCGAAGCTGGAGTCGAGGGTATCGTGCCCGTCGGCACCACAGGTGAGTCTCCGACTCTCGATCCAGAGGAGCACCTGGAGGTGATCCGCATCGCTGTCGATGCAGTCAAAGGCCGCATCAAGGTGATTGCTGGTACCGGAGCGAACTCTACGTCTGAAGCCATTGAGCTGACCGAAGCCGCTGAGAAGCTTGGCGTGGACGGCTCTCTGCAAGTGACTCCTTATTACAACAAGCCTTCACAGGAAGGACTCTACCGTCACTTCAAAGCGGTGGCTGAAAGCACCACTCTCCCGATCATGCTCTACAGCGTGCCTGGTCGTTCCGTGGTTGAAATCGCTCCAGAGACAGCTGGTAGACTGGCTGCTGACTGCGATAATATCGTGGCGATCAAAGAGGCTGGCGGTAAAGTCGAGCGTGTGGATGAGCTCAAGGCCGCACTGCCAGAAGGTTTTGAAATTCTCTCCGGTGATGATCCGATCACTCTGGAAATGATGAAGCGTGGTGCCTGCGGTGCCGTCTCTGTAGCTTCCAATATTATTCCTGGACCTGTTTCAGAAATGATTCGCGCCATGAATGCGGGCGATGTAGCCAAGGCGGAAGAACTTCAGGAGAAGTATTCCTGCCTGCTCAACGATCTGATGGCCATTGACACCAATCCAGTTCCTGTTAAGGCCGCTGCGGCTCTGATGGGCTACTGCACTGAGGAAATCAGGCTTCCTATGGTCGCTCTGGAAGGCGATAAGCTTGAGCAAGTTCGCGTTCTTCTCAGCGATTACAATCTGATCTAGACTCAGTCCGTATAACTTTACCTAAACAAGACGATGACCAAACTACTGATTTTAGGGCGCTCTGGAAGAATGGGGCAGGCTCTCATAGAAGCAGCTACTGCTGACAGTGGCAGTGAAGTCGCCAAGACTCATGACCATGGTGAGAACCTGATCAATGCTTTCGATGGTGTTGATGCTGCCATTGATTTTACGGTCCATAATTTTACCGAGAGCGTGCTTGATGCAGCTCTTGAGACCAATACTCCACTGGTGATCGGTACCACGGGTCATACGGATGAAGAGAAGGCGAAAATCATTGAGGCTTCCAAGAAGCTACCGATCGTGTTTGCCGCCAACTATTCTATCGGTGTGAACACTCTGTTTTACCTTACTCAGAAAGCAGCTCAGATCCTCGGGAATGACCGTTTTGATATTGAGGTGACTGAAATGCATCACAAGCACAAGATCGACTCTCCTTCCGGTACTGCCCGCAGGCTGCTGGAAATCCTCAATGAGGAAACCAATACCTCCTATGAGGATGATGTGGCACATGGCCGTGTGGGGAACATTGGTCCTCGTCCACCGAAGGAGATCGGTATGCACACTCTGCGTGGTGGTGACGTCGTGGGAGATCACACCGTCATGTTTGCCGCTGATGGGGAGCGTGTAGAGCTCACTCACAAGGCGTCCAGCCGACTGACTTTTGCATCCGGCGCTGTTCGGGCATCCATTTGGTTGCAGGGACGTGCCCCTGGTCTGTATGACATGCAGGATGTGTTAGGTCTGAAGTAACAGGCCCGTATACTCCCCCCAACTCTATCCTTCAAACTATGGCTACCCGTGTCGGAATCGCATTGGGCTCAAACTTGGGCAATCGTCTTACGCATCTGCGTACGGCGCGGGACTTAGTGCGCAAGCTGGTGGACCCTGAGTCCTTGTATCTTCAATCGCCGATCTATCAGAGCGAGCCAGTCCTCTGTCCCAATGATTCTCCTGACTTTTTCAATGCGGTTATCGAGATTGACTACATTGGGACTCCGCACCAACTCCTGAGCCAGACCCAGGGGATTGAATTCCACATGGGACGTGAGCCCTCTCCGGTAGAGAATGCGCCGCGCGTGATCGACATCGATATTCTCTACTTCGGAGACGAGAGGCTTGATGGTGACATTTTGACGGTGCCTCATCCTCGATTGATTGAGCGCTTGTTTGTCATTCAGCCCTTGAATGACATTAGGCCAAACCTGGTTCTGCCGGGCGATGATGCGACGATCTCCGAGCACATGCGCTATTTGGATTCCGATGAGCGTCCGCTTACACTCGTACAATCGGTTTGGTAGAGTATATTCTAGATACAAAGCTATGAAAGAGCATCAAAGTAAAGCGGCGCGGATCAAGTCCATGAAGGGCAAGCAGTCGGTTGTTTCTCTGACGGGCTATGACTATGCCACAGGTAGGTTGCTTGATGAGGCGGGGGTGGATTTGATTTTGGTGGGGGACTCTCTGGGTATGGTGGTACTGGGGTTCCCAGATACCACGCATGTGACCATGGATCACATGCTGCACCATGTGGCAGCCGTGGCCAGAGGGGCGAAAATGGCTCTGATTGTGGGAGATCTGCCGATTCATTCCTACGATACTCCTGAGCAGGCCGTGGAAAATGCCAAGCGTCTGCATGAAGCGGGTGCTGATGCTGTGAAGCTGGAGGGCGGTGTGCGCCAGCAAGCGAAGGTGAAAGCGATTGTGGATGCCGGGATACCAGTGCTCGGGCACATGGGTATGCTGCCTCAGCGTGTTCTCGAAGAGGGAGGCTACAAGAAGAAAGGCAAGAGCGAGAGCGAGGCTGAAGCGATTCTCGAGGGTTGTCTGGCGCTTCAAGAGGCCGGTGTATTCGGCATTGTTTTGGAAAGTGTTGTGGGGAGTGCTGCGATGATGCTTACCGAGAAGCTTTCCGTGCCCACCATTGGCATCGGTTGTGGAAACGCAAATTGTGATGGTGAGGTGGCGGTGATCACCGATATTGTGGGAGCCTATCCTTGGTTTGTGCCTCCTTTCGCGACCGTGCGTGCCAATGTGGCCGCCGATACCAAGGCGGCAGCGATTGCCTACGCGGATGCGGTTCGCTCAGGTGAGGGCGCTGCGAGGCATGTGTGAGTGCTAACTTGAAAAGATAAGGAGACGAACTAGTTCTCTTTTATTCGCTTGGGGAGTTATTAATCACGCTCATTACTGACAGAAATCTGTGTGCTAGTTTTTGACATTTGGCGCGTTGCGGAGACAATGCGCGCCTATGCCGAAGCCAAAACTTTTCATTCCGGGGCCGGTAGACATCGCGCCGGAAACCTATGCCGCCATGGCAGAGCCGATGATCGGCCACCGTGGTAAAGATTTCGAAGAGCTCTATGCTGACATTCAGCCAGACCTCAAGAAGATCGCTGGAACCTCCCGTAACCTTTACCTGTCTACTTCCTCCGCCTGGGGTGTGATGGAAGCAGCTATCCGCAACCTTGTTCAGAAGAAGGTCCTTAACCTTTGCTGCGGAGCTTTCTCCGACAAATGGTACGGCGTGGCGAAAAGCTGTGGCAAGGATGCTGAGAAGATCCAGGTCGAGTGGGGTGAAGCCATCGACCCTGAAGCTGTCCGTGCCAAGCTGGCCGAAGGCGGTTTTGATACCGTGACTTTGGTGCACAACGAAACATCCACTGGCGTGATGAATCCGCTTAAGGAGATCGCGGAAGTGGTGAAAAGCTTTGATGACGTATTGCTCGTCGTCGACACGGTTTCCTCATTCTCTGCCGTTCCTACTCCAATGGACGAGCTTGGTATCGATGTGCTTCTTGCCGGTGTGCAGAAGGCGCTCGCATTGCCTCCGGGTCTCGCTGTCTTTGGTGTTTCCGAGGCTGCCCTGGAGCGTGCTCGTACTACAGAAGGGCGTGGCTACTACTTCGACTTCCTCGAATTTGAAAAGGCGGACGCAGCCAACAACACTCCGTCCACACCGAGTATCGCGCTTCTCTATGCTCTTCGCGAAAAGGTTCACTCCATCGTTGAGGAAGGCCTTGAGAACCGCTACGCGCGCCACGAAAAGCTCAATGCGATGCTTCGTGAGTGGGGTGCCAAGCACGGTTTCGAGAACTTCGCGCCAGAAGGTCATGAGTCTAAGACCCTGGTCTGCTTCAAGAATAACAAGGATATAGATGTCTCAGCTTTCGTGAAAGCCGTGCGTGAGAAGCACAACCTGCTGATCAACGGTGGTTACGGCAAGGTGAAGGGCCTGACATTCCGTCTCTCCAATATGGGTAACGAGACTGAAGAGAGCATCCAGGAGCTGATCAATGCTCTGGATGATGTGATCCCGGACTTCCTCTAGTTTCCTTGCTGCTACGCAGAAACAACAGAATAATGAAAACGCTCCGCAGTAATGTGGGGCGTTTTTTGTGTTTGAGGAGGTGAATGAACAGCTAGGAGGTTGACGCTATGAAGGGTTCACGCTAAGACGTTTTCCCATGAACCTACCCCCTTCGTTGTTGCTTACACCCAAGGTACAGAGATCTGTAAGCCTATGCATCACTCTAACCTCATGTTTGTTGCTGTCGGCCGGATCGTTGTTTGGCCAGGTCCAGAAGCTTGGGGCCATTGTGGATTTGGAGGAGGACGCGCAGCAACCTCAGCTTAGTCGAATCGCAAAAAGAAGTCTCGAAGATTTGCCAAGCCGCGTGGACCTCAGGCCGTATTGCCCAGTTCCGGGTGATCAGGGGAATCATGGTACATGCACCGCATGGTCCAGCGCCTACCATGGGAGGACGATTCTTGAGGCAATTTCAGCGGATAGGCGTTCTAAGAGTGAGAATACTAAAGAAGCATTCTCCCCCTCATTCGTCTACAACCAGATTCGGAGTACTGGAGGATGTGACCAGGGGACAAGCGTTCCCAGCGCTCTCTCACTGATGAAGCGCAAAGGAGCTTTGAAGGCACAGGTACTGAAATTTAACTGTAGCTTCACGGCTTGGGACAAGTACCGTGATATCACCGAGCCCTATAAGATATACGGTTATCTCAAGCTTCACGAGCCGTTCAGTAATAACAAAGTTCTTCCAGTAAAGAAGGCCCTGGCTGAGAAACAGCCTGTGCTTTGCAGCATGCATCTTGAAAAGAGCTTTCACCAACCGAAAAATGGTCGGTATGTCCCCAGTTCCTCAGAGCGACAAGTTGTCATCGATTTCAACTTCATGCGTGATGGCAAATACAAGGGGCATGCTATGTGTGTGGTGGGCTATGATGACAAGGTGGGAAGGAATGGAGCTTTTCTGCTGATCAACTCTTGGGGGACTTCATGGGGGAACGGTGGCTATTGCTGGGTGGAGTATGAGGACTATGCGCGCTTCGTGGTGCAGTCCTACTCGATGGTGAATCCTCCGAGTTATGATGATAATCTATCAGGGGCAATCGTCATGGAGACGGAGAAAGGCCAGCGTATGACAGTGAAGCACAATCCTGCTAAACAAGCATACACCCTAGATGAGAACTGGCTGGCAGGAACTCGCTTCAGGCTCTATCTGGAGAACCAATCTCCAGTGCACCTCTATGCCTTCGGCTTTGATGAATCTGGTCAGGCCTCGGCCGTATTTCCATACGCCCCTCGGGTGTCCTCATTGATCCCTTACAAAAAAAACTACGTGCCTATTCCTGATGAGGAACACTTCATCGAGATTGAGGATACGCCTGGGAGAAATGAGCTGTGTGTTCTCTATTCTAACAAAGAGGTGGATTTGGATAAGCTGATCAAGGCTATCAATGTTCGGGGGAAGGCAATTGTGCAAAAAGACCTCTCTATAGATGTCGTGATTCGCGAAGAGTTGAATAAGTTGGGCATCACTCCCGTCCCAACTAATCAAATTCAGTATATCAATAACGAGGTACGCTTCACTTCCAAGAGGCTCAAAGAGCAGTGTGTGCCTCTGGTCATTCGTTTCCGATAAAAGATTTTTCAAACTTACTACCCTTACCCACCCAATACCATGAAAGTAAAAGCACTGATTCTGGCAACTGCGTTGTCATGGCTAGGCAGTACTCTCGGGGCACTCTCACAGAGCCTCAACTTCTCAGATCCTTCGGCCTATAAAGACTATAGCTCAAGCACCTTGTTAGAGGTGACAAGTATGCGGGGAGACCGTGCGAATATTCGCTATTTTCTCGCAGCTCATCGAGGCAATGATGTAGAGGGGCTTCTATGCAAAGCGTGGGTGCTGTCCCGTAATGGCCGAGATCCAGAGGCCGTCGAGCTGTATACGAAGGTGATTCAGGACCCTAGGGCGAAAGGGTGGATGAAGTGTCTGGCTGCGCTTAACCGTGCCGCGACAGCTGGAGATGATGATCCCAAAATTGTAGAGTATCGTACTGAAGCAGTCAAAGTCTGCTATGAAGAAGGGGAGTTGTCTTATCTTTCCTCGATCGATTGCAGTCAGGAGTACTGGAATGTTAATTTGAAGCTGAAGCAGCAAAATCCAGCATTGGTGAAAGAGCTGTTGGCCAGCTATAAGCTCGCCGAAGCTCGTTATCACACCTACACCACCAAAAACTACAAAGAGGCCAAGCGCCTGATTGATGAGATCTGGCGTATCGATATGGCCAAGTGGCCGAATCGCTTTGACTTTAGCCTGCTGATGCAGCTGAGGGGGAATTCAAAACTGTATCCAGAAGCCAAGTATGCCCAGCGCATGACTAGGGAGCCGCTGATTCATCGTTTCCTTGGAGAAATTGAGCGCGCGACCATGCAAAAGCAGGATAAGCTGAGAGCAATGCAGGTCTGCGAGTGGGCTTCATCCTATGCCCAAATGTTGTATGATCTGGATACACGCTCAGGAAGCATGAGTATGCCCGCCTTCCAGATTCTCTATCAATCTTTTGGCGGTGGCGTGCTGCGCTCAGACCCGTCTGGGAAAGCGCTGGCTTTACTCAATAATCTCTGGTTCCAGCCCTATGACGGGACTCAATTGAGAAGTAATGAGGCGCGTAGACAGAAGAAATTGGTGCCGTCTTACCGTCTCAAAGAGCTGGTAAAGTTCTCTTCTCGCGAGCCGAGTGTGCCTGACTGGAAATGGTATCGCGAGCGTGCCATACTCTGTGCCAGGGTGGGAGATCTGGAGAGCGCGAATCGACTTTTTCAAAAATCGGCAGCTGCGACCTTTGCCTATGATGAGCGCCGATCAGTTATCGTGGACTGGGCCACTTATTATCTGGGGCCTGCAAGGCATGACTATAGCTTGGCGTTCCAGGCTTTTGACTCGATAGAGGCAATGCCTGATATGACTGACAAGGCAAAGGCTCTGGTTAATACTGCCCGTGCGCAGTTGTATTTCAATATTGGTGATATGGGCAAGGCGAGGGCTGCTGCCGAGAGTGCACGCCAGTCTGATGGAGTTTCCAAGAAATGGGTCAATGATTTCCTGTATCAAGTCGGAGTCATGGAGCGTGTGGTCGATCACAAGAAGCGTTACGAGGAATCGAATCCAGTGATTGCTAACTGGAAGGGGCAGTTTGGTCGTCAGGGTGTATCCATGCAGCTCAACTTTGCGACTGGTTCGGCGGAGCTGCCTGGTGATGCTGCCTCCAGGCTTCGCCCGCTTCTCGATATTTTTAATAATCCCAAGTACGAAAGTCTCGTGTTCAGAATTGAGGGACACACTGATAGTCGTGGCGGGGATAAAATCAACGAGCCTCTGTCTAAGAAACGTGCTAAGAGTCTCGTGAACTATTTGGCTAACAATTACCAGATTCCACTCCGACGTATGGAGTGGGACGGTTATGGATCTAGAAGGCCTGTGGCCTCAAACCTGAGTGAGAGAGGTAGAGCTCTCAATAGGCGTGTGGAGCTGAACCTCATGGGGGATTCCAGTCGCCCTGATCTCGTGGCTACAGGTGTTCTCAAAAACAATATCACAGCAACGAGCCCTGATGGAAAGCTATTGATCGCGACCAATGGTGATGTCTGGGATACCCAACAGTGGGTGAAGCTGTATTCCATTGATGCGAGTTACTCCAGTATGTCCTTCTCGCCGGATAGTAGATACATCTTTGTCTGCCAAAGTAGCAATGATGCTGAGGTCGGCATGCTGGTAGAAGCCAGCACAGGTGTTCTGGTGGACTTTGTGCCGAATTACTCAGCCCATTCATCGCTGATTAGATCTGCTTGGTCGCCTGATTCACGTTACGTGGCTTATTCCTCTGTCCAGCACTGCCATATTTATGATGTCCATGCACGCCGAGTCGTAAGATCGATCACCTATTCAGGTGGCGGTAATTGCTCCCGTATTTGTTTCGCGAAGGGTGGGAGCCACATCGCCATGCTGCCGAAGACTGGCTATGGCTGGGTTTACTTGGCAGATGTGAATACTGGTCAGGTAGAAGAAATTCACGTTCCTGAGATTCAATACGCTCATGACATGACATCATCGAGCGATGCCAGCTATGTCTATATCAGCTGTGATCCAGGATATATTTTGGATTGGGACACACTGAGGGAGGCAAAGCCAAGACTGCAGTCATTCTGGTATGAAGCGATACGCAGAGGGAAGCGTTTTTGCCCAAGCCCGATGTCCGTTCACCCAAGCAATCCTCACTTGGTTGCCGGTGGGGGGATCCACTCAGGTAATTGGGGTTATGTAGATTTCGAGCGCGGAACGACCAATTTTGCGAAATCAGAGGCAGGCTCTTTCAAGATGCGAACTTTCTGGGGGGAGAATGGTGAGGAATTGATCACCAGTGGCGGCTGGAAAGCCAATAGCAAATCCCGCTACGCCTATGACCGACCAGGTCTCTATACCACCAGATACGTGCCAGGAAGATCGCTCTCTAACCAAGACCTGACTTTTGTCACGGGTGAGGCGTCTGAGATTGATTCTATTTACGCCTTCGAGAAGCTTCACATGATCGCTGTCATTGGCGGTGAAGGGGTGAGTCTCTGGGACATCAAGACCGGGAGACAGGTCCACCGCTGGAGTGATGCTTTGGCTTACTCGAGTGCAGGGCATGTTCATGCAGAAGGTGAACTTTATGGGGTGATCAATAATCCTGTGACTGCTGAGAGTATCTTGGTGAAGTATGATCTGGTCAATTACCGCCGAACCGAACTTGGGCGCTACAAAGACCGCTTGATTAGCAAAATCGAAGCTGGAGAGACTACATTGGCGGTCGGATATAGTAATTATTGGACCAAGGAGCGGCGGGCTGAACCTGACCTCACTATCATGCTGTTGGATAAAAATAGTGGTCAGGAAAAAACACGGATACGCGTACCGGCTGCTACCAGATCACTCCAGTATGGGCAGATCTTCTATCCTGGGTTTGAGAGTATGGCGCTCTCTGCTGATGAGAAGAAAGTGGTCTTCTCCAGTAAGTGGGGCGACGGCTACGGTCATGGCACCGTCATCTCCAAAAAGCTCAGGCTCTGGGATGTGGGCAAAGGCACGGTAAAAGTCGTGACTGAAACCTCCAGTTCCAATGGCATTGATTATGTAGGCTTCAGAGACTTGAACACCGTCGAGGTCTCAACCAATGAATACTCCAACAGTCTCTATAAGATTGATATCAATACAGGAGATTGGGGGGATGCTATTCCGCGAAGCGAGCGTACACCGAAGAGTTCTTATGTGCCACTCGATGAAGCTTTCACCGATCTGAACCTGAAAGTGAGCTCCATCTACAGCCGTGGTGAAATTTCCTTTGTGCGCCGTGATACAGGTGAGGCTGTGGTAACCATCCTCTACAAAGGAGACGAATGGATTGCCTACAATAAGGCTGGTTACTTCACGGCTTCTCAGGGAGGAGTAGATCGAGTGTACTGGAGAGTGGGGAGCCGCATGCTACCGATGGCAGCTCTTCGTGACAAATACGAGAACCCGACTTTGATTGCTCACAGCTTGGACTCTATCTTTGCCAAGAAGGTGGTGAAGAAGGAGGTGGTGAGACCTAAGATTGACCCGGATCTGTTCCAGATTCCATACGAGATCAAGGTGCTCTCAGGCAATGGTACCTCGACTCAGGATCAGACCTACAAGATGCGCGTGGAAATCAAGAGCCTCACTCAGAGTGCTCCAGAGCCACTGCTCGAGTGGACGATTAATGGTCGCAAGGCCCGTGGCTTTAAAGTGGTTCCAGCCAAAGTGGAGAACAGCCGCTTTATTGCTGAAGAGACCTTCAACTTGAGTGAAGGAACAAACGTGATCACTGTAGCGATTCGCTATAAGAATGCCACAGTCATGCCGCAGACCGTTACCGTGACACGCGAGGTGAGGAAAGTGAGCCCCAAAGTGAAGGTGGCTAATACGCACCTTTGGTTCTTTGGAGTTGGTGTCAAAGATTACGCCAAGCCTGAGCAGAACCTAGACTTTGCTGACCGCGATATCGAGGAAATGGCCAAGATGTTTAAATCCCAAGAAGGCAAACTCTTCAAGGAAGTCCATGTGAAGACGCTGACTAACAAGGAGGCGACTGTACGAAATATCAAGATCGAGATGAATCGCTTCCTCAAGCAGGCTTCCTCTGAAGATTTGATCATCATTCAGCTTGCTGGCCACGGTGTGGTGAGCAGCGATCAGGAGCTTTACTTCATGGCACACGATAGTGATATGAAGGAGGCCTTTACGGGCCTTGAGTTGAAAGACTTCTCAGATTTCTTGGAGAGGCTCCCACCCAGCCAGAAGGCACTTGTCTTGCTGGATATCTGCCACGCAGGACAGATCGGCCAAAAGCGTCGAGGCGGTGGGTTGACATCGGAAGATGCAGTCAAGGTGTTAGAGGATGGTACGGGTACTGTCGTGCTGGCCTCTTCCACCGGACGTGAGTCTTCATTCGAAGATAAGTCATACCGTGGCGGCCATGGTGCCTTCACTGCTGCCTTGCTTGATGGTCTGGAAGGCATGGCTGACAAGAAGGCGGGTAACAGTGACGGCTGGGTTTATCTTACCGAGTTGACCAGCTACGTGGCTCGTGCTGTTCCTCAGATGACTGGGGGCGCACAGCATCCTATCGCTCCTAAAATGGAGAACTTGCGGGACTTCCCTCTGGGGCAATCCAGCAAGTAGAGTCACTTTATAAGATTGAAAGCTCCACCATCTGGTGGAGCTTTTTTATTTGCGGGTGAGTCTGTTTAGTTGGGTAAACTGAATACAGTCAGTACTGCTGCGTGATCAGAAGGCCAGGGGAAGTCGAGCTGAGGGTGGGTGCGGATGATTTCTGAATCCAA
This sequence comes from Rubritalea squalenifaciens DSM 18772, assembly GCF_900141815.1. Taxonomy (NCBI): domain Bacteria; kingdom Pseudomonadati; phylum Verrucomicrobiota; class Verrucomicrobiia; order Verrucomicrobiales; family Rubritaleaceae; genus Rubritalea; species Rubritalea squalenifaciens. Next base: position 1,007,134 of record NZ_FQYR01000002.1, read on the forward strand.
GATCTTGCAGCCTTTGTGATAGATGAAGTCAATACGCGCATATTGTAGATGACCGTAGATGACTGCGAAACTGCCGTCAGGGCGTAACACCTCGTCAGGATGAATCTCACGAAATGAGTCGGAAAAGCCGTATTGCTGCATCACTTGTGAGGTTGGAAAGGCAACCGGGCCGTAGCCACCGTGAAATTTTGCGGCTGCTTTGGTCCAGTCCAGGTGGCTGCACGAATTGAAATCTCCTCCTAGGATCATAGGCAGATTTCTAGATGAATTGTTAGGAAGCAGGTCAGACTCAATGATGGCCTTTGCCTCCTTGGTGGATAGCTTGGAGTCTTCGTTGACCCAATGCTTGGTGTCTTCTCCAGGGCTTAGGTAGGATCCTTCACTATACTCGGTGTAACGTAACCACCAGTCTGCGAGGAGAAACTTCTTCCCATTGGGGAGGGAGACCTCTGCGACCAAGGATTGAAACTTAGACTGCTGGCTGGGCAGAGGCTTGATCGGGAAGCGGCTGAGGATCGAGAGGTTGGCCTTTTTGTCTGGTGTATAGAGGTGATAACCAAGCTCTTTGGCGAGCATTTCTTGGGATCCGTAACTCTCTTGTAGGGTGATGATGTCAGCCTGGCTTGCTTTGATGAGTTCAAGAATGCGTTTGGGTCCATCGGGTCCGAGATGCTTGCCACCATGCCAGATGTTCCAGTTAAGCATCCGCAGAGTATCGCCAGAGTCAGAGGTGGGAGATTGTATTTTGTTAGGTCGAGATGCTGTGTCTTTGGCGAAGTCTACGCTCTCGCCTGAGATAGATAGAGAGCGGATGGAGGCTTTGAGGTCTCTGCCGGGCTGGGCTTTGTCCGATATGTCGGCAGAGAGAGTCAGGTAGTGGATCCCGGGGGAGAATTTCGGAGCTTCGCCTGGAGACCAAGAGAAGGTGATGGAGTCATCGGAAGCGAGCTTGGCTGTCTTGAGAAGCGCAGCACCACTGATGGCAGCTTGGCCACTGGAATGGTGTAGATAGAGCTGTTTGATGTTCTTGTGGCCATCAATGTGCAACTGTAGCTTGTCTAGTTTTCCGATGTCTGATCCCCCCTCTACAATGAGGCGAAGCGTGCCCAGTGGAACAGCCTTGCTGCCAGCAGGAATAGGCCACTCGCTTCGGATCTCGGTAGCATCAAATAAGAAGCCACGCTCAGAAACTTTGCTCAGATCCGGATGCTTCTGGGTGATCGTGATGGCGTGAGGGTCATTGCCATAATATTGAAGGCGGCCATTTCTGGCGTGGAAGTAGAGTGGTGCCCTGCCTACTCGGTTGAGCGCCATTTCTGGATTCATGTCATCGAAGGACCAGTAGCCATAGAGGCTCTCGCGTTGAGGGTGCTTCGCTGTAGGTATCTCAGCCTTCCATTGTTTCAGGGTGGTGGCATCAAGAGCTGCTTTCCAGACGCGTACGTCATCAATGCCGCCGCCAAAGACGGACTTGGGATCAACATGGTTCCCGATGGAAGATGGAAGGATAGATAGTGAGGAGTCAGATATGGCAGCCTGTGCTCCATCAATGAATAGACGGGTCTGGTTCCCATCGCAACTCATGGCCACGTGATGCCAAGCTTTATCGAGTGCTTGCTTTGCTTTCAGATTGGCTGCCTTACTACAGAGTATGCCGTTTTCGAGCTCCAGGGCGATTTCATGTACACCTTGGATCTTGGCATAGCGGCCAGAGGCGATGAGGACTTCTGATGGCTTCCAGTGGTCTTCATCTCCTTTGATCCACATCTCGACCGTCCACGGGGGGCGTACGACATCAAGACCGGTATTGATTTCATCATCTTTGCCATCGAGCCAGACGGCTTTTCGTTCACGGGCTTGGGCTGGTGAGCTGTGTGCTAGGGCCAGGCAGCATAAGCAAGCCACGGGGCCACTGAGGTGTTTGGATAAATTGATAGAGAGCATGAGTGGTAGTGTGGTGGTGTGGTGGTGACCACGGAATCGTGAATCACTACTCATTCTACGCGGCTCGTGGGGTCAAACAATCGGCAAGATCGATGAATCACATGGCATAATCCGTCGCAATAGAATAGGTCACTTGAGGATACGGCTGACAGTGTAGCCTTGCTCCCGGAGTAGCTTGAGAATATTCCTCTCTCTTTCCAAAAAATGAGCACAACCAGCGATAATGAAGTGGGACTGGTCTGGGTGTGAGCGAAACTTCTTGTTGATGCTTTTGACCATCACTTGGTCGCGCCTGTCCATTTCACGGTCCAATTTTTCGGTGAGCTCTTTGGAGGTGACTTGGTGGGGCTCCATACGTTTGTTAAACTCATCCATAGCCTTCTTGGTGCCTAGCAAGTAGGCCTCTGTTATTTCCTGATCCAGAGTCTTACCGCGTGAACGTGCCGCGTTTTGCATGGCCAAATATTCTCGTAGAGCCTGTCGAACCTCCAAAACGCTGAGCTCTTTGTACCCGTCCATGGAGTCTCCATCGGGCTCTAGTGCCCAATTAGGCTTGGAGAGCTTGGTGGCCCGTTTGGCGAGATGTTCATCCATGAAGGTGTGGTGGCTCAATAGGCTCTCCATGCAGGGAAGAGTGAGGACAAGAAACCAGGTTTGCTTGGTCTCATAAAAGGAGATGTCGAGATCTGGGCTAATGGTATTGAGCTCTTTGCTGACGTCTTTGTAGAGGTCGAGTCCTAGATCTGCTTTAAGGTTAAATTGGCTCTTTCTGGTGATGTTTGGCTCATCTTTCTGTTCAGCTTCTTGAGGATTATTCTCAAAAGTTACCTCTGTGGCCAGAGTGTCTGCCTGGAGAAAGGCCCTCTCGGCAGCCGGATGTAACTTAAGTAGTCGTGGGTCACCTAGGTGCACTGAGCCAAGCAGGTAGCTCGGCTTCTTGAGGCCATTGCCCTCCACTTTCCAGAGGAACGGCTTTAATGGGTGTTTGAGCTTACTGAAGTCGACTTTCTCCTCGACCTGCTGTGCTCCAACATAAGCAATGTTGATGAGGAATGCGCAAGTGATAAAGAGGAAGCGTTTCATGCAGTTTACATTTCTGATGGTTCAAGCAGGCGGCTGTAGCGCTCGATCTTGGTGGCGTGTCCGGTGGCCGGGTCGACATCTACGATACAGCCGCAAAGACGCACGGGTCCTTTGGCGACAGGGAAGCGTGTTGGCAAGCTGGACTTGAAGCGGAAGACGACGGATTCCACAGTCCGTCCGAGTACGGAAATTTCTGGGCCGCACATACCGGCATCGGTCAGGTGGGCGGTACCTTTGGGGAGAATACGTTCGTCAGCCGTCTGGACGTGGGTGTGTGTGCCTACGACGGCAGAGGCTTTGCCATCTAGATGGAAACCCATGGCGATGGTTTCGCTGGTGGTTTCCGCATGGAAGTCGAGGAAGATGATTTTGACCCCGTCTGCGAGGAGCTTGTCGATGGTGTCCTCAAGCACTGTGAACGGGTTCTCCAGACTCTGGGCCATGAAGGTACGACCCTGGGCATTCAGGACGGCAATTTTTCCGAAGTCCGAGTCTTGGACCACAAGCCCTTCCCCGGGAGCGTCACCCGGGTAATTGATCGGGCGCAGAAGGTTGGGTTGGTCTTTGATGTAGTCGGCAAGTTCTCTCTGATCCCAGACGTGGTCGCCCGTCGTGATTACATCGGCCCCCGCCTTGAACAATTCAGAGGCGATCTTTTGGTTGATGCCGCGGCCACCTGCTGAATTCTCGCCATTGACGATACAGAAATCGATCGCATGGTCTTGTTTGATAGAGGCCAGATGCTTGATAACGGCTTTTCTGCCGGGTTCTCCGACAATATCGCCTAAAAAAAGAATGCGCATTTCGTGACTTGGTCTTAGTTTGGGTGTGTAGTCCGTATCGGGCTGCTTGGTGACGAAGTTTAGCCAAGCATAGACAAGTCACAGAAACCAGCTAGAAACGTTATCGCGCGTTCAATAAATCCCATGAATAAATCCGGAAGAAACCTAGCCCTCGAAGTGCCGCTGATCATTTTTGCTATTGGCGTGGCCTTTGTGGTGCAGATGCTCATGACGCCGAGTAAGGATCCTACGGTTCCACATTTCGCTGAGGTGGAAAAGCAGGAAAAGGATCAAGAAGTGATGAATGTCCCGGTGCCCAAGGTGGATAAAGAGGGGGAGATTCCCCCGCTGAAGATTCCGTTGACCTACAGCGAGGAACTCTCCGATCTTGGGGAGAAACCAGATTGGACTAAGCTGGATCCCTATCAGGAAGCAATCAGGAAGGACGAGTTTCTCCACTTGCTGACGGAGGTCTTTACGGTGGGAGATACCTGGAAAAACTGGATTGCCATTGGTGAAGACTCTGCGGTGATCCGCACGGACAATCAGGATGAGAGTCAGAAATATGAATTGTTTTTCCAGAAGGAAGGTGAGTCCAAGAAGGTGCCACGCTACTGGCGAACACGTGAGGAACTCGCCGATACTCCGAGTGACAGGCCACTGGCGGGTTTGCGGATTGCCATTGATCCTGGCCACATTGGTGGCAACTATGCCGCGCTGGAGCAACGGAGATTCTTGCTGAATGAAAATGCCGCGCCTGTCCAAGAGGGGGACATGACTCTCACGGTGGCGAATACTCTCAAAGACCAGTTGGAGGCTTTAGGGGCTATTGTGAATCTGGTTAGAGAGAAGACCGAGCCAGTAAATCCTTTCCGGGTAGAGCAATACCAGGACTACGCCTATTCAAAGCTGGAGCACAACAAGGGACTCTCAACTCAAGAGTCCGTGAAACGGGAAGCTGACCGTATGTTCTATCGAGTCGGTGAGATCAGAGCCAGAGCAAGACTCGTCAATTACGCCTTCAAGCCTGATCTCGTGCTCTGTATCCATTTCAATGCGGATGCTCAGCCTGACCCAGCGAACCCTGTCTTATTCGAGCAAGAGCATTTCCACATGCTGCTGAATGGGGCCTACACTGCAGGTGAGGTGGAGCATGAGGATGAGCGCTTCATCATGATCTTGAAAATCCTCCAAGGCATTCACCAGGAGGAAGCTAAATTAGCTCATGCGGCAGCGAACGCCTTTGTCCAAGAGGCTGGCCTGCCACCCTATCAGTACGAACCAAATTCGACACGTGCGGTTAATGTGGACGGTAACCCTTATCTGTGGGCGCGTAATCTGATAGCGAACCGACTTTATGAATGTCCGGTGCTTTTTTATGAACCGTATCTGATGAATGGTAAGGATTCTTATGCAAGAATGCAGATGGGGGATTATGATGGTCTGCGCTATGTGAACGGGCAACTACGCCGATCTATCTATCGAGAGTATGTGGATGCGGTTACAGAAGGCCTAGTGGAATATTATACTGAACATACCAAGTAAGATGAAGCACCTGTTGTTAGTAGGAAACGGATTTGTGGGTAAGGTGGCGGCGGATCTCTTCCGAGACTACGGCTGGAAAGTGACTACGGTTTCTCGCAGTGGTAATGCAGATGAGGTGGCTGATGTGTCTAATCCAGAATCTTTGAGGGCATTGAAGGAGCGGATCGAGATTCCCACGCACCTCCTTCATTGCGCTAGTGCTGGAGGGGGAGGAGTGGATAGCTATCGATTTGTTTATCTGAATGGATGCAAGAATCTGGTAGAGATTTTCTCCGGTTTGCCCCTGCTGTTTACCTCCAGTACCTCGGTTTATGGTCAGACGGATGGTTCTGTAGTGACTGAGGAGAGTCCCGCGGAGCCGGGACGTGAGACCGGAGATCTTTTGCGTGAGGCCGAACAGGTTGTTTTGGACGCCGGAGGGATTGTAGTGCGTCTAGCAGGGGTTTATGGCAATGGACGCTCTTATCTGCTGAAGCGCTTCCTGACTGGAGAGGCGGTCATGGAGGAAGATGGCAATCGCTGGATGAACCATACCCATCATCAGGATGCGGCCAGTGGGTGCTATCATTTGTTGGCGGCTGGGACCGAAGTATACGGGAAGATTTTCAATCTCTGTGACTCGCGTCCGATGAGGCAGCGCCAAGTCTATAGTTATCTGGCGGACCATTTTGACAGACCCATGCCACCCAGCGGGCCGCGCAATACCAATCTCAAGCGAGGGTGGTCTGATAAGGCTGTCTGTAACGGGCGCATGCTTAAGCTAGGGTGGAAACCCAAATATCCTTGCTTCTTGGATGCGGTGGATGAGGTGGCAAAAAGTTTGGGGGTGAGTGTTTAGATGGCCAAGAGATTCAAGAAGCAAGAAAGCGAGGTGCTGCACTACGCCTACCTTCGGCGCCGGGTGCACTCAAGCTGGAAGATCACGCTGATGGTGGCTCTGGGAGGCTCGATTGTCTTCTGGAGTGCTGGCTTGGTGAACGGCTGGGCGGCCTTGGGGCTCATTCTGGCGGTGTTTCTCGTCAGACCGGTCGCTGAGATCATGTTCTCCAGAGTATTTTTCTGCCCTCGTTGTGGTGGGGATATTTTTCTGGATGTCTGTCAGGTGGAATCACGTGGGTCCGGGGTAGAGCAGGGAGTGGTGTGTTCCTTTTGCAGGGTCGAAGTCACTCATTATGTGAGCAAGGAAGGCGATGTCGTGGATATTGACTGAGGTGCCTCAGCCGCTATGGTGCGGAGCATGAAGAAGCTGATACTTGCATCTGGATCGCCGCGACGAAAAGAACTGCTCGGTGAGCTAGGTTACCAATTCGAGGTAGTGCTTTCCCCAGCAGAGGAAGTGCATGACCACGAGATGGAACTGGTAGAGCTGTGTGAGCTGAATGGGGCTCTTAAGGGGAGAGCGGTGCTGGAGATGCATCCAGATGCTGTGGTGCTGGCGGGTGATACCCTAGTATATATTGATGAAACTCCTCTCGGAAAACCGAAGTCTGAGCAAGAGGCTGTAGAAATGCTGCGCCGGCTCTCGGGCAAAGAGCACTCAGTGTGTTCCGGGATGTGCCTTTGTGAGCATGGAAGAGAGGTGAGATTTCATGAAGTGACCAAGGTCCTGTTCAAGGAACTCGATGATGAAACGATCCGTGAATACATGCGCAAGGTCGATGTGATGGATAAGGCTGGGGCCTATGCGGTCCAGGAGCATGGAGAAATGATTATCGAAAAACTGATAGGAGATTACTCCAATGTCGTAGGTATGCCTCAGAAGCTGGTGGACGAAAGATTGCGTGCTTTCGGATTGAAGCCAGGCGCATAACTGCTAGAAATATGAATGTGATGGAGGAGGAACATCGATATCCTTTGTTGTTTAACCCGAATGCTCGTAGTCAGAAGGGTAAACGTGCTTTGAGTTTTATCATGGAGCACGCGAAGGATTTTGTCCTCTATGCCACCAGAGATATAGATGATGCGCGCAACTTGGCATCAAAGTTTGCTGACAAGGGGGAACCTGTAGTTTTGGCTGCCGGTGGCGACGGTACTTTGAATGCTGTCGTTCAGGGTTTAGCTGGGTCGGATACGGCTCTTGGAGTGCTTCCTGCGGGCACAATGAATGTGTTTGCCCGTGAAATTGGTATCCCTGTTCCTAATTTACAGAGTTCCAACTTGAACAAGGCGATGGAAGTCATTCGTGCAGGAAATATGCGCGAGGTCGATTTGTTTGAGTCCAATGGCAAGCCCTTCGTTCAGATGGCGGGTGTAGGCTTTGACGCGCAGGTTATCGAAGAGACGACCAATGAGTCGAAGAAGGTTTTTGGGCCGCTGGCGTACTTGATGTCTGCGGTGAAGTTGCTTGGTGATACCCCTCCGAAAATGAGGGTGATCTTTAAGGATGGTAGAGAGATTGATGGTGTGGCTGTCTTGGTCGGCAACGGGTCTCTCTATGGAGGTCAGGTGAAGCTCTTCCCCAAAGCTGATAACTGTGATGACATGTTAGACCTGATTGTCTTCAAGGAGTCGGGCTACAAGTTTGTCTTGGACTCGCTGAAGGGACTGGCCGGAGTCTTGGACTTGGTGGGTTCATCTGTGGAGTACCTGCATGCAGACGACTTCAAGGTAGTTTCTGATAGGGAAGTCCCTGTTGAGGTGGATGGGGAATATGTCGGGCGTTGCCACACAGTGGAGTTCACTCCTGCCTCCAAGAAGCTCAAGGTGCTGGCTCCCAAAGAACCGGTGGGTGGCCTGGCTCAGCTCTGGAAGAACTGGCAGAACATTCCCCGCAAGCTGGCGGGTGAGCGCGAGCAAAAGACCCACGATGATGCATAGTCTTGGCTGAGCGGTGGGTATTGGTTTGATTTTGGCCGCATTTGAGTTCAGTATAGTACTATGAAAAGTCTCGTCGTTTTCCTGTCTCTCTTTGTCGCTGTGTTAGGTGTTTCCCAAGCGGATGATCTGGATCTGAAGAAGTACCCCCAACCTGAAAAAGGCTATACGCGACAGGTGATCATCCTGCCTAAGCTGGAGAAGGAAGAAACGCATAAAGTGCAGCTGCTGATTGGCAAGAAGGCTATGGTCGATAGTGCCAATATGGCCAGGATGATGGGCGACATCAAAGAGGAGACTCTGAAGGGCTGGGGCTTTCCCATGTACAAGTTTGAGTCAGACGGACGCATTATCCAGACTCGCCGTGGCGGTGGTAAGATGGAGGAACGGTTCGTGGATGCACTTCATGATTACCTGATTCGCTACAATAGCAAACTTCCTATCGTGGTTTACGTGCCAGAAGGGTTTCTGGTCAAATACCGGGTATGGAGCATCGGGGATGAAGAGATCTATGCTAAGGAAGTGAACGAATAGACGTTTGTAGAGCACACATGAATAAAGATCCTGAAAAGCATCATACCTTTGATGGTCCATCCATGGATCAGGTCAAGAATACTGGCCGCAGTCTGCTGGCAGGTCTGGCTGCATTGGTGCCTTTCATAGGCACGATCTGGCTGCTGGTGATCGTGTACCGTATCATGCTCAAGGCTGGAGACCTGATGATCTTGGGGGTGATGAAGTTTGTGAGTCTGCTCATAGGCCAACCCAAAGCCTACGAAACCTGGCACGTCGATTTCTATGGCTCGAATTTGCTGCGCTTCCTACTACCGATCATTCTGACGGCTTTGGTGGGGATCGCCGTGCTCAACAAGCCCGGCAAGCGTGTCCTTCACTGGATGAACGAGCTGGTGCAGAAGATCCCCGTCATAGGATTTATCTACTCAGCCTTGGTGCAGTTCGTCGACGCGGTGAGAGGTCTAGGGGATGACCGTAAATTCAAGAGCGTAGTCTATATCGAGTATCCAAGTCCAGGATGCCGCCTGATCGGCTTTGTGACAGGAAATTTCCATGATGAACAAAAGGGGAATGATGTGACCTCTGTCTTCATTCCCACTAGCCCAAACCCCATGACGGGTTTCATGCTCATCGTGGACGATGACAAGGTGATCCCCTGTGATATGAGCATCGAGAGGGCTACCAAAATGATTCTGTCAGCAGGATTGGTGACGCCGGATCACTTGGGCGACGCGGTCAGAGTGAATGACGCGCCTCCTCCAAAGGTGGAAGAAGGCGCGCCAGAAAAGGAAGATACTTCCTCTGGGGCCTAGAAGGCTTTCTGCCAGCCAAGCATCACGCTGAACTCGCGGTTCATGCCGATGCCGTTGGCTTCTTGATAGATTGGGATGAGCGCCTCTACCGCTAGGCGATGGCCTTTGAAGCTTCCTTCCTGGAAGATGAAGTTAGCGCCAAGGCCAGCTTCCAGCACATGACCGCCGTAGTTTTCTTGGAAATGCTGAGGGGCCGAGTGATGGTGCATGCCGTTATAATGGCCCTGGATGTCTTCTTGATAACTGTAGTTCAAACGGGCGGAGAGACTCAGTGACTCTGTGACAGGCGTGGCGATCCATGAGGTCAGGCTGTAGCTGTCACCATAGGCAAAGCCACTCTCATTGTCTTCCTCAAGAACGGTGCGGGTGCTTGCCTGCACACCCCAGGAGAAGGTTTCGAGGTGTTGCTGGTAGGTCAGCCCGAGGATGCCATCCCAGGTGCCTCCGCCAAGCTGCATGCCGTAAGGTAGGTACATACCATCCTGTTTTTCATCCACGTCAGCAGTGGGGAGTACGAGACCGAGTGTCAGGTGCAGGCTCTGGGTGTTATCCGAGTAGAGGCTGTAGAGGGCAGTGAGGGAGGTGTCTCCAAGGCCTTCACTGGAGTGGCTGCCGCTGTGGCTCATGGAATGCATGGAGTGCATGCCGCCCATCATCATGGGAGCCATGTCCATATCCATGTCTTTGCGGACGTAGTTAAACATGCTCATCAGGGTGAGTTTGTCGGTAGGGGCATACATGATGCCGAGCATGTGCATCTGCATGTCCATGCTGGTGCCCGCTCCCGTGTAGCCTCTGTCGTAGACCTCGCTGGAGGTGAGGGAGTTGTTGCCGTCACGGTGGCCATCCATGGCCATGAACATATAGCGGTAGGAGAACATCCATTCCCCCTGTTTGTGGACGTGGTCACCCATGACTCCGATAGGGGCGTGGGCGTCTGGGCGGGCGGATGTCTGAACCGGAATGCAGCAGCTCAGAGGATTCTTGCTGTCTTGGGCGTGAGCGGCAGTAACGAGGGTGGTAGCGAGGGCTACCATAGCGATTTGTTTCATTTCTCTTAATTAAATAGATAGGATTCCGCAGTGCCTGAGAAGTAGGCACACGGTTGCGCAAGTGCGCGGGTGTGGATGCTTGGTCCACGGTCAGATTCATCATGAGCCTCAGAAAGTGGCTCAAAGATGGAGTTTCAGGCTCTAGGCCTGATGGGGCTGTTGATTAGCTGTGATGAATCAGACGAAATCCGGAGGAGGAAATGGAAGTTCTGGCTGGAACTGATTTAGCAGAAGCAAATCAATTCTCAGGAAGGGGAGACGAGTGGCGCTGGGGGGCGTGAGTTTGGCAGGGCGGCTGGTCGCAGAGACCGCCTTGGCAAGTGGAGTGAGTTCAGGCACAGGGGCCTCCTTGCGCTTTTTCTCTGCCTCATGCTTGGCAATGCTCTTACAGTGCTCACAAGGCTCTTCACCGCTGAAGGTGGAGTCCACGGCATCGGCAACGCCTCTCTCAGGGATACGCTCGTTGAGCATGTTGGCCCAGGCCCAGATTTGGTACGTCACCGTAGGTCCTTCAACCAAGGTGAAGGCTGCGATCAAGCACAGTAATCTTGTCGCGAGGAAGCGCATCTGACTGCGAAGTAGGGGCTAGCTGTGAGACGAACAAGTCTTTTTGGTAACATTTCGTAGGGAATATGCATTTTATGGGGGTTGACGTTGGCCCTTCAGTGGGTATGAGTTTCGCCATGCAGAAGGATAATTCCCAAGTATCTGAAGAGGAACTCGTAGATGAGTCCGTGGAGCAGGAGACTTCCGGCCAGACGGTCGATGACTCTGGTAAAACTTTGGATGAGATCAACGAGGAGATTGAGAAGGAGCTCGAGGAAGCTATCGAGCAAGAGGAGCAGGATGAGGTCGTGACTCTCGAAGCGGAAGTTCTGAAGTGGAAGGAAGCCGCTCTCCGCTCTGCCGCCGATCTAGAAAATTTCCGCAAGCGTATGGCCCGCGAAAAGCAGGATTCCATCCGCTACGGCAATCAGCGCCTCATTGAAGAGCTTCTCCCGGTGCTCGATAACTTTGCGATGGGTATGCAAGCTGCAGAGAAAGACAGCGGCTCCATGATCTACATGGGTATGCAGATGGTGCAGAAGCAGCTGGAAGGCTTCCTAGAAGGTCAAGGTGTCCAGGAGGTGCCTGTCATCGTAGGAAGTGATTTCGATCCGAACCTGCATGATGCGATGAGCCAAGAAGTCAGCGCTGAGCTGGAGGAAGGCAAAATTCTTCGTGTAATGCGTAAGGGTTACAAGATGGGTGACCGTTTGGTACGTCCAGCCAATGTGGTGGTTTCCAAAGGGGCTGAAGAATCTCAAGAAGAGGAGGCTGCTCAGTAATGGCTAAGGCGGATTACTACGACTTGCTTGGCGTCTCCAGAGATGCAGACGCAGCGACGATCAAGAAGGCTTACCGTAAGCTGGCGATCAAATACCATCCGGACAAAAACCCGGACGATGCCGAGGCTGAGGCCAAGTTCAAGGAAATCGGTGAGGCCTACGAGGTGCTCAGTGATGAGGACAAGCGCGCTGCTTATGATCGCTACGGTCACGCTGCCTTCGAAGGTGGCATGGGCGGCGGTGGCGGCGGCTATGGTGGCTTCCACGATGCCTCAGATATTTTCTCCCAAGTCTTCGGCGGTGCCTTCGGTGGCGGTTTCGAAGAGTTCTTCGGCGGTGGTGGTGGAAGACGCGGTGGTCGCCGTGGCTCCATGAAGCAGCCGGGTAGCGATCTGCGCTATGATCTCCAGATCACTCTGGAGGAAGCCGCTCAAGGAGTTGAGAAGGAGCTTGAGATCGAAAAGGATGTCACCTGCCGCAAGTGTAGTGGTAAGGGCTCCAACAATAGCTCTGGGGTCAAGACATGTACGACCTGTGGTGGACAAGGTGTGGTGACTCGTCAGGCTGGCATTTTTGTACAGCAGACCACCTGTCCTGAATGCCGTGGTGCAGGTGAGACGATTTCAGATCCATGTGACTCCTGTCATGGACAAGGCAAGGTGGAAGAAAAGACACGTATCAAGATCCGCATCCCTGCAGGTGTGGATACCGGGACGCGCCTGCGCTCCTCTGGCAATGGTGATGCTGGTCTGAGAGGTGGCCCAGCGGGTGATCTTTATGTGTTCATCAACGTCAAGGAGCACGATGTCTTCGAGCGCGATGGTGCCGACCTCCACTGTGAAGTGCCTATGCCATTCAATGTGGCTGCTCTCGGCGGTGAACTGAAGGTGCCTACTCTGGAGGGCAAGTCCTCCATCAAGATCCCGGCGGGCACTCAGGGGGGGACTACCTTCCGCCTCCGTGGTAAAGGTATCACAGATCTCTCATCCGGCTATAAGGGTGACTTGCATGTGACCGTGCAGGTGGAAGTGCCTACCAAGCTGAATTCTGATCAGAAGGACAAGCTGAGAGCGTTCACCGAGTCTATCGGTGAAGAAAACTCTCCGATGCAGGAATCCTTCTTCGAGAAAGCGAAGAAATTCTTCGATTTCTAAGATCTGGAATTTCAGAGAACCAAACCATTTTAGAGTAGCTGCCTGCGAGTCAGGCAGCTATTTTTTCGCCATGAACTCACTGAACCGCTATTATCTGCCGGCCTCCGAATGGTCAGGCGATATCCTTACCCTGGAAGGGGACGAGGCGCATCACTGCGTGCGCGTGCTCAGGCAGAAGGCTGGTGATGAGGTGATCGTCTTTGATGGCGAGGGGCGCAGTGTGCAGGGCGTGATCAGCTCTGCTTCCAAAGAGGCGGTCGTCATAGAAAAGCAGGGTGAAGAAAAGCTTTCTCCTCGCGGATTGCAGCTGTCCTTGTGTCAGTCGATTCCCAAAGGCGGGAATATGGAGCTCATCGTTCAGAAGGCGGTGGAGCTTGGTGTCAGCTCTATCCAACCGCTGGTAACTGAAAATACAGTGGTTAAAGCGGATGAGAAGAAGCGCCAGAAATGGCAGCGCGTAGCCCTGGAAGCCTGCAAGCAATGTGGCCAAGATTGGATGCCAGAGGTGGCTGAGATCAGGAAGTTTCCAGACTGGTTAGCGAATAGCCAGAGATCCAGTCTGAGTATTGTAGCTGCGCTGGACCCACGCAGCCGTGAAATGGCCACAGTTCTGAATGATGCCTCAGCTACTGGGGATGTAGAACTTTTAATCGGGCCAGAAGGGGACTTTTCCCAGCCTGAGTATGATGCTGCCATCAGCGGAGGCTTTGAGCCTGTGTCGCTGGGTAACATCGTCTTGCGGGTAGAGACAGCCACCTTGTACTGCCTGAGTGTGCTGCGTTATGCCTGTGGACGGGTGTGAATCCGTGCTTGCTTGATGATAGCTAGGGGAAGACACTGCTGGCTAAACAAACCTAACGAAAGACAGTCTTTTGAAATTTGGTAAATATAGGAAGTTGCTGATGCCGATGAAGTGGAAGTTCATCGGAGCCGTGCTGGCTGGTGTAGTCGCCGGTGTGGTCAGCTCGTTTGGACTTCCGTTTATGTCTGAGGCGGTTTTTCCGTTGATCTTTGTTGATGAGAGTGGGGCGACCCAGCCTCCTCCGGAGTGGCTCAAAGAAGCGGTGATGTATGTGACCGGCGGTGAGCTGACTCAGCAAATGATTCTGGTAGCAGCCTGTTTGATGCTTCCACTCGTCTTCTTAGTGAGAGGGGTCATGATGTTCCTGAATACCTACTTTTTGACGGATGTTGGGTTGAGAGTGGTTGAGCAACTCAGGTTGAGAGCATTCAATCGCTTGCAGTATTTGTCTCTGGCTTTCCATAAGAAGCATCGCGAAGGGGATCTGCTAAGCAGGGTCATGGCGGATACCGCAGCCATGCAGAAGGCTGTGGTTCGTGTGATGGCTGATCTCGTGATTCAGCCAGCTACGCTGATTGGTGCGGTCTGGTATCTTGTTATGGCAGCTCTCAGCAACCAGGGAGCGATGTTCATGCTGCTGGCCTTGAGTTCTCTGCCTTTATTAGTGCTTCCTCTGCGTGCGATCGGTAGTCAGATCGTCAAGAGATCTCGCAAGACGCAGAAGCAATCAGGCGGCTTGTCTGCGGTGCTCAGTGAAAATTTGTCCAGTCAGCAAGAAATTCGTGCCTATAATCTACAAGCCAGTCAATCTGAGCAGTTCGAGCAAAACACTGACAAGCTTATCAAGCTCCAGTTGAAGACGGTGAAGTACAACCGCCTCATGGGGCCGATGGTGGAGATCGTCTCTGCTGTGGCAATCAGTTTTGCGATCTATCTCGGAGCTCAGGAGGGAATGACCCTAAAGGTCTTCTTGCCTATGGTGATGGCTCTGTACCTTTGCTATGATCCGATCAAGAAACTTGGTGTTATCCACGGTCAGCTAAAGCAAGCTGAAGCCTCGTTAGAGAGAATTGAGGAAATTACCGAGAGTTCTGAGGAATTGATCGATCCCGCCAGTCCGAAGCACTTTGGAGATGTGCGAGGTCTGGTGGAGTTCAAGGATGTACGTTTTGGATATGGGGATGAGCCGGTACTCAACCATATCAGTGTCAAGGTGGAGCCAGGTGAGGCGGTTGCCTTGGTCGGGCCAAGTGGAGCGGGTAAATCCACTTTCATTAGCCTGATCGCGCGCTTCTATGATGTGAACGAGGGATCCTTAACCGTGGAAGGTTTGGATGTACGCGAGGTGCTGAAGCACGACCTACGTAGCAACATCGCTCTGGTCTCTCAGCATCCACTTCTGTTCCGAGGCAGCATTGCGGACAACATCGCCGTGGGGAAACCTGGTGCTAACCGCGATGAGATCGAGAAGGCAGCTAAGCTCGCTCAGGCGCATGAATTCATTATGTCCATGCCGGATGGATACGACACCCTTCTTGGTGAGCGCGGTGAAGGCTTGTCTGGTGGTCAAAGACAGCGTGTGGCGATCGCGCGTGCCTTCTTGAAAGACGCGCTTATCCTCATCCTGGATGAAGCGACTAGTGCTTTGGATACCGAGAGTGAGGCTCAGATTCAGAAGTCCCTAGTGGAACTTTCGAAGGGCAGAACGACTTTCATGATCGCACACCGCTTTAGTTCCATCAGGCATGCCAGCCGTATTCTTGTCTTCCACAAAGGAGCCGAGGGTGGCGAAATCATTGCAGACGGAACTCATGCAGAGTTGTTCCAGAGTTGCGATCTCTATCGCGACCTTTACGAGAAACAGCTGAGCTAAGGCTTATGCCAATGATCGCAGGTAGTCTGTGAGCTGAGTAGCTTCACGCTGGATCGTGTAGTGCTGCTCCACATGCTTGCGGCCATTCACGCCAAGTTGAAGCAGTCGCTCTGGATCTGCCATCATGAGGTCCAGTTTCTCTCGGGTCGCATGTACATCTCCACAAGGGACGCAGTAGCCCAGGGAATCATCAGTAATGATGTCTTTCCATGCTCCCGCTTCGGAGGCGATGACAGCGGTGCCTGAGGCCATGGCTTCCAATACGGTGAGGCCGAAACCCTCATTGCGTGACAAGGCTGCGACGATCGACATGGAGCGAAACAGGATAGGCAGGCGCTCGAATGGCTGCTTGCCGATGAACATGAGTCGCTCTCCTACCCCAGCATTCTCGGCTTTGGCCTTCTGTTCGTCGACAAAAGCTTTGTTGGAAGGGGTGATCTCTCCGCCGATGATGACGGTAAAGTCAGGGTGTTTCTCTAGCAGAGGCAGGACGGCATCCACGAGGACATCGATCCCTTTCTGGTGACGAACCCTGCCAAAGATGCCGATGCCATACTTGCCTGGATAGCCAAGCTCTTGCCATGCCTTGGCCTTTTCTGCGGCAGGTGAATAGATAGACTCATCAATGCCGTGAGGGACGATGATGTCTGGCTTGCGTTCTAGATAGGAGGCGGCTGCGGAGCAGGTGGAGATAATGCCATCCACCTGCGAGATGAGGTACTTGGTGAGACCTGAGTGATGGCGCTGGGCCGTCGAGGTGAAGGCGATCTTGAGTTTGGCCCCAAAGAGCTTCTTGAGCAGCAGGGCCTGAATCATCTCGTCATTGCGGCGCGCATGAAAGACACGCGAGCGTCCGTCCGGGAGAGGCTTGCGGCACAGCTTGGCTGTTTGCCAAAAGTTTAGGACAGGGGTGTCTTTTGCCAGGTGGTGTGGACCCATCACCGCTGTTGGGATTAGGTCCTTCTGGACTGAGAGCACTTGCAGCATCGTCGAAGTCACGCCCGAAAAGCGCTTGTTGGAATTACCAAGGATGAGTTCGATGTCTGCCATAGGGTGATGCGTGGATCTTGAGCTTATTCTTCGTGAAAAGGAAGGCAAAGGCGACAGAAACTTTCAAGTGGCTCGTTTGAGATATGTGAAGAAAATGCCTCAAAGTGGAGATCGTGGACGGAACTGTATTTGGTCACGTTTGAGGTTCATTTTGCTAAGTAATTGGTATCAGCTAGATGCATAAGATGACCGCAG
This sequence comes from Rubritalea squalenifaciens DSM 18772, assembly GCF_900141815.1. Taxonomy (NCBI): domain Bacteria; kingdom Pseudomonadati; phylum Verrucomicrobiota; class Verrucomicrobiia; order Verrucomicrobiales; family Rubritaleaceae; genus Rubritalea; species Rubritalea squalenifaciens. The sequence goes on from NZ_FQYR01000002.1 coordinate 1,024,084, forward strand.
TCAGTGATAGCCGGGAATTGGCTCGTAAAGTCGTGATTCTCGATGAGGGAAGCACGGGTCATGTCGTGCAATCTCGTGGATTGGCGAAGGAGTTGTCCAAAAGACTGCCTGTTGAGGTCCTGGAATATAGAATTCCATGTCGGTTGCCTCGGAAATTCGCACGTTCACTAGGAAAGCGCTTACTGGATAGCCCTCTCTGGAAATGTGGGGTGGGCTGGATTCATCCACTCAAAGGGATCGATCTGCAGTCCTGTGATGTTTTGGTGGCAAGTGGGCCGCACGCCCTGAATGCTCTGCGCTATTTGGGGAGGCTGGGGAATTGCCCAACGGTATTCGTACAAGGCACTCTGAATATTCCCGAGGGGCAGATGGACCTGATCGTGCGACCAGATGAAGGTGAGGAGCGTTCAGACTATGTCTTCATCCCGGTGCTTTTTACCGAGATCGACCCAAACGAGTTGACCGCAAATCAAGAGTCGCTGCAGGCGAAGTATGGCACGGATGAAAAGCTCAAAGCTCTCTTCATCGGCAATAGCTCGGCCAAGATTGTCTTTGAAGATAGGGACTGGGATGATCTGGCTGAGTTTGTGAACCGCAGCTGGAGCCTGGATGGGGTGCGCTGGCTGATTTCTACTTCCTACCGGACTGGTGGCGAGCTTGAGCGCAGGCTCAGAAATAGGCTGAACCCGGCAGCGATCGCCAAAGCAGTCTGGTATAGCGAGATGCCTGAAAAAATTACCAAGGAATATCTCTCCTTGGCGTGTGAGGTCTATGTGACCATGGACAGCCTGACGATGGCAACCGAGGCTGTATGCTCTGGCAAACCATGTTACTTGTATAGCTCTCAATCAGCGATGAAGCTGAATGAAAATACTCATGTTCGCTACATTAGAGGACTCGTTGAGAATGGTTACGCCCAAGTATTTGATGGAGGAACTCAGCCGGCTGAGCTTGAAAGTCTGAATGGCCATGAGCCCGATTATTCAGAGGCCGTGAACCTTATTTTACAACGCATCGGATGGCGCCAATGAATGGGCAACAATGGCATACTATCGGAGTCTCTCATTCACCCCTGGTGACGAGAGTTTTTAAGGCGGCTATGCAGGTTCAGAAGGTTTCTAGAGAGGACTGGACCTTGTTAGGGAGGAGGTCTGTTTTTTCGAAGGAAAGCCCGTACAGCCTCGATGATTTAACAGATGCCATGGAGGCGGCCTACAAGCGTGTCGATAGGCGTGCTTATCGTAAGGCGAAAGAGGATCTCACAGAGATGCTTTGCAGGTATGCGCCTGATGGCTATGAGGTGGCATTACCCCATGCGAATCAAATCATCTACCAGGAGATCATCTCGCACCCTTTGTGTAGGGGGTATTACTTGTTAGAGGAGGGCTTTACCTCGATGAACTGGCGACACTATAACCAGCGGAAACTGACATGGGAGAAAGCTCTAAAATATCGTCTTCGTAGTATGGTGACTGGGTCACGCTTTGATAGTCGACGTCCGATGTTTGATATGGATGACCAGCTGTACCGCGGATGTTTTACAGTGTCAGATTCTGCATTCAAGAATGTGGGGGGAAGACGAGATGTTTCTGAGGGGCTTGCGACGTTGGGTAATCGGGGAGATGACGCCAAAAGGCGCGTCTATGTGGTTTTAGATTCATCCTATTGTAATCAAGGTATCTCGTGGGAAAATTATCGGGATGCCCTTGTCCAGGTATTGAACCGTAGTGATCGAGAAGAAGTAATGGTCAAATTTCACTTCGCGGATGCTCGGAGGGTGGAAAGGTTCGGGGAATTACAAAAGGCTCTAAAGCTCCGTAAATTGGCATTACTGGATTCGTGCTATTGTATTGAAGATGCATTGATGAGAGAGGATCTTGTGCTATTTGGACTGAGTTCTTTAGGGTATTATGCACAGTTGTTAGGTTGTGAGGTGGAAACATTCTGTCACAAGATTCAAGGATTCGATCTTGAGAGTTGGGTGAATCAAGGGTGGCTTCCCCGTGAGGTGATAGGGTCTCCTATTTTTGAAGAAACTAATTAGTCTAACTCAAGGCTGTGTGTTGGATGCAATCGCCTCATCAAGTAGCCGACGCCACATCCTCCAGTCGAAGAGCTCACTAACGGAACACTGCTCTTGAATGACAAAATTGAGATAATCATAGTATCGGGAGGGTAGTTCCTTCCGCTTGCAGCGTTCAAAAAATTCCTTGAGTGAAGTTCCAAAGGGAGAATTTTCTCTCGTGTAGAGAAGTGATCCCAGAGTGAATACATTCTTCTCAAGGAGCATGGATTCGTGAATTGCATTGGAGTTAATGGAAATGACTCCCATACAATTAGGGGTTCTAGCAAGGTCTCGGAAGCTCAGACGTGGATCAATAGAATGACTGATGCAATCTTTCCTCTGGAGTTTAAGGGAAATATCTCTGGCTCTGGGGTGAGGGCAGAATATGAAGGTGTCATCAGGCGATGCACGGTTTGTATCCAAATAGTCAGCAATGGCCTGCGCTACTTTTTGTGAGCTGTTCTCCTGATTGTAAAACTGAGTAAAATCTGTATCAGAGTATTTGAGATTGAAGTCATCTCCAGTTTGTAGCGCGACCAAGTAGAAGTGATCCGGCAGCCCCAGGCTTCTGAAAATCTCAGGCGTGCAGTGATCGTATAGCTCAGAGGATAAATCTCGTGCTTCTTTCACGTCGTCGATGGTAATAAACTGAGGCAGCTTGGGTTCGTCGAGGGTGAAGAGCTTTTTGCGGCGTGAGTTAGATCCTTGTGTGCAGATTTGATAGCCTGATCTCGGTAGCCAGCCATGTTCTCCAATGATTCTCACAGGTGCTAGGCTTTTGCTTTTTCCTGCCCAAGTGATTTCTATGTCCTGCTGAATGTCATCAAACTTTTTATGATGTCTTCCAAGCATTTGGATGAATGCTGCGAAGAAGATGTAGCGTGAGTATTGCTCAGGCTTGTGGAAGTCATTGAATCCAGAGAATAAGCGTTGGTGGTCGGCTATTATGAAGTTTGGCGCAAAGGGCAGCCGCCCGTCATGGTAGAATGCGCAGGCGTTCTTCTCTAGTTTCTTGAAGTAGTGTCCTAAAAGTAGGCTCATTGTGTTTAATATTCGGTATCGTATCGGTAAAAGTACCTAATTTCTGCCTTCATACGCTTGAAGGCGATCACTAAAGTTTGTCAGAAGTGTAGCATTTCTCTTCTCTTTCCGGAAAGTGTTCAGGCGTATCAGTGGAGCTTGAAGTCGTATCGTCGGCATAGCAGACATGAGTAATCCATTTTTTAGCACAAGTATTGGGCCTGAGATTTCTCGTCGTAAGAAACTAGCTGCAGTTTTTGGTCGTGGCTTTGCACGTAGTTTTGTGCAGAGAAAGGTGTGGGCATATCCCTACAGGCACATGCGTGGATTTGATCATCAGCGGTACTACGAACGACAGGAAGACGGGAGTTGGTTAATAGGTGGAGGTGGTATGGAACTCGTGAAAACTCAGACTCTTTCCGACTGGGGATTTAGGTTGAAGAGAAAAGTTTTGTTAGTCGCCTCGGGGCCCAGTGCAAAAGATTATGAATGGAATAATCTGGAAGACAGATCTATCGTGGCAGTTAATGGGTCAATAGAGTTCTTGCGCACGATCGGATTGATTCCCGATTACTGGGTGACAAGTGATCCTAATTTTAACCGCACAGGGGCTGAGCACTTTCGTAAGAATCCCGATGTGCCATTAGCTCTTACGCTTCGTGGTTTGGAGGCCCTTATCCACGATTGCCCTGAAGCTGTAGTGAGTAGACCCCTTTGTGTCATTGAACGAGTGAATCAATGGTATGGCTCAGCCTCGATGACTCAAGCTGAATTTGGCCGAGTCAATCAAGAGTCGGGGGAGCCTTTTGTATTGCCAGATGGAGATACAGAGAAGTTAAAGATCGGCTGGAGTCATCGACCTGAATGGGGTATTTTCTCGGGATGTACGGTTGTATTTGCCGCTCTGCAGATACTAGTGAGATTGGGCGCCACAGATATTAAAATCGTCGGTATGGATCTCGGCGGTGCAGAGCGCAACTATGCTGAAGGCGAGAACAAAAGACCTTCAGGTTTAGACAGCCATCGTGACCGGATCATATTGCCATCATTCAAAGTGATGGGCGAAGCTCTGGCTCACAGTGGAGTCAGAATTCGAAACCTCTCTACAGTCTGCCCGATTCAGGGAGATCTCGTGCCGGGTCACTTTTAGACTCTAACATTTATTGCTAGCAGCTAGCTCTTAGAGCTGAAATTCAACTCACGCCATCACAGGTTCTTTTTCAGTATCTGAGCTAGACTCTTTCTGACCGTCTCGCTGTGGTCGAATATGGAGGCCCTCATCACCTCTTCGTGGAATTAGCCTCCTATCCTTAAAGAGATCCATGATGAAGTGCTTCACACGCGATAGGGCAAAGGAGATAGGGGGGAAATTAAACTTCTCCTGAATGCCGAAGTTGACAAGTTCGATAGATGTAGTCCTGCGTTCGAACAGGAACTGACGGATATACTTCTTTCTAACCTTCTTATAGGCCTTCAGGTCGAAACAGCTGGAGTAATCATCAAGCTTTCCTGCTATTTCAAGGGTGATCAGAGTGATATTGCATTTGCGACATGCGCCGCAGTTAATCGGGGGACCGAGATGTTTGATTTCTGTACAAACATCGAGTGTGCTGTGGGTGATGGGAAGGGAGGGGAGTTGAAGTGTCTTTTCAACTCGAGTGTATTCGTTGCCAACAGCAAATGCTTCAAGGCTCTCTGTTGAGAGAAGCGGTAGGGATATGGCGTCGCAACACGCCATGAACTTCGATTTACCAACAAAGAGAGTATCGTAAGGGTAGGAAGAGGCGCACATAAAGGAGCCAATGCCATTCTGAAGGAGTAAAGCTACTGCAGCATTTCGGATCGTGTCGGTAGAGTTGAACCTCAAGCCGGAACCGTAAAACTCAAAAAAGTTTGAATTCACCTTAATAATAGGAAGATCCAGCTGTTTTGCGATTGCGTTGACTCGCTCGTAGCGGATGTGAAACAATTTCTCGGCCTCTTTCGTTTTGCCATGAGAGCCTACATTGTTAAAGGTGAGATGGGTTAACTTAAGGTGACTAGGGATGTCCTCAAAGTGATAGTCGTGGAGAACGCTATAAGAGTCGATGCCTCCAGAAAATCCTGCCAATACGCCACTTCCGCCGTAATTTTTGTCGCTCAGAGTAGATGCGGTAATGTTTACCTTCTTGAGTGCCGGGAGCATTTGATAGACGATAAGCTGGTAGGAGAGCATGAGGTTATGCCAAAGCTTTCCAGATATGGCTCCTTCGATATGGATGTCCTCGCCCCGTTTCATTGCCGGAAGTAATACTGCAAGTAGAGCTGCGTCGTATGAGTCAGCAACGAGATCCATGTATTCCGCAGGGACATTGAACCAGAGCTTATTCGGTAAGCTCTCAGACTCGATATTAAAGGAAATCGTGGCTAGGTCATTCTCTAGCGTCACTTGGCGGTTACTGATGATCATAAAATATGGGAGGTATCGACAGGGACAGGATTTGCTAAATTAGTTATGAGCTTATTGCAAGAGTGAATACTTTTTGTAGTGACATGAATAAGAGTAGCCGCTGAACTGACCTTCATATGGTTATAGAATCAGCAATCCGAGGTGTGAAGGAGTGGCTAGAGAGCTTTGCGTCCTGTGTGAGAAATCGAGATTTTGAAGCAGGGGAGGCTATGTTTTTAGATGATTCCACAGGGTTTGGTACCTGGACCAAAGCCATGAAAGGTCTACAGATGCTTCGCGAAGAGCAGTGGGAGAAGGTGTGGAGAAGCACGAAAGGATTTCATTTCGACATAGAGGAAGGATCTCTCCTGTTTTCTGACGAGCAAGCTCCAAAACAGTGTGTCGCTACGGTGACATGGAGTTCCATAGGTTTGGGTGTTAATGGTGAGTTTGAGCGCTCGGGCTGCGCTACGATTGTGCTAGTCTGTAGAGAAGGAATTTGGTCCGCTCAGCATACGCATTTCTCTCAAACACCTCAGGGTAAGCTGTAGAGATGAAGAAGGTTAATGTCATCTTGGTCCCAGATTTGAAGCACCACAAGGTTGGGGATTTCCTTGAGATAGCACAGCGTGTTAGGGGTAAATGTACCGATGTGGTGCCCTATGTGATGACCTCGAAATCTTTCTGGGCTAAGAAGTGGTGGTGGGCACTACGTCCTAGTTTCTATGCGGCAACAAGGTGCTTTCCGAAATTAAAGCCTGTTAGGGGAGCGTTTTTTCATGGGGCTTGTCTAACCAAAGAGCAGCAATATGAGGAGTTGGATAAAGCAGGAGTAGAGACCTTGAAGTGGTCACCACTCACGAAGACAACGGTATTAGACCCTGCTGAGTGGGGTGATTTTTTAGTCATCAAGCCTGAGGGGGGCAAGAGAGGGCGTGGGGTGAAAGTGGTGAAGACGCGTAAAGTGAAGTGGAAGGAAGAAATGCAGGATGGAGAGCGTCTGGTAATACAGCAATTTGCCTATACAGGCTCGGAGCCAACGTCATATAGGGTACTTACCTTTTTTGGGAGGCCCCTGTTCTGCATGAAGAGTGTCAATGTAGCCTGTGGTAATAAGTTAGAGCAGGTCGAATCTACGAAAGACTTTGCGGGCCACAACATCGTTGCTACCGCGAGAGAGGGGGAGACAACTTTGGCGAAGGATGAGGAGGTGATGGCCTTTGCTAGTAGAGTGACAGAGGTGTTCGCAGATATACCTGTTCTGGGGATCGATGTGATCAGGGATGTAAGGACAGGTAAACTGTTTTGCGTGGAAGTGAATCCTTACGGTCAAACTTGGCATTTTTCCTCTGAGCTAGGCATACAGCTACAGGAGAAAATAGGACAAGCATTTGAGGAGCAATTCGGAGCTTTTGATATCGCCGCTGAGGTCTTGATAGAAAAGGCTCGTGCTATGGCAAAATAGCTGGTCCATGTACCATACAAATGGGGATGAGAAAGCTACCTGTATTCACAGGCTGAGAGCCCATAGGGTTTCCGCACCACCTTAAGGTATCGTTTAGTCATCAGGAGTTAAACCCTGAGCGTTTTGACCCATTGTTTTAGGTTGGACCTAAAGCTCTCCTCGTTCTTATCAAACCAGGACCTGGCTTTTTCTCCAATAAGAGTGAGCTTTTCCTCGGGAGATTTGATCAAATTGGCTATGGCCGCCTCCAGCTCTCTTGGGTCGGCGTAATAGTTGGTGCCCAGATGGCGAGGCTCGGTGTGATTGAATGGTACGAGAACGCCTCTACGGTTGTCGACTAGTTCATTCATCGGTGGCGCATGGGTCGTCACTGTGACGGCTGAGACTGACATGGCCTCGGCGATGTAATGCCCCCAGCCCTCAGAGCGGGAGGGGCAGAGATGAATGCCGTGTTTGTTTTGCAGCATCTGAAGCTCGTTATCTTCAAGGTATTTGGTGATGAGCTTCACGTTGTCAGGCACTTGCTCCGGGGCATTCTGACGGTGCTGTACCAAGGTCAATTGTGGCCATTCTGGGTGCTTGGCCCAGATGCTGAGTAAGGTTTCTGTGCCCTTGAGTGTGGAGCGGCCAGCCAAATGGAAAAATCTCCGGTAATTTGGGGCTACTTTAGTGAGGTTTCTATCCTCGGAGGTGAAGCCGATGAAGCATGTCTTGGCATGCAGTTGGTCAAAAATGGTTTTTGCGTGCTGGGTTTTACAGAGGACTTGGTCGATGCCATTGAGCAAGCGCACTTGTCTGAGAGGGTACCTTTCCTGGTTCGGGATGAGGAAGTTCTTTTTGGCCGAAGATAGCCAGCGGGGAAAGACCCGCTCCATGAAGATATTGACGTGAAATTTCGTCGGAGCCGGTATCCAGCGATGGTAGGCGGGAATGCCCCTTGCAGGACTGAGGGTAACCTTGGCGCCGAAACTGTGCAGTACATCACGAACGAGCATCACGTCTCGGTCGAGTCCTACTCCATTGGTGCGGGCGATCAGGTTAAAGTGCATAATGTCAGCTGTTCCTATACAGGTGAAAGTGAGTTCAATATCTTGTTCAAACGTTGTCTATCTTTTTCCCGCTCATTATAGCAGTTCAAATAGAGATCTATGAATTCTTGAACGCCTGAGGTTTGGAGTTTTGAGGTGTCCTCTTTATATCTCAATGGTGTGGAAAGGTTGGCGGCCCTCCTAATGAGAGGGATTTTTCCTGAGAAGAACTTGGTGCTGGTGAAATCAATCAGGCCAAAATGGTTGTCTGATATTTGAATCACGTTGCCAAAATGGATGGCTTTAAAGAGAATGCCTTTTTCATGGAGGGAGTAGAAGTACTCAGCCAGCCTCTCCAAGTTGACTTGATCTGGCTGAGTAGCCAAGAGGTCGCGGATGCTGGTACCATCCAGCATTTTGTAGCGTACTACATGGATGGATTCTCCGTCGACTTGCTGGAAATCGAGAATGGTTGGAACGATCACGTCTCTCTCAGCCAAAAGCTTGGCATTCTGGACAAACCGGTGAGCGTAGGGCTTGAAGCGGGAGGAGGAAAATAGCTTAGGCTTTTTGGCCCATACCTTGGAGACTGTCGAATCCGGGTGGATGACGATCGCTGGATGCCCGTGTTTCATGCCAATAGCCTCACCATTGGTGATAGTGTGCTGATAAGCTTTTTGGCTGATCATTGAGGGGGAGTTCATAGTAACTGATAGTGGGTCAACGTTTTTGAGAGGGCGAGAGAAATCTACTCGAGTTGCGATGACTGCTCTTCAGTAGAAAAAATCGTTTCAAAAAGAGGTGCTAGCTTGCGTGCTCCATATTGTGAGATGTGGTCTTTGTCCCTATAGAGGGAATGTCCATTCTCAGCCATGTAGCAGGTTTTGCTATTGCGGGTAAAGAAGGGTGTAGGGTCGATAATGGTGATGTTAGGATGGATGTATTTTTCGAACATGGTGTTAGGAAACTGCTGTAATGCCAAATGGTCTGTTAGTGGAGTTCCTAAACTATCTGGGCCAATGCCAAAACGAAGGCTGTTGGCGAGGATTCGCGGAGGATCCTGGTGTTGATACGGAATCTGCTTAAGGATATAAATCTCAACTCCAAGAGCAGTTAGTTTGTCGAGCGTATCTTTCAGGCAGGATTCAAAGGCTTGATTGGTGTCGAGCGTTTTGTTGCGATTATCGTAAAAGCTCTGTGGTTTGTGGGCCTCACCTTCTGTATTTGTATAGAAGTCCCAGCGGCCAATAAGGATGACCTTTTTGATATTGTGCTTTTTAATGAACTCTAGAGTAGCATTATTCCGATCGACAGCAATGGGTTTGGATATGCTGAAGCCGTGTAGCAGGGGGGGGACAGTAGCTTTGGCGGATGCATAGATACGGCAGTGCAGTTGCTTACATATGGCTTCTAAGGCTGGAGCGGTGTAAGCCGCATGGCTGTCTCCCCAGAGTAGGATTGGGCGTATTTCCGAAGTGGAGTCATCCAGTGGAATGGTGCTGAGAGTCTGCTTATCAAGTAGCCCGTCATCTTTTAGAAGTTTGCTTCGCTCCCCGCCCGCCACAGCGTACTGACGCACATCGGGGGAGAAGCGATCTGGCCAGCCTCTTCCTATGTAAATGATGACCCCTGAGATGAGAAAAAGAGATGTTACGGTAGCGAAGCCTCGGAAGATCGTTTTTCGGCGAATCTCTCGGATGCGGTAGGGGGTTTCAATGAAGTGATAGGATGCGCAGGCAAGGAGGAAACTTGCTAGCACGAGGAATATTTTTGTGGTGAGTGAGAGTTCGCCAGTGGAGGAGTAGTTTGCGAAAACGATTATCGGCCAGTGCCAGAGGTAGAATGAGTAGGATATTTTCCCAAGGTAGACGACTGGTTTTGCGCTCAATAGTTTAGCTGAGCTGGTGGCTTGTTCACGGTTACAGAAGATGATCAAACCTGCTGCAAGGCATGGAGGCAAGGCGGCGAGGCCAGGAAAGGGTGTCTCTGCTGTATAGAGGAACAGAGTAGCTAGAATGGTGGCAATGGAGAACCAGCTGAGAATTTCATTTAGTATTGCTGGCCATGAGTGGCGAGGTTTCCATATGGCGAGTATGGATCCACACAGTAGTTCCCACGCTCTGGCTGGAAGGAGGAAAAAAGTATTCGAAGGTGAGTGGGCTACTCCATAAATACTCCAGGAGAAGGATAAAAGCGCTATTACCGTAAGGTAGGTGAGAATAATGCGGGTATTGTCACCATGGCGCTTATAGAGAAAGATGAGGAGGAAGGGGAAGAGGAAATAGAATTGTTCTTCGACTGCCAGAGACCATGTATGGAGTAGTGGGAAAAACTCCGAGGGGGCTGCAAAGTAGCCGTCCTGTTGTGCAAAATAGAAATTGGAGACGAGAATGGCTTGGGCTACGACTTCTTTGCCAAAGTCTTTGAAGGCCTCTGGATAGAGGAAGTAGTAGGAGCCTGCGATAGTAAATAACACAAGTACAGTTAGGGCGGGAAAGATCCGACGGATCCGGCGCTCCCAGAAACTGCGAATGGAAAAAGTTCCTTGGTGGAGCTGTTTTTGGACAATGGTGGTGATCAGGAAGCCGGAGATGACGAAAAATATGTCTACGCCAACATAGCCACCGGGAAAGCTAAGGGCCGCGTGATAGAGGACGACAGGCAGAACGGCGAGTGCTCGTAGTCCGTCGATCTCTGGACGGTATCGAGTAGAGGTATGGATTTGCGTCATGAAGAGGTGAGGATGATGCAATGGTAGCGCTCAGCAAAGAATCCTAGGATTTCCTTTACCATTAGTGGGGGGCGCATTTTTTTGAGGGAAAAGAATTATTGGTTTTCCAACTCCTTTAGTACTTCCTTGGTCCTTGCAATGGTTCTACGTGCTCTCTTGGACTTCTTATTGATCAGCTTGTGATACCACTTACGCTTCTTGTCTGATAGGCGGCTTGCTTGGAAGTGTTCGATGATCGGGTCATCGCACGCACGGATGCAGTTTTTATTATCGAAAATGAAGTTGTAACAGAAACCGAGGTGGTGAACCTTGAGGTCTTCGATCTCTTCAAGAACTTCTGTTAGTGTGGCTTGATCCCAACGGTGAGGTTCTCTATCAGATTTTTCTTTCCAAAGTTTGAGAAGCTCACGTGTCTTCTCTGTATCTTTTAGCAGAATGGTGCTGGATAGGTTGCCATGGGTGCCTGTGATGTAATCCTTGTACTTGCAGAAGGCGATATCACAGTCGAGCTTCGCCATGTCCGCTCTGAAATCCTTGTGTACATAAGCATCTGAGTCAATGTAGAGGATGTCCCCCTCGTATTTTTCGCGGCATTCCAATAGGAATGTAGGTTTCACGTTCACGATTTTATACCAGGACTCCTTTGGGATGACCTTTTTATGGTAGTCGATGTCAAGCCGCTTGAGTGATTGCTCTAAGATGCCAGCATATTTGGAGTACAGGGGGTCATCTGTATGGTAGAAAACGATTTTCATGAATTGGAGTAGTTAAAGCTACGAAATAGTCTATGGCGATAATTATTGGTTCAGTTGGGAGATGTAGGACTCAACTTTTTTACCAAACTGTTTATTGAGGTCTCTGCATTCTCTTAGGTAGGCTTTGGGGTCTTCAGGTGCTTGGGCGGCATCAATATCAATGTCCCATGGTGGACAGTGGGTGAGGTCTGGAGAAATACCGTAGAATTTCGAAGCAAAAGGGACAGAGATCACTTTTTTGCCCAGAAGTAAGGCCCAATAAATACCGTGATAGGAGTTTGTAACAATGGTCTCACAGCTGCCTATGAAGGCAATCTTTTCATTCATGTCTGCACCGTTGTTAGATAAGGCTGGAAACCCTTTCTTTGGAAGGTGCATACGTTTGTGCTGATAGATGCCTACTTCGTGCTGAACCTCATAGTCTTGATCAAATGCTTCGTGGAAGCATGATGCGCAAGGGACGTGTTCGTAAGGGTTGCAAAAGTCTCTCAATCCTAGAAGCTTGAAATTACTGAGCCATTCAGGGTAGTGAAGTGGCTGTTTTGGGTAGAAGCCATCATCCATATTGATGGTCCAGTTTTCACCTACTCCCCATCCAATGCAGTGGTGCCTGTCATTGAAGAAGCGATGAATATCTTTGAAGGAACCGCCGGGGGATATCAATCCTCCACCACCAAATATCAGTATAGCTGGTTCCTCGGGGGCCGGGTCACAGGCAATGTCTAGGGTTTCCTGTCCAAGAAATGGGAAATAGCGGAAGGCGGGGCTGTACCAGTCACCTGCATTGCTCTCATCTCTTCGGAACACATTATAAATTTTCATACTGAGCGACCTTGATTAGTTGGTTCTTTGGAAAAAATAGATACCCAATGAGTTGCAGAATAGTTCCTCGGTGAGGGTATAGCTTTTGATGAACTTTGAGATGAATTTATTGCGCGTCAGTAGCGATTCCCCAAGTTTGCCGGCCTCTGGAAACCTCCCCTTGTCGGCATAAACGACGACCAAGTTAGAGTAGTAAGGTGCTAGTTTGCGCGCGATACGGTGAATATTCTCTTTGTTCTCAAACCAGGCACTGATTACGAGGACTTGAGGAGTCCCGCTGGAGTTGGCTTTGGCCTTGATAATCTGACCCAGCTTGGGAGTGGCTGTCTGCAAGTGCCTGCATTCAATCCCGGTTGATTCTCTCGTCAGAGCTGTCTGGATGGGGCCAGCAATGAGTAGTGAGTAGTTTTCGCCTACATACTTATCCAGGATTGTTTTGATTGGGGTAGTATCGGAGAACTGCGGATAATACTCGGAGGCATTATTCTCGCAGCTACACTTGCCGAATAGTTTTTTTAGGAAAGACATGTATCTATCTCGATAAGGTTGCGTAAGCGGACTGAGTGGTGAGAGCATGACAAATTTGTCACTTCTGAAAAGGCTTCATTGCATATTCCTTTGAGCGGCTTTATCGGCACTTTAGCGAGTCTGGAAAACTTTTCCGCGGCATTACCGATTCGGGCAGCCGGCTCACGGGGGACAAGTTCCAAAAGCGGCAGTGCGTCTCAGTGTCTCTGAGGAGCTCAAAGGATGGTAAGATGGTGCTCTCGTAGTCCTTGTCTAAGGTCGTAGGGCGGGCTTTTTGGCCGTCCTCGTAACTTCGGGCAGGGGTGTTTGTGGGAGAACCTAGGTCCATGCCGAGGAGATAAGCATTTTCCGCGCCAAGGGACTCTGCAATCTGGCATCCGATGTAGGCGATGGTGTTAGCGGTAAAGACGCCATGAGAGATATGACGACTCCAGCCGATCTTGCTGTCACCGTCAGAGGATATGCTGAGGCTTGGGTGGTGCTGCAGAGCTTCTACGAGATCGTTTGCGCTGAGTTGGGGGAGGCCGTAGTAGCGGTTGACGGTTTGAAGGAGTGAGATTTTTCCAGAAGTAAGGAGCTGAGGAGCTTGTTCGCAGATTCTGGCTAGGCCATTCACGGAAAACAGGCAGTGAGCACCAGAATTGACTGCATCGACTACCAAGGGCATCCGGTGCTCAAAGAAATCGCGGTCTGTAATAGCATAGTGACTGGGGGAAATGCCGACTTCCTGGCAGGTGGCGATAGCTCCATTGAGGCCGAGTACCTTGTGGCCCTGCAGTTTGGAGAGGTCGAGATCTTTGATGGATGGCCCGGTGGCTAGGATCCAGAGGTCTTCACCCTTTATAGCTTTCGGTAAGGGAGCAGTGCGGCCGAGATGCTCCTTCTTCCAATAGATTTCCCAGACGTCAGGCTCGTCGCTCGGGACGAGCTCCAGATTGGCGCCTATATTGCGCATGTGTTTGAGTTCCTTGCCATAGGCCATGCGCGAGCATTTGCGGGAGAGGTAGCTGGATGAATCAAGTTTACTGACGCAGCTGAGGAGAAACTTCTGCCAGATGCCGGGAGGGGGTGGTGTGAAGCTATTCTGTGTGATCGGGTTGTAGAGGTCGGGCATCTTGGCGTAGGTCTGAAACGGAATGCTAGTGTCGGGAAAAGGTCCATCCTTTCAACTCTGAAATGAACGAAGGCCTGGAGATCTGGATATTTGGCTTGATCATCAGATGGAGAAGTTTTGGATAGCGGTGTGCTGGGCATGACTGACGAGCAAGAGTTGCTGGGAAAAGGCAAACTGATCCATACCAATGAGAGGAATGGGGCACCACTGCTTTTGCTTGATGGTGTGGCAGTGAAGTTCTTTCCCAGACGCTCGCCGCTGGTGCATTTGATGAGGGTGGCCTGCAAAGGAACAAAGGCGCACAAGCAATGGAATGCCGCAAGTGCCTTGAGGAAGATAGGTCTACAGACACCGGAGCCAGTAGAGGTGAAAGTCTTTGGTTTTCAGGGTGACTATGAAGCTGCCTACCTCTATCGATTTCTGGAGAATGCGAAGCCACTTCATCAGGCGCTTCTAGATGGTGATCGACCATTGCTACTTAGCACGCTGGCAGAAGAACTGGCGCTGATGGCGCAATCTGGATTCTTATTTGTGGATTTCCACTTGGGCAATGTCTTGGTGGATGAGTTAGGCAAGCTTTGGTGGATTGACCCTGAGATGACCTTTTCTGCTGCTGAGATACGCAAGAAGTTCTGGTCGCGCATGGAAAGAATGCACCACAAGTGCGACCCTGGTGTGCTCAGTGACGATGAATGGAGTTTCTTTGTTAGGATGCTCAATGAGAAGCTTCCTGAAGACCTGAAGAGGATCTAGTCTTTGGCTCTCAATCTAGGAAGAAGACTAGCTAGGTCATCTAGGCACTTGCTCTTGAAGGCTTGAATGCGTTCTTTGATCAGAGGAGTCTGGTCCTTGAAAGATTCAATATCCTCAATGCTGACCTTATCTAGCTCTTGTACAGAGCATGGAAGATTGGCGTCGATGACAAATGCTTTGGTTTTCGCCCGGTTGTCTATGGGGATTACAGCTGTTCCTGCGAGTGAGCTGAAGATGATGCAGTGAAGTCGATTGGTGATCACGAAGCGCATTTCAGAGAGCAACTGTACTGCTTGTTTCCAGGAATCTGGAGCGATGCATTTGATGCCTGTAAGTTCCTCAATCTGAGCGATAAGTTTTCTGTCCTCTACTTCGCACGTGCTGATGACTGTGGGTTCCAGCCCCGCTTCCTTGATGGTCTTAATGAGTTGAGCGACTTGGGGTGCACGTGCGCCACCAGAGCGTGTGACGCAAATGCCGACTTTGTTAGAGTTGCTTGAGTCTGATAGGGAGAGGGTGCTTAGGTGGTCAGCCATGCTCCAGACAATGTCACACGTGGAGACAGCTTCCGTGCCAGAGGTCTCGATGATTTTATGTGAGAGTGCATCTCGTACTGGGATTGGGGTCTCTAGCTGCTGGGTCAAGTTGGCGAACGCTGGTTCTCCTATGCAGTCGACGGTTTGCTTTGTTAGCGAAAAGGGGTAGGCGTAGACCTTGCAGCCCACTTTTTTAGTGGCAACTAATTGGGCAAACATGTTTAGGTGCAGATCACCACGTCCCCACTGGGCACCTCCTGCGAAGTAGGCCGCGGTCGCTCCCGTGAGAGTGCTTTTAAAAGCTTCATCCTGCAGCAATTTGTCTGCGGTCTTCTCGATCAAGGAAGCGTGAGTTTTCTGTAAAAGACTCTGACTCAAACCGAGCTTGTACATGAGGCGGAACCATCGAGGTCTGCGGTAGGATGGTGGGGCCCCAGCATTGTCCATCGGGACGAGCAGCTCATTTGTAAAAGGCTCGATACGTTGTGGGTCGATGCCTTTGTTTCCGTGATACAGGAATCTCACCTCATGGTCCGGGTGAAGCTTAGCCAGACTGACGCCCATTGCCTCAAGAATCGCATAATCACCGATGTTCCCTTTAAGATTGGCGCAAAGAATCAGGACGTAAGGTTTCATAAAATTGGAAGTAATCAATGAGGATAAAGCTTAACGGGCGCTCTCTCTCATGCGCTCGAGCATGATATTGGCTGTGTTGTAGCGGTCTTCAGCTTCAAGCCAATGAGTAATGCTGTTCTGAAGTGCTTCGTGACTGCTTAGGTGTTGAGCGATAGATTTTGCCAGCTCATCGACACCGCAGTCTTGAGAGACGGTCTGACAACCAGCTTCGGAGACATATTGCGCGTAGCCGCAGTTCTCTGTGCAAACGACCGGGAGTCGATAGGTCAAAGCTTCCAGCAAGACCATGCCGGCTGTCTCTTGGCGTGCTGGGTGCACGAGCAGATCGGTCGCCGCCATCCATGCTGGAATGTCATCACGAGGACCGGGAATGCGAACTCGGTCAGCCACACCTAGCTCCTTGGCTAGCTTGAGGTAGGCCGTCGGGTCGTACTGACCGCAGGCTACGAGTACGCTATTTGTGTCTGGTAGCTTGGAGAGTGCCTGGATGGCGATGTCCAATCCCTTGCGTTTGAAATCAGATCCAACAAAGAGGAGGAGATTAGCATTGGACGGAAGATCTAGCTCGGTGAGTAATTTGGTTTTGAGGCTGTCTTTGTCGAGTTCCTGAGTCTCTGGCTTTTTTAGCCATGGCGGAAGCAGGGTGTAGTGTTCCTTAGTGAGGGGGTAAAACTTCTTGTAGGCAGGGATCTCCGAGGCGGCTAGATAGAAGATGTGGGTCTTCGCATGATCTCCAAAAAGGCTATTTTCGGTCTCCAGCAGGTAGCGGTATCGGGGCAGCATCGCTAGCCAAGACGGCTTGGTGCGGGTGAAGCGCTCCTTGTAGCATGGGTCTCCACAGAAGTGGAACGGAGTACCGGGTACACGGCTGAAGCAGATCGCTGTATCCAGTTTCTCTTTGCTATAGAGTTCTTGGCAATCCTGAGCAAAGAGTTTGGCTTTCTGGTGGTTGCGGCCTCCTCCGCTATTCAGGACGATGATTTTAATATCGTCCGGGCGGGGGCCGTCCCACCGGGAGACTGCCAAGATGGGCTCGTCACCAGCTTCCTTGGCGGCATGAGCGAGCCTGAGAGCGTCGCGTTGGAGCCCGCCGTAGGGGAAGTAGTGTTGTAGGAAAATGCCCAGCCTCATAGAGATCCTGAATATAGGAATGGGAACAGGGCTGCCAAGAGCAATCGTGTTCTCCAGTGTAGTGAGCATCCCTCGGGGCTTGACCGTAGGGCTCTTGTCATATCTGCTCTGGGCAGATGATCGATCTATCTCCCGAGATGCAGCGCTGCTTCCCAGAGCCGGGTTCCTTTGAAAAGGTGCTTGAGGCTGAGGGAGATGTTGTCCGTGCCAAGGAGGGGAGAAGGACCTTTCGTTTTGAGTTCGAGGGCAAAGGCTACTTTGCCAAAGTGCATCTGGGAATTGGCTGGGGTGAAGTGTTCAAGAATCTTACTCAGTTCCGCTGTCCGGTGGTTGATGCCTCCAATGAGTGGAAGGCGGTGTCCCTGCTGGAGAGTGTGGGAGTAGAAACCGTGAGCCTCGTAGGTAAGGGGGCTCGTGGAGCCAATCCGGCTAAGCGTCAGTCCTTTGTCATCATGGACGAGCTAAAGGAGAAGGTCGAACTTGAGGATTTCATGAAGGAGTACGGTGGACTCACAGGTTCCAAGCGCCTGAAGCTGAAGCGTACTCTTGTTCGCCAGGTGGCGGATATTGGCCGCAGGATGCATGGCGCAGGCATGAACCACCGTGATTTTTATCTCTGTCACTTTCACATCGGGGAGCGAGATTGGTCCACATGGACGGAAGATCAGAAAATCCGTCTGCCTTTGCTGGATCTTCACCGTGCTCAGATCAGAGGGAAGGTGCCGCACCGCTGGCTGGCCAAGGATTTAGGGGCTCTCTTCTACTCGGCTATCGACTGCGGTATTACGGACCGAGATATGGTGGCCTTCTTGAGAGGCTACTTAGGGGAGCAGTGGAAAAGCGAGCTGAAGAAGGATGCTGCTCTGTGGGATTCCGTGGTGTCCAGAGCTAGGGGGTTTTACCGAAAACATCGCGGAAAGCTTCCTGTGCTTCCGGGTGTGTTTGCCAATTTGCCATAAAGCGCTTGCGGTCTTTCTCCGCTGCTGGCTGATAGCTCTTTTGGCTTTGATGAAGGATGGCGGCGTCGTTGTCGATAAAGGTGGGGCTGAGCGTGTCGTCGAGAATGATATTGGTCGCCTTGAAGTCACCGTGCGTGATTCGCTTCTTTTCCATCGTGAAAAAAACTACCTGCAACTTTGCAGCGATCTCTTTCAATTGATCGCTATCAAGCGCTTGTCGTTGCACAAGGCTCAGCAGGTCTTCACCAACGGCATTTTCCATCAGTAGAGCAGCCCGGGCGGGGATGCCCATCGGGCGCTCCTCGACGATGGCCAGAGGCCGTGCGATCGGAATGCCTGCCTCCAACATGGCATGGCCTGTCTCCCAGCTTTGGAAGGCACGTGAGCGGGTGAGCGCGTAGCGGAGCCTGCGGTGAAATGGCATCTTTTTGTAGATCTTGGCCACGTAGGAAATGCCCTCCAGATCAATGCGGGTAACGGTAGAGCGTGACCCTTGTTTCAGGCTTTCTCCTGGGGCGATCCAGGTTTTCTCCAGACTGGTCATGTAGGCGCGCAATGCGGGGGAGCAATCGCTCAGGCAAAGGCTTTTACAAGAGGGGAGATTAAGGGATTCGAAGTCTGGCATGGGTACAGGCGCTGGAGTGTGCCTGCGTTTATACATTCTGAGCAATCGAGGGCAAGGCTGGGCTGGGGAGCCTAATAGATGTGACACATGTGTTGCGCTTCCGTTTTTCAGCAGCAGTGAAGTCGGTGCTACTGCTGTTCGATTGCTGCCGGGGCAGCGCAACACACACAAGACGATGAAGCAAATACTCTGCATGAAATGGGGGACGGCCTACAGTGCCAAGGATGTGAACATTCTCTATGGCATGGTGTCGAGAAATGTGAGCGGTGAGTTTCGTTTCTATTGTTTCACGGATGATGAATCAGGAATCCGGGAGGAGGTTACTTGTCTACCTCTTCCTGAATTGGGGTGTGAGATCCCGAAGGATGTCCCTGGCAAATGGCCTAAGAGTGCTCTTTGGGGAAAAGAGCTTTTCGGGCTGGAGGGTGTGGCTCTCTTTATCGATCTGGATACCGTGATCGTGGATAACATCGATGGCTACTTCGAGTACGGTGATCCGCAGGATGTGATCACGGCACGTAACTGGCTCTACTTCCGCAAGAGTGCCCAGACCTCGGTTTTTCGTTTTCCCATCGGCGGGCATGCTTATATGTTAGAGAACTTGCGTGCTGACTCAGTGGGGATTTCCCGCAAGTATCGATTTGAGCAAAATTACGTGACCCACGGAGTCAAGGGCGGCGTTAAATTCTGGCCGGAAGATTGGACGAAGCATTTTCGAGTTCATTGCATGGGGACGGCTCTTACTCGCTACTTCCGTCCACCCGTGGTGCCCAGAGGAGCAAAGATGATTACCTTTCCGGGGATCCCCAAGCCTGAGAATGCTGCCCAGGGCAAATGGAAGCCACATGAACCTGTCCGGACTCCAACTGAGCACTTGAAGTGGGTGGGTACACAGCTGCTTGGTGGAAAGAAGTGGCGCCGCCACTTGTCTCGCTACATTCAAAAAGCCGACTGGGTAGGCGAGCATTGGAGGGCCTAAGCCGGCAAGGGCGAAATTATCCTGCTAGAGGATAGGGGCCCGGTAGGCGTTGAGCAGCAAAGTGATCTGCTTGGACGGTGTGTCCAGCAGTCGCTTGGCAAACTGACCTTCGGTTAGATTGTCTTCGTAGTAGCGAAGTGCGGCAGCCCGCATCTTCAGTACTTCGGTTTCAGGCATCTCCACGGCTCGCTGGATAGCTTGTCTGAGGGTCTCCTCATCATGGAAGGTGAGGCAGTTTTCGCCGTCGATCAGTTCAGGTGTGAGGTACTTGTGGTACTGAATGATTGGGATGCTTCCACAGGAGAGTGCTTCGACCAGATTGTGGCAGAGAGGCATTCTGGTGCCTGGGCAAGCCAGGAAGAAATCTGCCTGCATGATGGTATCCAGCCAGTGCGCGAATGGGATTTTGAAGTGCTGAGTTTCTACGCAGGCGAAGGTGATTGGTGGGAGTTCATTGAAGCTCTCTCGGATCATCTGCTGCTGCTTAGCTGGCAGGAAGCTTTTCACCGTTTCCAAGACATGGACACGGTTCATGACTTTGTAGACTTGATTGACGGAGCTGTCGCCATAACTACTGACGCGTGTATTGCCGCCGAAGAAAATACGAGTATTTCGCGATTTGGAGTCATCCACCTGAGGCGGAAATTCTTCCTGAGTGCTGATCTCTGGGTGAACGAAGAAGGGTAGCGGAATCTCAGAGGTGTTCTCAGGTCGTCGCTTCTTGTAGCTGATGCGAATGACGCGTTCCGCCAAGGCTGGTTGCTCATGGATGAGCTTGTCCGTGATGTAGATGAAGGGGCGGTCGATCTCCTTGAGGCTGGAGATGGTGCTAAAGGGCATGTCCAGCAGCTTGACCTTGTAGCGTTTCTTACGGACCGTGGCCAAGAATCGGTAGTTGGCCATGTAATGAGGGGTGTAGCCTTGGGTATGGAAATCTTTAACGATGTGGTAGAGGTAACGCCCCATGACATTGTCAATCTGGGTGTTCACCATGTCGAAAACCACAAGGGGCCCATCCAGGACGCCTTTGCGTTTAGATAGCTCGGCGTATGTACGGATGTGGGAGGGGAGTACATAGCTGCGCAAGGCGTGACTGGTGTACTCCAGTGACTTGAGTAAGGATGCCATGTCTAGGAGAGCTCAGGGCCTACCAGCTGATGGATGCCGTTCGCACAGCGGGTGATTTTCTCCTTGCGGACGCGGGAGCGTAGCTCGCGGTTTTTGCGGATCTTTTCTTCACACTTGTAGCCGCGTGGATGGTCCAGATGAAGCGTGATGGAGCGATGGCGTAGCTGGCGGGGCTTGATGCCCAGATTGACCAAGCGTTCGCCCATTTCGCGGTCTTGACCACCGTATTCGATTACCTCGTTGTGGCCGTTGACGTTCAGGATGTCCTTCTTCCAGCCTGAGGAGTTGCATCCGTTCCAAGTGGCTTTAGTGGGCGTAATGGCGTCTAGCATGATGGCCATGGCTCCTTTGGAGGAGATTTTGAGGTGCTGAGAAAGGCTGCGTAGACCGTTTTCGATGAGCCAGGATGATTTGAAGCATTGACCCATGGCGATATCAGCCAAGGAGATGCGCTCGCTGATTTCCATGCTCAGTTTGCAATAGCCAGCAGAGACAAAGTAGCCTGGCTTGGCTTTGGAAAGGTGAACGTCAATAAAATCTGGATGCGGGATGCAATCGCCATCTGTGAAGATCAGGTAGTCTGAGGGGGCGGCCTGAATGGCTTTGTTCAGGATGATGGATTTGCGGAAGCCTTTGTCCTCATGCCAGACGTGTTTTACGGGGATCTTGCTGGAGGCCGCGAAGCGTTTGATGACTTCGCGGGTTTCTTCTCCAGAGCCATCGTCGGCTATGACGATATCAAAGTTCTTGTTGCTCTGGTAAAGATAACCAGCGAGTGCTTTGGCGAGCCACTGAGGCTGGTTGTAGGTGCTGATGATGACGCTTGCTTTCATGTGCAAGCTGCATTGTCTAATGCTCCAGCTGATACAGATGAATGGAAGAATCGTGACAGCTATGCCGCATTAGTTTGATGCAGGCTTGCGTGGCTTGACACGAGGCTTTTTCCAGTAGGTGTGTAGCCAGAAGACATCGATCAAGTGCTCCCTGAAAATTTGTTCGTAGGAGGCAGTAATGGCGGCCACGATCTCCTCTGTGTCCTCAGAGCTGACTTCGACGGGGAAGAGTTTAATTTTCCACTTACCCGGTGTGTCGGAGTAGATGGCGGCCATGTAGAGCGGGCAGCCACTGCGCCGATGGAGAATGGCTGGAAGTTTGGAGCGGGCTGAACCTTCACCAAAGAACGGGCGCTCGTACTTGCGGCGTTTGCCTGCACGTTGATCGGCCAGAATACCCAGGTTGCCTCCCTTTTTGACAAACTGGCTGAGTGTAGTCATCGGAGTGCCTTTGGGGAACATGGTGCAGCCATGCTTTTCACGTTCTCCAGCCACATACTTGTTGGCCACCTTGTTATCGAGCGGGCGGTAGACGGCGCCGAACTCGGTGTTGTCAGGGGCTGCTGAAACGATGATTTTGGTAAGAATCTCCCAGTTTCCCATGTGGGCAAGGCAGACGATGGTGCCTCGCTTGCTCTCCATGTCTTGCATGTATTGGTCCGGTATTTCTATCTCCACATGCTTGGAAAGCTGCTCTGGAGTCATGCCGTAGGTCTTGAGGGAGCAGGTCAGGTTGGCAATAGAGCGGCGAAATACCTGACGAACCAAGGTCTCGGTGACGGTGATTTCCGGGTGCTGCTTGGCGACAATACGCAGGTTGTTGCGGACCACGCGGCGGCGCTCGGGCATGATCGTGCAGCACAGCGAGCCAAGGCATTCCCCGATTTTCCAGCATATAGAGACTGGCAACAGGCGGAATAGCAAGTTGACCAGCCATATGGCGCAGATGATAGGAATGGCGGTGAGGCGGCTCAGCATTGGGGATGAGGGATAAGATCGAGTTCTTGGTCGCAGCATTAGTCTGTGGGTGCAGCTTGTCAATGGCGGGGCTTGAGTACCTTCAGGGGATAGTGTAGGTGTTAGGATATGGGTTCCTTGCTAGCGCTACTGGTCATTGTTCTGATTTCCCTTTTGGTTGTAAGACTGGGGACCAATGCCTTGGTCCTTACTGGAATGAGTGAGCATGCGGCAAAATTCCAGGCGTCCTCTGCTTTTTTTGGAGTGGGTTTCACCACGGCCGAGGCGGAGATGATCATGAAAAGCTCGGTTCGCCGAAGAATCGTCCTTCATTTGATTATTGCAGGAAATATTGGTCTGACTTCGGCTATGGCGACTTTGATCGTGACTCTCGTGCAGGGTGGAGAGAAGTTGGACGTGGATCTGTGGGAGGGGCTGGTAATGCTCGCGGTGGGAATCGTGATTATCTCTGTACTTTTGAATATGCGCTGGGTGAAAAAGCCCTTGGACCATATCATGAAGATCGGCCTGAAGTCGGCTGGCGTAGTTCGAGCCATGGATTACGATACCTTGCTGAGGGTGGAGGAAGGTTTTTGTATCTCGGAAGTGAAACTTGAAGAAGGGCATCCTTGGAGTGAGAAGAAACTGGGGGAGTCTCGTCCCTCAGACGTTGGCGTGGTGATCCTGAATATACGCAGGCAGGACGGTTCGTTCACCGGAGCACCAGACAAAGGCTGCACGCTTCATGTGGGGGATGAGATCATGGTGTATGGGGCCAATGATGCTGTGGACAAGGTGGCTAAGTATTCTGTGGATCAACTGGAAAATGGAGATGCGGAATAGTGCGGGAGATTTCCTGATTGGTGCTTCCAATCAACAAGGCAGCTTAGTAGAAGTGGGCAGAGATTATGTTTAGCGTATCCCAACTAACAGACGAGCAGAAGCAGCAGATCCATCAATGGGCGGACGATGGTGCCCAGATGGCAGACATTCAAAAGCGGATGGCTGAAGAGCTGGGTATCCAGATCACCTACATGGATACACGATTCCTGATTCTAGATTTGGGTATCGAGCTGAAGAAGGAGGAAGCCCCAGTGGAGAGTGCGCCTGAGGAAGAGCTTAAAGTAGCTACAGGAATGGTGGAGACCACCGTGGATGAGCTGGTGAGACCTGGTGCCCTTGTGAGCGGCCGTGTCACCTTTAGCGATGGAGAGAAGGCTCTCTGGGCTATCGATCAGATGGGGCGCTTGTCTCTGGATGCAGATACTCCGGGATACAAGCCGGATGAGGAGGATATGATCACCTTCCAGGAGCAGCTGCGCGACAAGCTGGCCAAGTAATTTTTTCTTATAGAAAGCGGCCAAGGAATAAGCCTTGGCCGCTTTTTTGTGCCCATAGGGAGGTGTTTCCTAGTTGAGGGAGAAAGTGGTGATCACGGCGGCGTGGTCAGATGGCCAGGTGTTATTGAGGGCTGATGCGATGTTAGAGGCGACGTCGTGTTTCCATATGCCTAGTGTTGTTTCGATCTTTGTATGGAACACCTGTGAAACGAGAGGTTTCAGGCTGCTTCCTCTGTAGTAGATGTGATCAATCCTATCCTGAGGGTCTTTGAGATAAAGAGGTGACCAGGTGTTGCCGGGTTTGGCCTTTGGATCAGGGTGGATCATGCGGAAGGAATCCTTGAGCTTGGCGTTGATGCAGGCGGTGCTCACTGGCCAGGCGATTTTCCCGATGCCACCGTGTTGGGGCGCGGTTTCTTCATTCCAGTCAAGGTGAGATGGCGCATTGAAGTCTCCGACTAAGAGGACTGGGGTTTTATCTGCTTGGGTCAGGTGTTTATCCATGCCCTTGAGTATGGTCGTGATCTCACCGTGGCGCTGAGAACGTAATTCTACTTTGAGGACTTTTTCCACAGTTGATCCTGCTTTTTGCGCCTCATGAGCTCCGGGGTGAGCAGAGTGTAGGTGGCAATTGAAGAGGATAATCTGGTTCGTTGGAGAGTTGGTGAGTTGGATCCTAGCCCCTGTGGCGATGCCGGCTTTGAAGGTCTCCGTGATGGGGTAACGGCTGATGATGCCGCTGCCCCAATAACCCTCAGGAGTGTAATGCCAGCCCAGATCCCTTGCGAGCTGAGGAAGGATGTACTCACCTGAGGAGACTGTATTTTTGCCTTCCTGGATCCCAATCACATCCGCATCAGAGAGAATAATGGCATTGAGGCCTTTCCGGTAGCCATCGTTGATCCAGCCGAGGCCCCGCCACATGTTAAAGCTCATGATTTTGAGCTCCGTGACTTTTTCTGAGGCAAGGCGGTGAACTGGGATCTTCAATGTCGCGTCAGCCGAGCTGCCCTTGAGGTCGGTGGCCCGGATGGTGAAGCTGTTGATTCCGCTGTCCTTTTCAGTCGGTGTTCCGCTGATCTCTCCATTGGTAGCCACTGTGAGCCATGAGGGGCCGTCGACTTTGCTAAAACTGAGTGAGTCGTTTTTATCTAAGTCTGTGGCGTAGGCACTTACTTTTCCCGAGTAGGCGGTATTGGCGACTCCGTGTACCCGGCGGAAGCTTGGGCTGACCCATGTCGGAGGGGTGTTTGCATGGATCCCGTTAATTGTTTGTGCTTGCGCCATTGCCGGGAATGGTGCGAGGCAGCTTGTGATGAGTAGAATGAGAGCAGTTTTCATGAGTAAGGAGGTTACGGTCCGGGGATAACTTATTCTATCTAGCAAAAGTGGTGAAGAGCTTGCAGTTTGGGGAGCATTGCGAATTTAAAAGAAATGAAAGCGGCCAAGGGAGTGATCCTTGGCCGCTTTTTTTTGTGCGTGAGCAGAGTGAGTGTATTACGGTTGTACCGTAAATGTTGTGAGTACAGCACCGTGGTCTGATGGCCAGGTGTTGTTTAGAGCTGGGGTGATGCTACTGCCCCAGGCTCCCAGGGTTTCTTCGATTGCAGTGTGAAACATGCCAGATGATGTAGGGGTGAGGCTGCTGCCTTTGTAATAGATGAAGTCGATGCGGTCCTGGGCGTCGCCAAGGAAAAGGGGTGACCAGGTGTTGCTGGGCTTTAGCACTGGGTCAGGATTCACCTCGCGGAAAGAGTCCAGTAGGCCCGCGTCAGTACAAGCGAGGCTGGTAGGCCAGGCCACATAGCCGACTCCTCCGTGGAAAGGAGCGGTATCTTCCGTCCAGTCGAGATGGGAAGGGGCATTGAAGTCACCGGTCAGCAATACAGGGATGTTTTCCGCATTGTTGATATCAGATGTCATGCCGCTGATGATGGCTGCGATCTGTTCGTCACGCTGAGACTTTTTCTCTTCGACAAGTACCTTTTGAGCGGTTGAGCCTTGTTTATGGGCTTCGTAAGGGCCGTAGTAGAGGTAGTCGAGGTGGCAGTTGTAGAGGATAGCTTCCTTAAGCGGGCTGCTGGTGAGCTTGATCTTTGCGCGGGTGGCTGATCCTACGATGGACTGTTCAGTGATTGGATAGCGGCTGATGATTCCAGGATAGCCTGAATAATAGTGCCATCCCAAATCGGTGGCGATTTTCTGGGCTTGGTTAACGTTTGAGCCGCTGACGTTGTCCACGGTTTCCTGGGTGCCGATGATGTCAGCATCTGCCAAAATAATGGCTTCGAGGCCTTTGCGGTGACCATTATTGATTTGGCCGAGTCCGTGCCACATATTAAAGCTCATGACCTTGAGGGTGGAAACGGATTCTGATCCCGCTGCATAGATGATGATGTTCATCGTAGCGTCTGAGGTGTTTCCTCCCAAGTCCGTTGCTCGGACGGTGAATGCGTTCAAGCCGATATCGTTGGTTGTGGGGGTGCCGGAGATAGAGCCGTCTGCCTGGATGCTGAGCCAGGCTGGTCCATTGACTTTACTGTAGCTGAGGGTGTCTCCCGGGTCAGGGTCGGAGGCGTAGCTGCCAATTTTTCCACTATAAGCAGTACCTGCAATACCGTGAATCCTGCGGAAAGGGGACATGACCCATTCGGGCTGAGCTGGTCCTGCTCCTCCTGTGACGCTGAAGGAAAGTGGTCCGTCGAGGACGTTGTAGCCGTCGTTTTCCAAGAAGTAGGCCACGTAGTTTCCTGGCTGGAGTCCGGGATTGGGAAAATCTACCGATCCGCTGGTGGCTCCGCCGGTATATTTCCAGGTGAGGGAGGGGCTGCCTTGGGCTGGAGTGACACCTGGATTGTAGAGACCAATCCAATCATTGGTGTTACCCGGGCCATTGCTGAAATTGACGGTGATCGTTTCACCATAGGCGTAGCTGGCCTTACTGGTGGTGATGGCTGGATCATTACCCTGTCCTCCTCCTTGGGTGACCGAGAAGTTGATGGGGCCTGAGAGGACGGTGTAGGTGTCGTTACTCAGGTAGTAGGCGCTGTAAGTGCCGGAGGTGAGGCTCGGGTTGTTAAAAGTTACGGAGCCGTTCTTGGGGCCTTTGTTCTTCGAGGTCTGGGAGCCGCCAATGTAGAGCCACTCACTGGCTGCCTGATTACCGGGGGTGACACCTGAAGGGTAGACGCCTACCCAGTCCTGACCGTCTCCAGGGCCATTGGTCCAGGAAGCGGTGATACTCTGTCCTTCCGTGTAGGACGAGCTGTCGAGTGTTAAGGTTTGGGCTACTGCGGAAGAGAGCATGCAGCAACCACCGATCATGGTTATGAGTTTAGTTTTCATGGGAATAGCAACATAAGGTGGCTATTCCCGTGGCGGTAGTTGCAAAATCGTCTAAACCCTTGGCCTTTTGTTCGCCTAGTTCTTGAGGGGAAGATTCGCCAGGAGCTTGAGTACGGCGTCAGCAGTGGGGCCGGCAGAGGCCGGGTTCTGGCCGGTGACGAGACGTTCTGAGGTGATGACCTTCACTTTGAACTTCTCGGCGCCATCGAAGGTGGCTCCTTGTTCCTTGAGTTTGTCCTCGAGCAGGAAAGGGACCTCTTTTGTCAGGCCGACAGCTTCTTCCTCCTCATTGGTGAAGCCGGTGACTTTCTTGCCTTTGATCAGGAGAGAGCCGTCGGAGAGTTTCAGGTTTACCAAGGCAGCAGGGCCGTGACAGACAGCAGCTACGACTCCATCATTCTCATAAATGGCGGCGGAGATTTTAGAAAGGCCAGGAGCATCCGGGAAATCCCACATGGTGCCGTGTCCACCAGCAAAAAAGATGGCGCGATACTCCTTGGGGTCTACCTCAGAGAGCTTCTGCGTATTCTTGAGGGCTTCCTGGGTGCCCTCGGTCTCCATAAACAGCTTGTTGTCTGCATCCTTCATGTCCTTGCTCCGGGGGTCAATCGGGGCAAGGCCTCCCTTGGGGCTGGCAAAGTCCACTCCGAATCCCATCTTGGTGAAGCGGGCCCAAGGATGGGTGACTTCAGCCAGCCAGAAGCCTGTGGCTTTACCATTGGGCATCTTGGCATGGTTGGTGACCACCATAAGGATTTTGCCAGGTGATCCCTCAGCCTTGGCGCTTTGGGGGAGTAAGAGAGCGGACAGGCCACAGAGGAGTATCAGTGCGAAGAACGACTTTTTCATCATAGGGATCATAGTAGCATAGAATTCCACCTTTGCCAGATGTCGGAATGCTATCTGAAGGAGCTCATCACGGTTGACCCTAAAGCGACACTGATAACCACTGCGATGGTCCAGATAAGCATCAGTTTCTGGCCCACTTTTGCGACATTCATCCATCCCCAGATGAAGGCGACAATCCCGCAGAATATACTTAGGATTCCAAGGAGGATTTTTTCATCTTTAAACATCTGAATCAATACCATGATCCAGAAAACAAAGGCGACGGCTGCAGCAGCCCAGTAGAGAATAGTCATCTGATAAGATAGGGGTTTGGTTTTG
This sequence comes from Rubritalea squalenifaciens DSM 18772, assembly GCF_900141815.1. Taxonomy (NCBI): domain Bacteria; kingdom Pseudomonadati; phylum Verrucomicrobiota; class Verrucomicrobiia; order Verrucomicrobiales; family Rubritaleaceae; genus Rubritalea; species Rubritalea squalenifaciens. The sequence goes on from NZ_FQYR01000002.1 coordinate 1,052,429, forward strand.
TAAGTGTCAGATATTAAAATGTTAGTGCGACTCTGGTCAAGGAATAAGCTGTTAGCAAGATTAGCAGGCAGTAAGGCCATTTGGTGAGCTTTTCGCTTCTTTCTATGAATGATGATAGATGTTTGATTCCTGACTGAGGGAGGATGCAGGCGATGCCGATCACGAAAAAGATGAGGAGTACGGGAATCGTAAATGCATGCCACCGCAGAGATGAGAGGATGTCTCCGTGAAGTAGGGCCACGATAGATCGACTCAGGCCGCAGCCTGGACAGCGTGCATCAAACAGAATGGGGACCGGGCATTCGTAGATACAGATGCCGGCTAAAAAGAGAGTGGAGTAGAGTAGGGAGCCTACAGTGAGTGCAATGCAGAGTGGGCGGTTCTTGATGAGTGAGCTGAGCATTGCAATGTTTATACTAGCAGAGTCTTCAGGGGGCGAGCCAGCCCCGATTGACGGCGACTTTGATGCGCGTGTGCATGTATTCCCAGAGTTCGGGGGAAGCTTTCTCGATTTTTTGGTTCTTATCGATGACCTGCTGGTAAGAAACGTGGTTCTCACGCCAAGCGCGTCCTTCGGTCTCCAGATTGTGGAGCATGGGGATGAAGCGGTCTAGTGCAGCGGCAAATTGGGCTTCCTGGCTTTCCTCGGCTTCAAATTCATCCCAGATAGCGCGAAACTCTCGGCCTTGCTCCTCGGGGAGCAGGCCGAATAGGCGAGTAGCGGCTTCCTTTTCCTGGATGGCTTTGGCGGCACGAGCGGCATCGTCATACAAAAGCGCATCCCCGGCATCGACCTCCACGATGTCATGGAGCAGCAACATGTAGATTACGCGGTTGATGTTTGTGTCTTCTGGGGCGTAGCTGGCGAAGGTCAGGGCCATCGTGGCTACAGCCCAGGAATGCTCGGCAGAATTCTCGAAACGGGATTCCGTGAGCAGGTAGGTCTTGCGCTGTACTTCCTTGAGGGCGTCGATGGCCTTGATGAAGTCGATACGTTGCTGGAGGGCGTCGGCCATGGATTAGTGAGCTTGGAGCCAATTGCCGCCCATGCCGGTATCGGCTTTGGCGGGGACGTCGTGTGGGAGTGGGAGAGCGGTCTGCATGGCTTCCACAATTTTAGGGATGAGTTCGTCCTTTTCCTCGAGATGAAGGTCAAAGAGGAGTTCGTCGTGTACCTGGAGGATCATCTTGCTGTGGTAGCCGCCTTTTCTGAGGAGGTCGTCCACCTTGATCATGGCAAGCTTGATCATGTCTGCCGCGGTGCCCTGGATCGGGGTGTTGATTGCTGCGCGGCCTGCATTCTTGCGGATAGAGGCATTGCGGGAGTTGATGTCACGTAGCACGCGCTTGCGGCCGGAGAGGGTGGTGACGTAGCCGTCCTTTTCCGCCTGCTCGATAGTCTTGTCCATGAACTCCTTGATAGCAGGGTATTGCTCGAAATAGGTGTCGATGATTTCGGCGGCTTCACCACGTGGAATGCCCAGACGCTGGGAGAGTCCGAAGGCGGAAATACCATAAATGATGCCGAAGTTCACCATCTTGGCTGTGGAGCGCATGTCGCGGGTCACTTCATCCATGCCGACTCCGTAGACTCTGGCTGCTGTGGCGGTATGGATGTCGTGATCGTGCTGGAAGGCGTCGATCATCGCTTGGTCTCCTGAAATGGCAGCCATCACGCGAAGTTCCACCTGGGAGTAGTCACAGGCAAAGAGGGTGAATTCCTCTCCGCGAGGGACAAAGGCTTTGCGGATCTCGCGTCCGGCCTCGGAGCGTACCGGGATGTTTTGCAGGTTGGGGTCAGAGGAGGCGAGGCGCCCTGTTGCGGTGAGAAGCTGATGTAAATGGGTGTGAATGCGCCCATCTGACGGGCAAATGTGCTCTGGCAGGGCATCCACGTATGTGGACTTGAGTTTGGATGCCTCGCGGTATTCAAGGATGTTCGCCACGATCTCGTGCTTGGGGGCGAGAAGGGAAAGGGTGGATTCGTCTGTCTTGAATTGACCGGTCTTGGTCTTCTTCGGTTTTTCAACGAGTTGCATCTCGCCGAAGAGGATCTCTCCGAGCTGCTTTGGCGAGTTCAAGTTGAACTCCTTGCCGGCTTGTTCGTAGATGCTCTTGGTGAGGTTCTCGATGCGCTTGGCGAGGGTGTGGCCAATTTCGGTGAGGGAGTCACGGTTAACACAGATCCCCTCGTGTTCGATGCGGACAAGAACTGGGAGAAGGGGTGACTCGATATCGTAGAAGACGTCTGACTGGCCGGAGGTGTCAAGCTGCTCGGCCAGGATCTCTGCCAGCTGGAAGGTGATGTCGGCATCCTCACAGGCGTAATCCTTGAGGGACTCGGCGCGGATGGCGCTCATGTCCACGTAATCCTTCTTTGTGGTCTTTTTCTTCTCGGCGAAGGAAAAGAGGTCGTCTGACTGGGTGGAGGCTTCCGCTTCGTTTTCCGCTGCGACATCGGCCAGTTTGATCGTGGTGTAGCCTAGCATGGACTCAGCGAGGTAATCCATGTTGTGGCGTTGCTCGGGATCCACTAGTGAGTGGGCAAGCATGGTGTCAAAGAATGGGCCTGTTGCTTGCAGGCCTTTTGCCAGCAGGACGGATAGATCGAACTTCAGGTTGTGGCCGATCTTGGTGGCCTTGGAGGTCAGGGCTGGTTTTAATTTTTCCAGCATGGCTGATGGTGAGAGATCCTTGCCGGGGATGACGAAGTAGGCTTCCCTGGCTTTCCAGCTGAGGGCCACCCCCAGGAGGTCTGCGGTGCGCGGATTGAGTGCGGTGGTCTCCAGGTCGAAACAGAAGAGGTCCTGTTTCTCGAGTTGCTTGACGAGTTTGTCCAGTTCAGCTGCCGAATTGACCAGGGCGTAGTTGGTTTTGAAATCGGCAAGGGTCTTGAGTTCGGCCTGGACGAGTTCTGGTTGCTCAGCGCTGGCGGTGGTGCTGTGGCCGCGCCCTGCTGTAAAGTCATTGCCGTAGAGGCGTTTGCCAAGGGCGTTGAACTCAAGCTCTGTGAAGAGGGATTTCACAGCTTCATCATCGCGCTGGTCGAGGACAAGATCTTTGAAAGTGGTGCTTACTGGGGCGTCTACCATGATGGTGACGAGTTTTTTCGAGAGCAGGGCCTGTTCCTTATTGTTCTCGACGTTTTCCTTCTGCTTGCCTTTGAGCTGGTCGGTGGATTCCAGCAGTTTTTCCACGGAGCCGAACTGCTTGATGAGCTTCTTGGCGGTTTTTTCACCGATGCCGGGGACTCCGGGGATGTTGTCCGATGCGTCTCCCCAGAGAGCCAGGATATCGATCACCTGAGAAGTGTCCTCGATTTCCCACTTGGAGAGAATGGCTGGGACATCCATGAGTTCCACCTCAGACCCCTTGCGGCCTGGCTTCCACATGGTAGTGGTGGGGGTGACGAGCTGGGCGAAATCCTTATCGGGGGTCACCATGAAAGTCTGGTACTCGCCTGTGGCATCAGCTTGGTGGGCTAGGGTGCCTATGATGTCATCTGCTTCGTAGCCGGGAAGCTCGATGACAGGGATGTGGAAGGCCTTAAGGAGGCGTTTGACTTCAGGGATGGCCTTTGCCAGATCCTCGGGCATGGCATCGCGCTGGGCCTTGTACTCCGGGAAAATCTCATGGCGGGGTGTGGGCTCTTTCGTATCGAAGGCGACACCTAGGTGGGTAGGGGAATGGTTGTCGAGAATATCCAGCAGAGTATTCATGAAACCGAACACGGCTGAGGTATTCATGCCCTTGCTGTTATAGATAGGATTGCGGATCAGGGCGAAATGCGCGCGGTAGACGAGAGCCATGCCGTCTAGCAGGAAAAGGCGTTTAGTGGTGTCGGCCATGGTGAGAAGATGGTGTAATACGAGAGAATTGGTCAATGGTTACCGTGAAAAATATCAATGATTATTGCGCAGAAAGAGCTGGTCAGCTGGGGATCGCTTGTTAAGGATTTTAAGCAATGAAGAGTAGTTCCATACTATTGCTGTTAGTTTTGGTGGGAGCCGGGTACGTACTTTATCCGATGGCTTTACCGATTATGGAGAATGCCGGTTTGGTGGCGAAGGCTGAAAAACCGAGCGAGGACGAGGAGGTTGTTAAGGAACTAGAGCCCGCTCCTGTAGTGGAAGTCGATTTGACGGGGGTGACCCCAGAGGACTTTCCTGATGAAGTTCAGTTGTTGGTTCCTGTAAAGCTACAGATCCCTGGGATGGAGGAGCCTATGGTGCTCAAGAAGGGAGCCATGGTTGAGCCGGTAAGGCTGCAGGGCGATAGTTTGATCTTTAAGCCGAAAATGGTCAGCGTGAATGCTAAAATCCCGATCGATGACACCAACTTCAAGGCGCTGATTAAGCCGATTCTGGAGGTGAAGCGACGTAATGAGGCTGAAGAGAAGGCGAGGCTTGCCGCTCAAGAGAATGAAGCGAATGAAGCTGTAGTGCCCGAGCCTATGCCGGAACCCAAGCCTGAGCCTCAGCCTGAGCCGAAAGCTGCGCAACTGAGTGAGGCTGCAGTCATTGATCTGATGAAGAGCAGTATCGCTGCTGGCGCAATCAAAGAGTTTACTGCCGACAAGGTGCTTGGCTGGAAGCTAGAGGGTGAGGAGGAGATCGACGGGCAGGAATATCAGGTAGGTCTGATAATCTACAATGCCGATACGATCTTTGGGGAGCAGAAGCATGAGGTGAAGGCCTTGATTTTGGACGGTAAGATTAAAAAGTGGATTTGGGCACAAACTGGCGTGGAAGTACGCTAGTTTTAGGGCATTTAGATCTCGATAAGAGCGGCGTTCCTGCAAGGGCGCCGCTTTTTGCTTAGACATGCTTATTAATTGCCAAATCAGGGCAATATTTTTGAAATGTTGTAATTGGTTTGTAATCTGTTGATATAGCGTGATTTGTGGTTCGGTTGAGAGTCGGTCGGGAGGCGTGCTCAATAAAAAATGCAGCCGAGGGTCAATTTTTTTTTGACAGTGGGGCCGCCTTTGCTAGTTTCCGCCCCGCCTTTCCTAGGTTCACTACCTCGGAAGCGCTGGCTTGGATCTTCTGAAAAGAAGTGGCAAGTGAGGGTTTCCAGAATCTATCAAAGGTTTCCATTCGGTGGATAAATGCTCTTGTAGCTCAGTGGTAGAGCGCGTCCTTGGTAAGGACGAGGTCGGCAGTTCAAATCTGCTCAAGAGCTCCATCTCCGATTTCCATCTTGCATCCAGCAAGACCCAATAAAAGCGCAACTAAATTAAAACAATGGCTAAAGAAGCATTCGAAAGAAACAAGCCACACGTTAACGTCGGTACAATCGGCCACGTTGACCACGGCAAGACTACTCTTACCGCAGCTATCACCAACACTCTCGCTGAGACCGGTGGTGCAGTAGCTAAGGCATACGACGAAATCGACGGTGCTCCAGAGGAGCGCGAGCGTGGTATCACAATCTCCACAGCTCACGTTGAGTACGAAACAGAGAAGCGTCACTACGCTCACGTTGACTGCCCAGGTCACGCTGACTACGTGAAGAACATGATTACTGGTGCTGCCCAGATGGACGGTGCTATCCTTGTTTGCTCCGCTGCTGATGGTCCTATGCCACAGACTCGTGAGCACATCCTTCTTGCTCGTCAGGTAGGTGTTCCAGCAATCGTAGTTTTCCTTAACAAGGTTGACCAGGTTGATGACGAAGAGCTTCTTGAGCTCGTTGAGATGGAAATCCGTGAACTCCTCTCCCAGTATGAGTTCCCTGGTGATGACATCCCAGTAGTTATGGGTTCTGCTCTCCTTGCTCTTCAGGGTGACGCAACTCACAAAGAAAACATTCTCAAGCTCATGGCAGCTGTTGACGAGTACGTCCCAGAGCCAGAGCGTCCAATCGATCAGCCGTTCCTCATGCCAGTTGAGGACGTCTTCTCTATCTCCGGTCGTGGTACTGTTCTTACAGGCCGTATCGAGCGTGGTATCATCAAGAAGATGGAAGAGGTTGAAATCGTTGGTATTCGTGACACACAGAAGACCACAATCACTGACATCGAGATGTTCCGTAAGCTTCTCGACGAAGGTCGTGCAGGTGAGAACGTAGGTCTCCTTGTTCGTGGTCTTAAGAAGGAAGACGTAGAGCGTGGCCAGGTTATTGTTAAGCCAGGTACCGTTACTCCTCACGCCAAGTTCAAGGCTGAGATCTACTGTCTCTCCAAGGAAGAAGGTGGTCGTCACACACCATTCTTCTCCAACTACCGTCCACAGTTCTACTTCCGTACCACAGACGTTACAGGTTCCATCAAGCTTCCAGACGGAGTTGAAATGGTTATGCCTGGTGACAACGTTGAAATGGAAGTTGAGCTCATCACCAAGATCGCTATGGAGAAGCGTATGCGCTTCGCGATCCGTGAAGGTGGTCGTACAGTAGGTGCTGGCCGTGTTGCCGACATCCTCGACTAATTAATTTTAACGCGCTGGGTTTCAGTGTATATCGCTGAAAGCTGGATTTATTGGGGGTGCTTCTGATGAATCAATGTCAGAAGTGCCCCTCAATCGCCTTAAAATTTTCAAATTTCGAAAGATAAAGGGGTATAGCTCAATTGGTAGAGTAGCGGTCTCCAAAACCGTTGGTTCAGAGTTCGAGTCTCTGTGCCCCTGCCACCTTTCACTTTTCTAAACAAAGCATGTTCGAGAAAATCACAACATTCATCGGCGAAGTTAAAAGTGAGCTTCGCAAAGCTACCTGGCCGTGGGATCCAGATCCAAAGGCGCGTGGTTTCAAGAAATACAAGGAGCTTGTAGATTCTACTGTGGTGGTTCTCATTGCAATTACGCTCCTAGCCGGGTTTGTTGCTGTGTCCGACGTGCTTCTCATGAATGCAATCCAGTTGATCTCAAAGTTCTTCGCGGGTTAAATTCCTCAGGGTGGCTGACGCTGTGCGACAGTTGACCCGTAATTTTCAAATATTTTCCAATACCGATGCCAACCATTCCTCCAGCAAAAAACCAGTGGTATGTAGTTCACGTCCTTTCCGGTCAGGAACAGCGTGTACGTGATCGCATTCTGCGCCAGGTTGAGGCCGAGGAGATGGGCAACAAGATCTTTGAGGTTCTTGTTCCTACCGAAATGGTTTCAGAGGTGCGCCGTGGTAAGAAGACAGAAACTAAGCGTAAGTTTTACCCGGGCTACATCATTGTAAACATGGATCTTCTGACTGAAGACAATCGTCTCGTCGAAGATACCTGGTACTTCATCAAGGAGATGGATGGTGTGATTGGGTTTGCTGGTACCAAGGACAGACCGATTCCAATGCGTCAGCGTGAAGTTGATGGCATGCTTGCTCAGATCCGTGAGCGCGAGGAAAATGTCCGCCCAGCTGTAGCTTTCGAAGTTGGTGACACTGTATTGGTTGCTGACGGTCCATTCCAGAGCCAGAATGGCGTGGTAGAGGAGATTGATGCTGAGCGCGGCAAGTTGCGCGTCTCTGTAACGATCTTCGGTCGCGCAACTCCGGTTGAACTCGAATTTTGGCAGGTCGAACAAGGCGAGTAAGTCCTGCATCTCCAGCAGAGCAGGGGGGGTCCCTGTCTGCCAAACACATCGCACAAATTAACAAACTAACCTATAGCAAACCATGGCTAAGGAAATCAAACAAGTTCTCAAGCTCCAGATCCAAGCTGGACAGGCAAACCCGTCTCCACCGGTTGGTCCTGCACTTGGTCAGGCTGGTGTGAACATCATGCAGTTCTGTAAGGACTTCAATGCCGCGACTCAGAAGCAGGCAGGCGATCTTCTTCCTACAGTAATCACCGTCTACAAAGATGCTTCTTTCACCTTCATCACCAAGCAGCCACCAGCGGCAGTTCTTCTTAAGAAGGTTGCTAAGATTGCTTCTGGTTCCGGTGAGCCAAACAAGAAGAAAGTGGCTACTATCACCAAAGATCAGATCATGGAAGTTGTGAACCAGAAGATGCCTGACCTTAACGCGAACGATCCTGAGGCAGCTGCCAAGATCATCGCTGGTACAGCACGTCAGATGGGTCTCAACGTCGAAGGGATGTAATTCCTTTGGGTTGATCGACCTTGAAGATTTTAACATTTTAGCACGGAATGTGCTTGACAAAGGGGGCTCCATAAGCGAGTCCCCTTTCCCGCCTCTGTATAAAAACGCAGAGGAAATATTAACGCAGGAGGGTGTAGAAGTGGCCCGTATGCACTGCAAAACTAACTAATACAATGGCTAAACGTAGTAAACGTTATCAGAAAGCCGCTGAGCTGGTGGATCGCACCAAGGCTTACGGCATCGAAGAGGCTGTCGGAACTATCAAGAAGTTTCCTGGCATCAAGTTTGACCCAACCGTCACACTTTCTTTCGCTCTTGGGGTAGACCCACGTAAGAGTGATCAGATGGTGCGTGGTTCTGTAGCTCTCCCGCACGGTACAGGTAAGGATGTTAAGGTAGTCGTATTCGCGACTGGTGATGCAGCTAAGGCTGCTGAAGCTGCTGGTGCTGACAAAGTAGGTCTTGCTGACCTCATCAAGGAAGTTCAGGGCGGATTCACCGATTTCGACGCAGCAATTGCTACTCCAGACGCAATGGCTGAAGTTCGTAAGATCGCTCGTGTACTCGGTCCACGCGGTCTCATGCCGAACCCTAAGACTGGCACTGTAACAGACGACACCGCCAAAGCTGTTCAAGCTGTTAAGGCAGGTCGTATCGACTACAAGGTAGACAAGAGCGGTAACGTATCCGCTGCTATCGGTAAAGCTTCCTTCGATGAGACAAAGATCATCGAAAACGCCAAGGCTCTTGTTGAGAGCGTGGTGAAAGCCAAGCCAGCTTCTGCTAAAGGAAACTACATCAAGAGTGCTACTATTGCAGCTTCCATGAGCCCAGGCGTTAAGCTTGATTCAACTGTATACGGCGCTAACGCATAATTTTAAAGAAAGGAACGACTCATGAATCCTGATAAAAAGATCATCATCGACGAACTTTTCGAGCGTGTAAACGCATCTCCTTTCGTCATCGTTGTCGACTATGCTGGTACCACAGTGCCTCAGTTTGCTACACTCCGCGACAAGCTCCGCGAAGGTGGTTCTGAGTGCCACGTTGCCAAAAATACCTACATGCGTGCAGCACTCAACAGTGCTGGACTTCCTGACATCAGCTCCGAGCTCGTCGGTCAAACAGCTTTCATCACTGGTGAGAGCGATGTTTGCGCCGCAGCCCGTTCTGTTAAGGAGTTCGCCAAGGATGCTGGCAAGGATGACGTATTCAAGTGCGGTATCCTCGACGGTGAAGTCCTCGACGTAACGAAACTGAAGACACTTGCAGACCTTCCGTCTCGCGAAGTTCTCCTCGCTCAACTCCTCGGAGTTATCAAGGAGCCAGCGACACAGATCGCTCGTGTACTCAACGAGAAAATCAAGAAAGACGGCGGAGAAGGTGTTTCCGCTCCAGCAGAAGAAGCTGCTGCCGAATAAACAATCTGAACAGATGGCCGCTTAGGGTAACTTCTGCGGCCTGATAACCAACCTTGGTTCCTCGTCGGGCCTTCGGTCTGAAGAACTGAAATGTCCCGGATGCTCCGGGCGCGACGAAACCTACAAAACAACATATAATAAAATGGCTGATCTAGCAAAAATTGCTGAAGAACTTGGTAAGCTTACAATCATCGAAGCTGCTGAACTCGTTAAGAACCTTGAAGAAGAGTGGGGTGTATCCGCTGCTGCTGCTGTTGCAGTTGCTGGTCCTGCTGCTGGTGGCGGTGACGCTGCTGAAGAGAAGACTGAATTCGACGTTGTCCTCGCTGAAGCAGGTGGCAACAAGATTGCTGTCATTAAGGCTGTCCGCGGCGTAGTTAGCGGTCTCGGTCTTGCTGAAGCTAAGAAGCTCGTTGAAAGCGCTCCAGTTGCCCTCGTTGAAGGTGTTGACAAAGACGCTGCAGACGCTGCCAAGACGGCTCTCGAAGAAGCCGGCGCCAAGGTCGAAATCAAGTAATTTCGAAACCTTTCTGAAGAGGTGGCTCCGCGAAAATGCGGGGTCACCTTTTTGCGCCTCATCGATTAGATCCCAGATTTTCGGAGAAATTCGGAAGTTTGGGGTCTGATCAAACCTCAGGGTAAGGGACGCCATACCCAAGGTCTGATTAGAAAATAACAGGATCCTAACCAAGCTCGCCCGGGCCGGCAACGGCATCGGGTTTAACCGCCTAATAAACATAAGAATTCTACCATGGCCGAAAGACGCTACTTCGGAACTATTGAGGAAGTGATTGAACCACCAAACCTCATTGAAGTTCAATCCAAGTCCTATGAAGATTTCCTTCAGAAAGATGTGCCTGCTAGCCAGCGCATTGAGACCGGCTTGCAAGCCGTACTGATGGAAGTTTTCCCCATCAAAAGCTATGACGAGACAATTGAGCTCGACTTCATTTCCTACGACATTGAAGACCCCAAGGCGACTGCTTTGGAATCCCTCCAGACCGGAGAGAGCTTCAGTGCTGCTCTCTACGTCACTTTCAAGCTGAAGGATGAGACTGGTACCAAGAAGGAGCGTGTATACATGGGTGAACTTCCTATGATGACCCGCCGTGGTACTTTCGTAATCAACGGTGCTGAGCGTGTAATCGTTTCTCAGCTTCACCGTTCCCCTGGTATCTGCTTCGAGAAGTCACTCCACCTCAATGGTAAGGAACTATTCAGCTTCCGCATCATTCCTGACCGTGGCTCCTGGCTCGAAACTCAGTTCGATACCAACGACCTGCTTTACGTCTATCTTGATCGCCGTCGCCGCAGAAGAAAGTTCCTTGCGACTACTTTCCTCCGTGCCCTTGGTTACCCAAGCAACCGCGATCTCGTTTCCAATTTCTACGACATTGAAACCCTTAAGCTCAAGGACAGCATGGATGAGGAGGAGCTTTCCTCCAAAGTTCCATTCGAAGACGTCCTCGACGGTGAGGTTGTTGTTGCCAAGCAGTATGAGCCACTCACCATCGGTGTTGTGCGCCAGCTCATCGCTCTTGGCTACAAGTCACTCGACGTAGTTGATTCTCGTCAGGATGAGATCCTTCTCAAGACACTGAAGAAAGATCCTTCTCACGACGAAGAGTCTGCTCTCAAAGATATCTACAAGAAGCTCCGCCCAGGAGATCCTCCGACAGCCGCAAACGCACGTGCACTTCTCAAGCGTCTCTTCTTCGACGCCAAGAAGTACGACCTGACTCGCGTTGGCCGTTACAAGATCAACCAGAAGCTCGGCATCAAAGTCGACGGTGGTGAGCGTACCATGGTGGGTGAAGACTTCCTCCACGCTACCAAGTACCTTCTCAAACTGAAGAAGGGTGACGGTGTTCTTGATGACATCGACCACCTTGGTTCACGCCGCGTGCGTGCTGTTGGTGAACTTCTCGCCAACCAGTGCCGTGTCGGTCTTGCCCGTACTGAGCGTCTTGTTAAGGAGCGTATGACCCTTTTCGATGTAAACATCGAGGGTATGACTCCACAGAAGCTGATCAACCCGAAGGCTCTCTCCGCCGTTGTGCGTGACTTCTTCGGCCGTTCTCAGCTCTCCCAGTTCATGGACCAGACTAACCCGCTTGCCGAGCTTACTCACAAGCGCCGTCTGTCCGCTCTTGGTCCAGGTGGTTTGAACCGTGACCGTGCCGGCTTCGAGGTGCGAGACGTTCACCCATCTCACTATGGCCGTATCTGCCCGATTGAGACTCCTGAAGGTCCAAACATTGGTCTGATCAACTCCATGTGTACTTATGCTCGTATCAACGAGTTTGGTTTCATCGAGACACCATACCGCAAGGTGGTGAACTCCAAGGTGACTAATGAGATCGAGTACATTACTGCTGACCAAGAAGAAAACTTCCTGATCGCCCAGGCGAACAACCCAATCGACAAGGGTGGAAACTTCCTCAATGAGCGTGTTACTGCCCGTGAGCGTGGTGGTGAGTTCATCGAGGTGGATCCAGCGACTGTCGACTACATGGACGTTTCTCCTAAGCAGCTCGTATCTGTAGCTGCTGGTCTGATTCCATTCCTCGAGCACGATGATGCGAACCGCGCTCTGATGGGATCAAACATGCAACGCCAGGGTGTACCTCTCCTCGTTTCCGAGGCTCCGTTCGTAGGTACAGGTCTTGAGGCCAAGTCCGCTCAGGACTCCCGCGCAGTGGTCGTTTCCGAGTCTGAAGGCATCGTGGCAGCCTCCACTGGTGAGGTGATCATCGTATCCAAGGATGGTGAGCTTCCAGTACCTGATGAGGCATTCCTCTCTGACAACTTCTGTGTAAAGAGTGACCTCGAGAAGGGCATCTATGTTTACCCACTTCGTAAGTTCATGCGCTCCAACGCGGGCACCTGCATGAACCAGAAGCCTATCGTCAAGCGTGGCGACAAGGTGAAGATTGGTTCTGTCCTCGCTGATGGTCCAAACACCGAAGGTGGTGAGCTCGCTCTTGGCCGTAACGTTCTCGTAGCGTTCATGCCATGGAACGGTTATAACTTCGAGGATGCTATCGTGATCTCTGAGCGTGTGGTTAAGGAAGACGTTTACACTTCCATCCACATCTCTGAATACGAGTGTGCTGCTCGTGACACCAAGCTCGGACCAGAAGAAATCACTCGCGATATTCCGAACGTTGGTGAAGAGGCTCTTAAGAACCTCGACCACGATGGTATCGTACGTATCGGTGCTGAGGTGAAGCCTGGCGACATCCTTGTCGGTAAGATCACTCCTAAGTCCGAAACTGAGCTTGCTCCAGAAGAGCGCCTCCTTCGTGCGATCTTCGGTGAGAAGGCTGCTGACGTTAAGGATACCTCACTCCGCGTGCCATCCGGTACAGTCGGTATCGTGCAGGACATCCGTATCTCTACCCACGGTGTTGCCCGTCGTAAGAGCGGTGACGTCGATCCGGCTGAGATGAAGAAGCAACTCAAGAAGATCAACGACGACTACAAGAAGAAGAAAGATGCTCTCACTGACCAGCTCACTGAGAAGCTTTCCGACATCCTTCTTGGCGAGAAGATCCCACTCGACGTAGTGAACGCTCAGTCCGGTGAGATCATCATCCCTGCGAACCGTAAGATCACGAAGACTCTTCTTCGCAAGCTTGCAGCGATCCACGATCACATCGAGATCGATCCATCCCCGATCCGTAACAAGATCCTTGAGATCATCTCCAGCTTCGAGAGCCGCTTCCAGGAGCTCGATACTGACCGTGAGCGCCGTCTTGACCAGATGGAGTCCGGTGATGAGATTGATCCAGGCGTGATCAAGGAAGTTAAGGTCTATGTTGCCAAGAAGCGTAAACTTTCCGTTGGTGATAAGATGGCTGGTCGTCACGGTAACAAGGGTGTTGTAGCGACTATCGTTCCAGAAGAGGATATGCCATTCCTTGATGACGGTACTCCAGTAGATATCTGCTTGAACCCACTCGGCGTGCCTTCACGTATGAACGTGGGACAGGTTCTCGAGACTCACCTTGGTGTTGCTGCCAAGGCTCTCGGATTCACTGTGGCTACTCCGATTTTCGATGGTATTCCTGAATCGAAGATCTGGGAGTTCATGTCCGAAGCCAAGAAAGTCGACGGCTACACATGGGTCGGTGACGGTAAGGACGGCTCCACAGGAGGTAAGTCTACACTCTATGACGGCCGCACAGGTGAAGCTTTCCACCAGCCGGTGGTGGTAGGTTATATCTACATGCTGAAGCTCGGTCACTTGGTGGCTGATAAGATCCACGCCCGTGCCGTTGGTCCATACTCTCTCGTCACCCAGCAGCCGCTCGGTGGTAAGGCTCAGTACGGTGGTCAGCGATTCGGTGAGATGGAGGTCTGGGCCCTTGAGGCCTACGGTGCCGCCTACACACTGCAGGAGATGCTCACTGTGAAGTCCGACGATGTTCAGGGCCGTACACGCATCTACGAAGCGATCGTGAAAGGTGACAACAACCTGGAGGCTGGTACTCCGGAGTCCTTCAACGTTCTTATCAAGGAAATGCAGTCCCTCGGTCTCGACGTACGTCCAGGCAAGGGCCTCGCTCCACAAGACGACGAAATTCCAGGTGTGACTGGTGGTTCGGATGACTTCTCACTCGACGACCTCACCCTTTAATCAACACGAACCCGCAACTAATTAAAACATTACTAACCGAACATTATGAGTGTTGAAACAAATCTTCGCGAGCTCTTCGGAGTAGATGAAAAGCCAGATTCTTTCGATCACGTAGCCATTACGGTTGCTAATCCGGATACAATCCGTGGCTGGTCCAAGGGTGAAGTTAAGAACCCTGAAACAATCAACTACCGTACTTTCAAGCCTGAGAAGGGCGGTCTCTTCTGTGAGCGCATCTTCGGTCCTACACGTGACTGGGAGTGTGCTTGTGGTAAGTACAAGCGTATCAAACACAAGGGTGTCGTCTGTGACCGATGCGGTGTGGAGGTAACTCTCTCCCGTGTACGTCGTGAGCGTATGGGGCACATCGAACTGGCAGTACCAGTGACACACATCTGGTTCTACAAGTGCATGCCATCCCGTATCGGCCTCATGCTCGACATGAGTGCACGTCACCTTGAGCGCGTGATCTACTACGAAGACTTCATCGTAACAGATCCTGGCCAAAGCCCACTTGAGCGCGGTCAGCTCCTTACAGAGACAGAACTTCGTGACGCTGAAGAAGACTACGGTGAGGAAACATTCCGCGCAGGTATGGGTGCAGAGGCTCTTCAGGATCTTCTCTCCCAGGTGAATCTTGCTGAGCTCGTTAAGCAGCTCCAGGAGGAAATGGAGAATACACGCTCCAAGCAGACCATGAAGAAGCTGGCCAAGCGCCTCAAGCTTGCTCAAGGTTTCGCTTCCTCCAAGACTCGCCCAGAGTGGATGATCATGAACGTACTTCCAGTGATTCCACCGGACCTTCGTCCGCTGGTTCCACTCGAAGGTGGCCGCTTCGCGACATCAGATCTGAACGACCTCTACCGTCGTGTGATCAACCGTAATAACCGTTTGATGAACCTTCTGCAGCTCAAGACTCCAGAAGTGATTATCCGAAATGAGAAGCGCATGCTGCAGGAAGCTGTGGACGCCCTCTTCGACAACGGTCGTCACGGTCGTGCAGTGACAGGTGCCGGTAACCGCGCACTTAAGTCTCTCTCCGACATGCTCAAAGGTAAGGGCGGACGTTTCCGTCAGAACCTTCTTGGTAAGCGTGTGGACTACTCCGGTCGTTCCGTGATCGTGGTTGGTCCTGAGCTTAAGCTAGGTCAGTGTGGTCTTCCTAAGAAGATGGCTCTTACCTTGTTCGAGCCATTCATCATTCGCCGCCTCAAGGAGCTTGGCTACTGCCACACTGTGCGTTCTGCCAAGAAGATGATCGACCGCAAGACCACCGAGGTCTGGGACATCCTTGCTGAAGTTACCAAGGGACACCCGGTTCTCCTGAACCGCGCCCCGACTCTTCACAGACTCTCCATCCAGGCATTCGAGCCTGTGCTGATTGAGGGTTCCGCTATCCGTGTACACCCACTCGTATGTACAGCTTATAACGCTGACTTCGATGGTGACCAGATGGCTGTGCACGTGCCACTTTCCGTGGAAGCTCAGATGGAAGCGCGCCAGCTCATGCTTGCGCCAAACAACATCTTCTCACCTTCCTCCGGTAAGCCGATCACCACTCCTTCCCAGGATATCATTCTTGGTAACTACTACCTCACTTACAGCCGTACCCGTACAGCTACTGAGATCGAGGCAGACAAGGAGAAGCACTTCCCGCTGTTCGAGAACACCACTGAGGTGGAGTTCGCCATCGCTTCACGTAAGCTCAAGTATCACGACATCATCCGTCTCCGTAACCCAGACCTCGATAAGAAGACTGTCTACGGTAACAAAGAGTCCAAGATCATCGAAACCACACCAGGTCGTGTGCGTTTCAACGAGATCTGGCCTGAAGGTGTTGGCTTCATCAACTTCAATGTTGGTAAGAAGCAGATCGGTGACGTTATCTGGCGTTGCTACCAGGTTGCTGGTAAGTCCGCTACTGTGGATGCACTGGACAAGCTGAAGTCCCTTGGTTTCACCGAGGCTACACGCTCCGGTACATCCATTGGTCTGGTTGACATGGTTATTCCAGAAGAGAAGCCAGCTGAGTTGAAGAACGCATACGCGGAAATCGACAAGGTTGAGAAGCTCTACCGTGACGGTGTTATCACCAACAACGAACGCTACCAGAAGGTGGTGGATATCTGGACACACGCTACAGATAACATCGCTAACGCTCTCTACCGTAAGCTTGAGCACAACGATGGTAGCAAGATGGCCAACCCACTCTTCATGATGGTTGACTCCGGTGCTCGTGGTAACAAGGCACAGATTAAGCAGCTTTCCGGTATGCGCGGTCTTATGGCCAAGCCATCCGGTGAGATTATCGAACGCCCGATTACCTCTAACTTCCGTGAGGGTCTCTCCGTACTGGAATACTTCATTTCCACACACGGTGCGCGTAAGGGGCTTGCTGATACCGCGCTTAAGACTGCGGACTCCGGTTACATGACTCGTAAGCTGGTGGACGTATCTCAGGATGTGATCATCACTCAACACGACTGTGATACTGTCAATGGTATCACTGTGCAGCCGATCTACGACGGTGAGGAAGAAGTAGCTTCACTCTCCATGCGCATCTACGGCCGTACTTCCTGTGAAGAGGTCAGAGATCCAGTTTCAGGTGACATTATCATCAAGGTGAACGACATCGTTTCTGAAGAGCAGGCACAACGCGTCGAGAACATCGGCCGTCAGCAGCTCAAGATCCGTTCCGTTCTTACCTGTGAATCCGAGCGTGGTTGCTGTGCTCGATGCTATGGTCTCAACCTCGCTACCGGTAAGATCGGTCAGCACGGTGAAGCTGTAGGTATCATCGCTGCCCAGTCCATTGGTGAGCCTGGTACACAGCTTACCATGCGTACCTTCCACGTGGGTGGTGTTGCTACATCATCCTTCAAACAGCCAATCATCAAGGCGAAGAACTCCGGTAAGGTTGTCTACAAGGACCTCCGCACCGTACAGGACGCTGATGGTAACTGGGTTGTTCTGAACAAGAACGGTTCTATCTCCATCCAGGACAAGAACGGTCTCGAAGTGGAAGATCACAACGTGGTCATCGGTTCCGTGATTTCCGTCAAGGATGGTGAATCTGTGAAGAAGGGAGCTACCTTCGTAACTTGGGATCCATACAACGTGCCAATTCTTACCGAAAAAGGTGGTAAGGTTGAGTTCCGAGACATGATCGCTGGCATCACCATGGCCAACGAGACTGACAAGGAAACAGGCAAGAAGGGTATGGTTGTTACCGAGCACAAGGAAGACCTTCACCCACAGGTTGTCATCGTTAGCGAAGATACAGGCGAAGTTCTGGCTTCATACTCCATTCCAGTTGGCGCTCACCTTTCCGTCAAGGAAGGTCAGGTCGTCGGTGGCGGTACTCAGCTCGCAAGAACTCCACGTAAAGTGGCCAAGACCAAGGATATTACCGGTGGTCTTCCACGTATTGCCGAGCTCTTCGAAGCACGTAAGCCAAAGGATGCTTGCACCATCGCCAAGATCGACGGTGTTGTCTCCTTCGGTGGTAACGTCCGCGGTAAGAAGAAGGTTATCGTGACTAACCCAGAAAGCGGTGATTCTGCGGATCATCTCGTGCCTATGGGTAAACACGTGATCGTTGCCGAAGGTGACCCAATCAAGGCAGGTGAGCAGATCACTGAAGGTCCAGTATCTCCAGAAGATCTCCTCGAAGCTTGTGGCGCCCAGGTTCTTCAAGAGCACCTCGTGAACGAAGTTCAGGAAGTTTACCGAGTCCAGGGTGTAGAAATTAACGATAAGCACATCGAGATCATCATCCGTCAGATGCTCCGCAAGGTGAAGATCACCGAGCCGGGCGATACTGAATTCCTCTGGGGCGACCAGGTTGATCGCAGTGCCTTCAATGCTGCGAACAAGACTGTCGTGGCTCAGGGCGGTATGCCTGCTGAAGGTGAGGCTGTTCTTCTCGGTATCACCAAGGCTTCCCTTGAGACTGACTCCTTTATCTCCGCTGCTTCCTTCCAGGACACCACTCGTGTTCTTACCGAGGCAGCTACCCTTGGCCGCGTAGATATGCTCCAAGGCTTCAAGGAGAACGTGATCATGGGTCACCTCATCCCGGCTGGTACCGGCTTCCCGAAACACAAGGAGACTCGTTTCGAGTTCACTGTGGAGGAGCCAGAGCCGATCGTTGAAGAGGTCTCTGAGGTTGAAGCAGCATCTGGTGATGCTGAATCCGCCTAGTCGACAAGCTTACATCACTGATTGATTATCAACCTGCTCTTGCTGACGCGAGAGCAGGTTTTTTCATGCCTAGGCTCAAATTGTGCGTCTGTTATCTGGGGAACGGTAAAAAAATGTGATTTGATTAAAAATGACGCAGGGGGGATAATGCTAGAAATTGCAAGGCTTGGCGCAGTATGACTGTGCATATTTATCAATAGAACTATTGATGAACGGTTATTTTATTGGCTATTTGGTCAATATCGGGTTACGTCCCCTTCGCAATTTCAGGAATAAACATTCCTGTATCATGATTTTTAACGAACTAATAAGATGTTCAACAATTTCCCATTTCACCGAGTTAACTGGAAGACCAGTATTTTCCTGATCCTCACCTTCATTGTCGCTGTCGTAGCGACACCAATCTACATCTATCATTATGGACTGGATTGGTTCCAAGTAGGTATGTTCTTCTTCTACACTGTGGCCACCATCATGAGTATTACGCTCGGCTATCACAGATTGTTCTCTCACCTTGCTTTTAAGGCTAAGTGGCCTGTGCGTCTGGCTACCTTGCTCTTTGGTGCCGCAGCATTTGAGAATTCCTGCCTCAGCTGGGCATCAGATCACCGTCATCACCACAAGCACACTGATCACGAAGGTGACCCTTATGATATTTCCCGTGGCTTCTTCTACGCCCACATTGGCTGGTTGCTCTTCAAGCTGGATCCAATGCCTCTGATGAATAACGTGGGTGACCTTCGTAAGGACAAAATGGTCATGTGGCAGCACAAGTGGGTACACCTCATCGGCGCTGTTGTAGGTCTCGTGGTTCCAACACTCCTTGGTTACTGGTACAAAGGTGCTGAAGGTGCACTTGGCGCGTTTCTTTTGGCTGGTATCCTGCGTATCGTCGTAGTTCAGCACTGCACCTTCTTCATCAATTCCCTTTGCCACACCATTGGTAGCCGCCCATACAACTCCGGAAACTCCGCTCGTGACTCCGCGATCATGGCCTTCTTCACCTGTGGTGAGGGTTATCACAACTATCACCATGCATTCCAGCATGACTACCGTAACGGTGTGAAGCCTTGGCAGTTTGATCCTACCAAGTGGATGATCTGGTTCCTCTCTAAGCTTGGTCTCGCATCCAACCTTCGCCGCGTGCCTCAGGAGAAGATTCTTCTCGCTGAAATGCGTGAAGCTCAGAGACTTCTTGAGCAGCAGAGAATGGGTGTCATCAAGCGTGAAGAGTCTTGTCCTCTTCGTCAGCGCGCAGAAGAAGCTCTTGAAGGTTTCTCGGCTACTCTGACAAATTGCTGTAGTCAGCTTGAAGAGGCTGTTGCTAATAAAGTGACTCTCTCCAAGGCCGCTATGGTTAAAATCCAGTCAGAAATTAGACAGGTCTCCAGAAAGCTTGGTAAATTCAAACCTTCATTTAGCTAAGGATCTGTGAATTATAAAGATCACTAAAATGAAGTTTTATTCATAAAAGTGATAATTTTATTTGCCTAGTCGGTTGTCTTTTGGTAAACAACCGTCCGATGAATTCCCCATTCCTATTGATACCTCTGAGCGCGATGTTCGCGTGCGGATTGGTGTCGTGCAAATCAGTTAAGAGACTGATAGGCATGGGTGATAGTAGTGAGAAGGTTCTAACGGAAGAGAGGAGGAAAGGCTTAAATTACGTTAAGCTGAGTACTCCTGATGAGGTAGACCGCTGGAAGCAAGAGCCGAACGTTTTGGTTCTCACTGATTATTTTGACGAAGGTTCCAAGGAGTGCGTGGAAAGCGCCAAGTACTTGGATTCACTGGCTACTAAGTATGGAGACAAGGTAGCCATCCTTAGAATTAATGTATCTGATTCTCCGGCACTCAAGAAGTATGCACGTTCCCGGGGGATCAACCGATTCCCTTCGATGGAGATGCACTTGAATGGGAGAAAGATGGACAAGGTTCTTGGTAGTCTCAATTATGATGCCTTGGAGAACATTGTCTCGGGCTATGTGGAAAAGATACCGGAAAGCATTGTTGTCCGGGATGATTTCAAAAAACCGATTGTGGTTGCTAAGCAGAAAGGCGAGTTGCCACCAGGTGTTGAGAGAGTGAAAATTCCATCGAATGCGCCCGATTTGAGTGATCGCCTGCCCAACAAGGTGCTGAATAGGTCTTCTGATGCCAACTGAGGCTTAACTTTTTAAGCAAGTGTAGCTTATTGGTGTATAAAATGTAGATCACAGATTTCGTTTTTTTAATCCAGCATTGGCCTTGAGGCTAGAGGCGGTACAAAGATAAATAGAATTATGCATTTAGCGAAAAACCTGATACTGGCATTCTCGTTGTCTGCCTTGATGACGTCATGCGATAAGGTGAAGACCATAGTGGACGAGGTGACTGGCAATGATAAGCCTAAGGAGCGAGTAGTCGGGCGTAGCCACATTGTTTCATCTGGTAGAGAGACTTTGGATAAGTGGAAAGCAGAGCCCAATGTTTTCGTAGTCGTAGATTTCTACAGTGACACTTGTGAGCCATGCAGGGTCCTTGAGGCAAGTTTGAAAGAGATGGCCTCCAAGTATGGGGATAAATCGGTTATTCTCAAAGTGAATATAGACCGTAACAGTGCCTTGGCGGATGAGTACGGGGTGAGTGGCACTCCAGATGTACGGTGCTATTTGAACGGTGAAGAGGTTGATAAATTTGTAGGTACGAAGCCTGATGATCAACTCGACAAAATCTTTGCCAAGCACACCAAGGAGATCGATGATGATCTTCCTATCCTAGAGCGAGAGGTCGAGACAGAGCCTTCCGGGCCGATCACCGTGCAGCGCGAAAAGGGTTATCTCCCTCCTGGTGTTGAAAGAGCCAAAATTCCCAAGGATATGAAGGGGCAGATGCAAATCTCTTCTCCTGGTAAAAAAGGATCAACGGAGCCGAAGCCGATTATTGATCTAGGGCCAGCTCCTCAGGAGGATGAGCCTGAGAAATCTGAGTAATCTCAGCTGGCTGTCATTACTTTTAAATTCATTTTCGTCTCTCTCCGAGTTACTTGCGCCGGAGTGAGGCGTTTTTCTTGTCACTCTTTAAGGCAAAGAGCGATTGACCCCTTGGCAATCAGTGTCTAGCGTCCGCCCACTTCAGTTTTAATTTCATGAGCATGGACGCCGAGAATTATAAAGACACACTGAGCCTGCCGCAGACGGATTTCCCGATGCGTGGAGACTTGGTCAAGCGCGAGCCGAAAAGGCTGCAGCAGTGGGAATCTCAAGGCCTGTACCAGCGAATTCAGCAGCGCCGTAAGGAGCAAAACGCTCCGCGCTACATCCTTCATGACGGCCCTCCATTTGCCAACGGCGATGTACACATGGGCACAGCACTCAATAAGTTGCTGAAGGATCTCGTGCTGAAATCCAAGACGATGGCGGGTTTCGAGACGCCCTACATTCCTGGTTGGGACTGCCACGGTCTTCCAATTGAGTTCAAGGTGGTTCAGGCTGCCCGCGATCTAGAGCCAGCTGAGATCCGCCGCCGTTGTGTGGATTTCGCCAGCAAGTGGATTGATACCCAGAAGGCTTCTTTCCGTCGTCTCGGGGTGTTTGGGGATTGGGATAATCCGTATCTCACCCTCGACCCTGCCTATGAGGCAGACATCGTTCGAACCTTTGCAGCCCTGATCGACAAGAAGGCAGTATATCAGAGCAAGAAGCCGGTGCAATGGTCCTACGGGGCGCAGACAGCCCTAGCTGAAGCCGAAGTGGAGTACATGGAGAAGAAGTCTCCGTCTCTCTATGTAGAGTTCCCTCTGGTCAGTGACAAGTTCGGTGAGAATGTGTCCATGGTGATCTGGACGACCACCCCATGGACGCTTCCCGCGAACCTCGGTATCGCCGTGCACCCGCTCTTCACTTACATCGTTGGGCGCTTCGAGAAAGCGACGGATGATGGTGTGATCACCAAGAATCTCGTCGTGGTCAAAGAGCTTATTGAGACCATCAAGGAGAAGACCGGTTTCGAACTCAAAGAGACTCTCAAGGAAGTAAAGGGTGAGGAATTTGAAGGGCTTGAGGCTCAGCATCCATTCCTGGATCGCACGTCCAAGCTGATCTTGGCAAACTTTGTGACCACCGATACGGGTTCTGGTGCGGTACACATCGCTCCAGGCCATGGTGCTGATGACTACGTGGCTGGTCAGCAGAATGGACTCGGCGTTCTTTCTCCAGTGGATGACGAGGGCAAATACACTGAAGAAGTGGGAATGTCTGAATTCGTCGGCCAGCATGTTTTTGACTGCAATGTCCCGATCATCAAGATTCTCGCCGGTAAAGGCTTTTTGCTAGGCAAGGAGACTTACAAGCACAGCTATCCACACTGCTGGAGATCCAAGACTCCGATCATTTTCCGTGCAGTCGAACAGTTCTTCATTTCCCTGGATGGTCTTCGTGAAAAGGCTCTTGAAGAAATCGACAAGGTCAACTGGCTGCCAAAGTGGGGTCGTAACCGTATCTATGGTACCGTAGAAGCCCGCCCAGACTGGTGTGTATCTCGCCAGCGTACTTGGGGGGTTCCCGTTCCAGTGTTCTTCGATGATAAGGGTGAAGCTGTGATCGACTCTGAGTTGGCGCGCAAGATTGCTGACCTCATTGAAGCGGAAGGTTCCAATATCTGGTTCGAGCTGAATGATGAGCAGCTTTGCGAGCGTCTTGGCCTTCCAGCGGGCTATAAGAAGTGCCGTGACACTCTCGACGTCTGGATTGATTCCGGTTCCAGCCATGTGGCTGTCATGGAGCGTCGCCCAGAGTTGAGTGTCCCAGCGGACCTTTACCTTGAGGCTACTGACCAGCACCGCGGTTGGTTCCAGTCATCCCTCATGCTTTCCGTGGGCGTTCGTGATGCAGCTCCCTACAAGTCTGTCCTCACTCACGGTTTCGTAGTGGACAAGGACAAGAAGGGTAAGCTCTCAAAGTCCGAGGCTGAGAAGAGCGGTAAGCCGATCGATGCTGCCCACTACTATAACAAGTATGGGGCTGATATCGTGCGTCTCTGGGTATCCTCCGTGGACTGGCAGACTGAAGTGCCGTTCGGTGAGGACCTATTCAAGGATATCGCTGAGCCATATCGCCGTCTGCGTAATACACTGCGAATCCTCTTGGGTAACCTGGATGGTTTCAATGCTGAGACTGACCGTGTGGCCAAGGCTGACATGCCTCTGCTCGATCAATGGGTCATTGAAAAGCTACACACGGTCATCAAGGACTGCCGTGCTGCTTATGAAGCATTCGAATTCCGCAAGGTCTTCACCGTGATAAACCAGTTCTGTGCAAGTGACCTTTCCGCAGTCTACGTGGATGTGACCAAGGATAGAATGTATTGTGATGGTCAGGATAGCCTGCGCCGCCGTTCAACTCAGACGGTCATGCATGATGTCTTTACGGCTCTTGCCAAGCTTCTTGCCCCGATTCTTGCCTTCACAGCTGACGAAGCTTGGGAGCACGCAGGATTTGAAGGTTCCGTGCACGAACAGGATTTCCCTGAGGCGACTCCAGAAACCGCTCCTGGCGTAGCCAGCGAGAAGGTGAAGGAATTGCTTGAGATCCGTGGCGTGATCCAGACTGCCATCGAAGAGAAGGTGCAGTCCAAGGCCTTCAATAAGAACAACGAGGCTTCCGTGGTTCTCACCGTGACCGACAAGGTCACTTGTCTGGATGAGCTCAACAATCGGGAGTTTGCCACTGAGTTCTTCATCTTGGCTGATCTCAAGGTGGAGCAGGGAGCTGAACTGAAGGCTGAAGCCTCTGCTACTGAGCACTGCATGTGTCCACGTTGCCGCCGTTATGAGCCGCTCCTCAGCAGTGGTCTCTGTGAGCGCTGCGACTCAGTCGTGGCGACGGTCTAATCAGAGTGATTGGTTTAATGAAGAAAGCCGCTGGGGAATCCCAGCGGCTTTTTTCATTTCTTGAGAAAGGATCTGGCGAAAAAGAAGGTTCCCAGTACCCAGAAGAGAACGGCAATCAGTAGTCCGGGTAGCCCGAAATAGGACGAGGCAAATCCCAGCGCGAGTAAGATCAGGCCGATCAGGCGATACATGGTGAATAGGGCTTACTTGCGGCACTTATTAAGAAGGCCGTCCAGATAGTGAGTGATTTCAATGAGCCCTTTACGGTATTTGCTATCTTCAAGGCAATCGAGATTGGTGCGGGCGTCTACAAGCATTGTAGAGGCTGTATCGAGAGCCTGTTCGATCGCTCCCTCGTAGTCAGCTATGCCGACCAAGACTTCAAGATCGAGCGGTTGTTGCTCGATAATGCGCTTGTTGAGCTTGGAGCGCTTCTCTTCAGAGGCTGACTCCAGCAGGTTGAGCATTGGGAGGGTGAGTTTACCTTTTTCCAGGTCGGTACGGAGCGTCTTGCCGACGTTATCTTCCGCGCCAACGAGATCGAGACAGTCGTCATAGATCTGGTAAGCGGTGCCGAGCTTGAGCCCGTAGTCGTAAAGTTTCTGTTCTACCTCTTCATCTGCTCCGGAAATTGAGGCAGAAATGCCAGCGGCAGCGGCAAAGAGGGCGCCAGTCTTCATGGCGATGATATGGAAGTAGTCTTCCTTGGTCAGCGTGAGGTCGAAGCGGCGCTGGGTCTGCATGACTTCTCCTTCACAGACTTCGCGGGAGGCCTTGCCCACCTTGCGGCAGATATCAATAGAGCCAAACTCTGTGGCGAGCAGGAGGGAGTGGGAGAAGAGGGCGTCTCCAAGCAAGACGGCCATTCCATTGCCCCATTTGGCGTTGGCGGTTGGCACCTTGCGGCGTGTCGTGGCGCCGTCGATGATGTCATCGTGCACCAAGGTAGCCATGTGGATGAGTTCCAGAATGACGCCGATCTTGAGGTTGTCGTCTGAAATCTCGCCTACGGCTCCACCTGCAAGAATTGCCAAAGCCGGGCGGATACGCTTGCCGCTGGTATTACAGATGTAGTCGATATACGGCTCTACATTAGGGTCGAATGCACGAACCTGATCGCGGATTTGTGCTTCAACCTTATTGATTTCCTTGCGGACGAGTTCGAATGGAATACGCCCCTGAGAATCGGAAAATGGTTTCAGTAGTGCCATGAATATAGATGCTGGGTAATGTGTAATGCCAGTAGCTGCTCTAATGTGAGCCTGTAACGGTTCAGATGCAACCGTAAACAGATGATGTCAAGACTGTGCGAAAAAGTATCTTGCGCTCTCGAGGATTCCGTGGGCGGTTTCTTCGATATCCAGGTTGGAGGTCCGGATGCGCAGGTGGCAGACCTCTTCGTAGACTGGATTGCGTTTTTCCAGGAGTTCTTCGATGGTTTTTCTAGGGTTGTCCGTCTGGAGAAGGGGGCGGTTGGAATTGCGCGAGGTACGGTTGAGGATGGTGTCGACATCCGCCTGCAGCCAGACGACGTAGCCGAGCTGCCTGATCAGAGGGCGGTTTTCTTCACGCATGGGCAGTCCGCCGCCTGTAGCGATAATATGATGGGAGATTCCTTCTTCGCACAGTGACTGGATGAGTTTAGTCTCGGTTGTGCGGAAGTAATCCTCACCCTTGGTGGAGAAGATCTCCGGGATGGTGAGCCCTTCCTGTTCCTCGATCTTGTGGTCGGTATCCACGATGGGGTAGCCGAGCAGTTTGCCAAGCTCGCGGCCAACGGTTGATTTTCCCGAACCCATGAAGCCTATCAGGACAATATTCCTGGCAGGTACGGATTCGCTTGATTCTGATTGCATGGCAGCAGTGTAGCTGGTGATGCGGAGATGACCAGCCTCCAGAGTCATGAGATGTCAGCAGAGGCGTATCATATCACGCACGTATTGCTTCCAGAGGTAGAATAGACCCCGCATGGAATAGCGGAAGTGGCCGTCGCCAGTGAGGCTAATGATTCCTTTCTGGAGGTTGTGGTCGATCTGCTTGCGCATGTCATCCTCGACCTCCTGCTCGGTGTGATCCGGGTCTGGCATCATCAGGTCAGAGATCGCCAAACCTGTCGCGATGATAAAATCGTGATGTGAAGTAAGAAGCTGCTCAAAGGAGCAGATCTTGCAGCCGACATTGTTCCAGATGACCTCAGGGCTGGATTTTAAGGTCTGGGAAAAGGGGTAGTTTGAGGTGCGGTAGATGTTCCCGTCCTTGTCTCTGGAAGTCAGGGTCAGGAAGGAGAAAGAGATGTTCGATTGCTTGCAGAGGCAGAGAGCGGCCACGGTGCGCTCTTCCGGGTGCCAGAAGAAGCGGTAGAACTGTGTAGAACTTCCCCAGTCCCAGCCAGCGTCTGTGGTGTGGTCGAAGCCAGCATGCTCCAGCGTGTGAAGAGTCTCTTCAGCTTCCGGGAAATGCTGGCAGCTGGGCGGATGGCGGTGAGAGAGGCGGTTATTCAATGGGAGTCTGAGCTTGCGTACGCGAGTGAGAAGCTCAAGCCAGGGAAGTAGGAACCAGACTAGGATGCCTAATGCCGCAATCCAGTAGCTGTCTGAGATAAAGTAAAATGCGACCCCTGAAGTGAAGAGGTAAACTAGGGCTCCCAATTTTCTGAATAATGGCTTCCTGCATGATCTCAGCGCTAGGCCGATGAGGAAAATGCCAATCACAGTGAGGGTTTCTCGCATAATAGATCAATCGTAGGTCTGGTGGGTGCGGGGGAGAGGTTACACTTAGCTTTGGCACGAATCTGGCTAAGTGCAAGGGAAGGATTGTACATGTTTACGTCAAAGGTGGACTTTCTCGTTGAGCGAGCCATGGGCTGCGTTAGACTAAGGGCATGGCAATTGAGTCTTTTGACGGGCATCTACCACAAATTCACCAGAGTGTTTATGTGGCTGACAGTGCAGATATTATTGGGCGTGTACGCCTGGAGGAGGAGTCCAGTGTTTGGTACAATGCAACCTTGCGCGGCGATATTAATGAAATCGTGATCGGGCCTCGGTCCAATGTGCAGGACAATGCCGTGATTCATTTGTCAGACGACTACGGTAGCTATATCGGCGAATATGTGACCGTCGGTCACAGTGCGATTGTCCATGCGGCTACGGTGAAGGACGAAGTGCTCGTCGGCATGGCGTCCTGCATCATGGATGGGGCTGTGATCGGGGAGAGAAGCATTATCGGAGCGGGAGCGCTGGTGACTGGTGGTATGGTTGTTCCTCCAGGTTCATTGGTCTTGGGTAGTCCTGCCAAAGTGGTCAAAACCTTGGACATCAAAGATCAGCAGGGCATCAAGCATTGGGCTGAAAAGTATGTCAAAAATTCCAAGAAGTATCTTTCTCGCTGAACCACACAAACTTTGTTAGTATCTACCCATGAGTGAATCCTTGGTCAAAGTAGAGCCAGTCGCCTTGTTGCCGACCCAGGCAGGATGCGCGGTCTTTCTAGGCGATGGGAAGAAGTCGATCGTCTTCTACATCGAGCCGGGAATTGGTGCCTCTATCAATGCGGTGCTCTCTGGCGCAGTGCCGCCCCGGCCGCTGACACACGATTTGTTCTGCCAGACCTTGGAGGCCTTTGGTGCAGAGGTGAAACGGATGCTCATCGTCCAGGTTGAAGGAGATGTCTTTTATGCAAGACTCTTTCTGGAAGCTCAGAATGAAATCATGGAGCGCAAGATCGTCGAGCTCGATGCTCGCCCCAGTGACTGCATTGCTCTCGCAGTACGTTCCAAAGCGCCGATGTATGTCCTGAAAGAAGTCTGGGACCAGCTGGACGACATGAGCGAAGTGCTCGAAAAAATGCGCAAGGAAGGCGATTCCTGGTAGGAACCCTTGATGATGTGACTCTCTAAATAAGTGCTACTAGGCCCACCCTGAATTGTACTGAAATCTTCGGCTCCCTGAACTTCACAGCTCTCTTGATGGGCCTGGTTTATATAGGGACGAGTTCGGTTACATCATGGAGGATATAGAGGGTTGTAGATTTTTGATCAGTCCGCTGATGTAATCTGAGAAGATCAATACTACAAATAAAAGCAGGAAGAGGCCTGCTGTGAGTAATTTGATCATGGCAGTGTGTTTCTGCTGGAATTGAATGAGGGCATTGGACTTCATTCCGCCCATGGCCAGTGCAAAGATGACGATGAGCGGCAGTACGAATGCGAGGTTGTAGATAACAAGCATGGAGACTGCGTCTGCGCTGCCCTGGTTGATCTTGTAGATGATGGGTGCATAGACCTGACCGGTACAGGCAAGTTCTAGGAATGAGATGGCGATGCCGGAGAAGAAGGCGGCGATGACGAAGCGGCTGGACTTTGCCCCTTTTCGGATGACACCGCGGATCCGGTTTTTCAGGAAGGATGGTAGCTGGAGAGTCATTTCATCCAGCTTGCCTTTGCGAGCTCTCAGGTAATCTCTGAATGAAAGGACTGCTACTAAGAGAGCGAAGCCTGCAAAGACGTAATTAAGAGCATTTCTGAGCCAGAGATAGCTGGTGTTTTCAGTGAGATTTTTAACAAAGCTACTGAAGAGTAGGCCGACCGAAAGGTAGGCAAGAAAGACGGCGAGAATGAATGCTGTGCCTACCATGAAGATCTCTTTCGGGGAGCGTTTGGCAACCGTGAGGTAGGAAAGGAAAAAGATGATAGTGGCAAAGGCGCAAGGGTTGATGCCGTCTAACAAACCTCCCGCGATGACGATGGGGAGGGTGAGGGCATCATACTTTGTCTCAACATGCTGTTTGGCCATGGCGATTTGCTCCGGAGCTTTCAGGATGTACCAGTCCTTTTGCTCTGGGGAGTTCATGGTGTTCTCCAAGAGTCCGCCAAGTTTTTGAGCGGTAATAGGAGGGACAATGTAGCCGGTGGAAGTGAAGAAGGCTGGCACCTTGCCATCAGCAGTGGCCGGAAGATCGAGTACTCTGGAGAGATGGGCATTGAGTAGGATGCCGTCTTCAGAGGAAATCGAGAAACGTTTGATTTCAAGAAGAGGGAAGTCCCGTTTGAGATCTTTAGCTACTTCGATAGCTTTAGCACACTGGCTGCAACCCTCTTTTTCAAAGAACACGAGAATGAGTGAAGCGCGCTTAGCCATTTCTTTGACTCTATCCTCTGGGGTGGAGAGGTGCTGCGGTGCTGTGCTGCTATCGATACTGGCAGCAAGCTCGGTGAATGTGGTGAAGCCGGATGAGTCGGAGTCATCGTCACTTTTGAAGTGATTGAGGATCGGCTTGTGTTTGCTTCTGGAGATTCGCTTGAAGTCGATGTAGGCGAGTAGTGGGCGCATGCCTTTGCCCATGAAGCGGTAATTGTCTTCAACATGATCAGACAATCGATAGACAGCACGAGTTTCTTTGGGCTGTTTGTTAATCAGCGCGATGAAGGCTGGTAGGTCGATACTGCGTGAGTGGGTGAGGAGAGCAAAATAGGCCTCGAAACGGATCTGCTCCGATGGGTCAGCTTTTGCCATGTCGTAGAGGAGTTGCTCTGCATCAGTTGAGAGGCGCCTTCTACTTCTGGTCGAAGAGTAGGAGCTGTCACTGCGGGATTCCAAGTCATTGAAATAGTGCATCCATGCAGATCCTCCTTTGGAGAATATCTCTGGTATGACAGAACGGACATTGGCGCTTTTGTCTGCGGAGAGTTTCCTGATGTTTTCCTTGAACCAGTTAGAGTTGCTATTTCCCAGGCAATGCCAGGCAGCTCGGCGTACCCATTGGTTTTCGGAAGTCGTGTGGGCGGCGATCGCTTGTTCATCAGATAACCTCAAGCCTGAACTCATGAGAATACAGGCTAGAATTTTAACTTCATCCGATGATTTGTCGGACTCTAGCTGAGTCTTGCACCAAGAATTTAACAGGCGACGGTTCCTGCTATTACGAGCGATATTACTGAGCCTGTATTTGTAGGCTTCGCTGGGCTTCAGCTTGGTGTCTTCTTGAACGAGATTTTCCAAAACCATCTGGATGAGAACTGCATTGTTCTCATTAGAGAGGGCGTTGTCAGCTGCTTCAGCCCGGATTTCACTGGATTCATCTTGAAGGAGAGCTTTGAAGATGGAGATTACATTGCCACTATTGGCTTTGTAGAGCGATTCTGCGAGTGATGCGCGCTTGCTGACTGGCATTTTTGCCACGTCCCCATTGAGCAGGTCTATACCGCGCTTGTCGCCAGCTTTCGTGAGTACGAGGCAGATCTGGAAAGTACGTTCTTGGTTATCAGTATTCTGAGCCAGTTTGACGAGTGTTTCTTTAAGAGTGTTAGCGCCACCATGGGCACTGGTCTCTACGGTGAGGAGCGGGCCTAGCTGCTTGCCGTTTGGTCTGATGAAGGCGTCGTAAAGTGGATCAAGTGAAGTTTTTTCACTGTTGAGACCAGAGTCGTTGATGAGTCGTGTCAGTCTAGGGTCTACAAAATTGGTTCTGGGTAGTTCAAGCGTGCTCAGCACTGCCTGAATTTTCTCATCAGATCCAGAGTTGATCGCATCGGTGATTACATTGGCCACGAAGTCGTATTCTAGCTTGTCTGAGTCATTGGCAATGGTTCGCAGAGCTACGCAGGCAACGTCGAGGTTTTCGTGTGTACAAAGTGCGGCGAGTATCTTGAGCCTATCCTGCTTGTCTCCACTGAAAGCTTTAATCGCTGAGATGATGGTGTCAGGATCTCTAGATAGTAGATGGGCACGTAGTTTGTCGGAAAAAGATCCAGCGAGGCTCATGTACGCCGGGGTGAGAGAACCAATGAGATCATCATGTTTTAAGTAGAGATCCTCAAAGATAGGAATAGCCTCTCTGGCTTTTAGGCTGACAGCTGCGGCTATGGCCTTGGAGCGTACATACTCGTCTTTACCGTTCTTTAGTAGCTGGAGAATCTTGTCTTTGGCGTCACTCGCTTTACAGCGGTCAACGTATTCAACCGCGGCAACCCTGACCCTCCAACGGGGATCATCCAGCAGCGAGAGGACTTTTTCTTGCACAGCCTCAGGAATCGTTGAGGTGGTTTTAGGTCCGGAGTTGAAGCTGAAATCAGAATCCTCACCGGCACTAAGCTTTGTGATCGCGCTGATAGCTGAGACCACGATGTCCTCATCTTTGTGATCTAGGAATACTTGAACAATATCGATGGATTCTTTCTCAGGAATGTCTTTGACCCTGCGAATGGCAATGTGGATGACGTTGACGTCTTTTTCTTTCTTCAGCTGTTCGGCTATGAAGGGGAGTACCTGTCTGCCGCCTACTGAGATCAGCGTGTCTATGCTAGTTTCACGTACGAGGGCATCTGGCGAATTGATGAAGTCACGAATGATCGGAATGGTGACTAGGCCAAGGCTCTTGAGTTGACCAAGAGCAGCCAGCTGTTGGTCACGATTACCGATGACGAGATCCCGGGCAATGGTGGAGGCAGATGATTTGGCTGACTTGATAAGTACAAGCTCGTATTGGGCTTGTTTAAGTTGGGATAGTTTAGAGGCTGGCAGCTCTGGATGAGCGACGATGAACTGTTGGATTGCGGAGACCGCGTTGTAGTTGTCACCTTCCAGCATGCGTATGGCTCGTGAGACGCGAGAGCGTTCGTCTGAGAGAAGGTTACGGATGTAGGAGTTGATTTGCTCCTCACTGAGCTTGGCTGACTTCTTGCTGATTTTTGTGTCTTGCTTCGCCCAGCGTTGCCAGAGTTCGATAGAGGTTTTGTTATCTTCGGACTTATCTGGTTCAGCCCAAGGAGAGAAATCATAGGTTTCACCAGAGGCGTCCTCGAGCAGTTCGATAGCGCCAATGCGTACTGCGAGTTGAGGATGATTGAGGAGAGAGACTAGCTCCTTGCGAGGGAAATGCTTTCGCTGTGATAGGGCCTTTTCAACCTGTGGGCGTAATTCAGGGTCGGAAAGTTGAGCGACTACCTCTGCCCAGGATGCTGGATCGGCATTTTCGGGCAGTGAGATTTCCGCCCTGAGCGAACAAGCTAAGCTCAGGGATAAGATAAATGTGGAGAATCGGCGCATGAGGTAGTCAGCTTATATTGGGTGTAAATATGGTAGGTGTTAATGGAGTAAGGCGTAGGCGAGAATGTTTGCGTTGACTCGGACCGAGTCATTAATTTCGTTCCCCCCTCAACAACAGCACCCCTCTGTGTTAGAGGTGTCATTGAGGCCATCCGATGAGTATACGACCACGAGTTTGTCGTTGTGGGTAATGCCGTGTAAGGTGGCAGTGCCACCATGGCTGAGCTTCATCGACTTGATCGTAAAGATGGTTTTGAATAGGGCGTGATCCATCGGAATGTCTTTGAGAGCGTCTTTGTCGAAGATGCGCTTGATTTCACGCTCAAAGGCTGTGGCCCATGCTTTGTTAGAGCAGCCCGGGGAGGCGAGCAGGAAGCCACCATTCTCCAAGTATTTCTTCATGTTTTCCCTCTCCTTGCTGGTAAGGGTGAAATCACCCTCACCCGTCATGATGACGAAGGGGAACTTGAAGAGTTCTTCGGAGGAGAGCTTCACAGGCTTGAATCTGCGCTCAGTGGATACGGATGTCTTCTGCTGAACAGTTGTCAGGAATTCGTCACTGAAGCACTTGGATGTTTTGGTGCCTGCGTAGATCAGGTTGCCGCATTGTACGGCACCTTCTTTGGCTGTGGCGATGCCTAGGGACATGACCAAGCTTGCTATGATTGCGGGTATTTTCATTTGTCTCTCGTCGGTTAGATTAGTTTAAGGAGTCGTATAGAATTTCTTCACGGCATCTCTGTACTTCTCAGGGACTTTTTCTCGTTTGAGTCGTGATGAATTACTGTCTTGCTGATCAGTGGGCTTGATGGTGTTGCTGCCAGATACGGAAGGCGGCGTGCCTTTGCCTGAACCTCCGCCTTGACCTGCTTTCCCGCCTTGTGAGTTTCCGTGTGGGGAGTCACTGAAATTAAGGCGCTCGGGGCCAAACATTGAAAGGTTTCTCCCCATGCTGCCGGGTTGGCCATCCTGGCCCATGCCAAACCCTCCGCCACCCATGCCCATACCACCGCCGCCTGCGCCTTCTCCGGCACCTCCTTGACCTTGATTGCCTGCGCGGCGTGCGCGGTTGAGCATGGCCTCTAGCATTTGCTCTAGGGTTTTCTTAGCATCGGGCTTCATATTGAAGTCGTTCTTTGGCATTTCGCCGCGTAGGAGAGCGGCGAATTCATTGTCCTTCATGTCGATGAGTTGCTGCAACAATTTGGCTGCAAGGTGGGCCTTAGAGGAGGCTTCTACGGATTGACCGATCTTGGCTGCTTTGGCTGCAGCCTCCATGGCTTCAGCAACCTGAAGTCCCTCGAGCTTTTCAAGAAACTCCAGAGAGCCGTCTTTCAGGTCGACCGCTTCATCCGGGAGTTGTTCGGCCGCTACACGCAGTTCTTTGGCAAATTTGACAAGCGCGTCCTGGTTCTTAAGCTGGCTCTGCCCGAGTTTCGGTAGGAGCATCTTGTTACGCATGATGCCCTTGTTGATCTCTTTGGCGATGTTTGTTTTGCGGGTCGCGAGTGAGCGCTGGTTGTAGTAGATTCTCATGAAGTCACCGGCCAATTTCATGACTTCGCCGATCTTCTTTACTTTCTCGGCGTCTTGGACCAGATCGTCAGCTTTTTCTTCGACGCCACCGAGACGTTCTAACATTTTCTCGATCATTTCCTGGTTGTCACCTTTTCCGTCTTTGTAGTCCATGTCGTGAAGATCCTGCTCGTTCTCCATCAGTTTGTCGTGGGTTTCGCGGGCGACGTCTCCCAAGCGGCCTTCCATCTCGTAGGCGTAAAAATCGTTTGCGAGTTTGTGGGCAAGGTCCTGAGATTTCAGATGGGCAGCGATGGCTTCCTTGAGAGCTTTCTTGAAGGCTTCCTCGTCATCTTTCTGGTTGGCCTCTTGAAGTCTCTCAAGAGCCTTGCGCGCGTCATCGATAGCTCTGTCTAGTTCTCGGTAACGTGGAAGGAATTCTCTTATGGTAGCCGATTCTCGGATGCGGGCGGCGTAGGTTTCCTCGGAAATGATGTAGACGCGGGCTACATCCGATGAGCCGATACCTAGCATGGAAGGGTTATAGTCTCTGGCCTCAAGGTAGAATTCCAAGGTCTGTTCAGGCTGTACGCCAAGAGCTTCGAGATCGATTGGCTGAGAGTAGTCGTACTCTTTCTTTTCGACGGATTCAGCCAAGTTCTTAGCTCTGTCTCTGAAGCCTACGAGAGTACGCACCAGCATGACTGAGTCGATGCCGTGGTCGTCCTCCACGCGGCCACGCAGAGGGATCTTGGCCTTAGGGGTGGCGAGTACCATTCTGTTCGGCGATTCTAACTCTGGGATTGGCGGAAGATCTGCAGAGGTGCTAATGGTGAGATCGAGACTGGAAGAGGAAGGGGTGGAGCGTACATCGTGAATGATGCAGGAAAGGTCTGAGCTACGTCTGGCTACCCACTTGAAGGTGGCAGTGCTTGAGTTGTCAGAAGTTCCCAGGATGATTTCAGGAGCTTGAGTTTCATCCTTTGTCAGTGGAGTCAGAGTGAGTGTGCCTCCTGATAGAGGGCGGTTGCTGGTAATTTCCAGAGTGACTGTGGATCCCTCGATGACTTTGATTTCGTTTCCTTCAAGAGGGAAGCTGACTTCCTGCTGCTTGGTATAGGAAGGTGGTGTGACGGTGATCTGGGCTGAAGTAAACTTGGGCTGGAGAAGTACTTCTACTGGCAACCAGTTTGAGCGGGCCTTCCCGCAGGCAAAGGCGACATCGAATCCACTGACGATATTGGTGAATTTTCTGGAGTAGGTAGATTCGTCCTGTTGGAAGGTGCTGGTGGTTTCAATTTCACCAGTTTCCCGGTTTCTTACCAGACAGGTGACTTGTTCTTTGATCTCATCACCCGTGATGCTGGCTTTGACGAGGTTTTCTCCGCCATAGAAGGTTGTTTGATTCTCTTGCGTGAGTTCAAACCTAAGTCTAGTGAATGGTGGGGTGTCACTACTTGGTTCCAAAATTCTCTGGCTCACTACGAGGTAAGCTTCCGGGAACGATTTCTGAAGTAGTGTGATGATGCCGAAAATTACAAGGATGGAGGCTATGCTTCCTGTGATCCATTTCAGTGGGAGCTGTTTACTTAATTGCAGTTTCTTTAGTTCAGCCGCCGCTTCATCGAGTGACTTTTGTTTCAGGTAGGCGTGGAGGTCATTGGGGGATCCTTGATCCAGGAGGTCGTGAGCAGCACGGATTTTGTGATCAGATCCAGCTAGTTTTTCATCTGCGAAGTCCGCGATGCTAGAAGCGGGTTTGAAAATAGCGCGAGCGACTAGGAAAATGACCGTAAAGGCGGCAATCGATATCAGAATCAGGTTGAGTATTTTCCGCGTGCTGGACTCCAACGCCCACAGCATGTCTGCTAGGCCATAGATGATGGCCACGGTAGCTAGAACACCAGCTACTAGCAGTACGGTCAACAGGATGTGACCGAGTGCGTGGTTTCGTTTGATGCGGTTGAGGTTTCTGCTGAACATATGGTACGTTCTCTAACTGATTAAAATTTATGGGAGCCCTTGTCTGCGGCGGATGACCCACTCGCTTGCGAGTAGGGACAGGATGATGAGTGGTGGGAACCATTTGGCCCATGCAGGTTGCCAGATGAGGTTCGCTTCCACCTCGATGCGTTCTTGGTCAGAAAAGGCTTCGGTTAAGAAGGTCTCGAGCTCGCTGGGATGGATGATTTTACCGCCAGTGGATTCTACGAGTTCTCTGAGGAAAACAGGGTCGGGATTCAGGTTGTCCTTCTCGTTAGGCGGTGAGGTGGCGACGACGTGTAGAGCTGGAGATGGGGACTGGTCATCTGTGAGGACGGATACTTCGTAGTTACCAGATTGGTCAGGAGTGAAGGAAGCTCTCCAAGTGGGCTTGCCACTCTCGGAAGTCACGCTGGCCGGGGTGAGATTCTGAACCTCACCTCCGGGTGTCTGAATACTGACGCTGGGTGCTGGGTCTGACTTGGAGCCGCGGTAGCTGAGGGTGAAGACGATGGGCTGCTGGATCCCGACAGTTTGGTTAGAAGCACGCAGTGAGTACTGGTGGCCGGGCAAGAACTCGGAGTAGGCTACCATCCACTGGATAAGCTGCGTCCAGTACTCAGAGTACATGTTTCCTAGTTCGCGGGCTTCTGGGTAGAAGTCCCATTTCCAGAGGCCATCTGCATTGACCAGGCCGGTGACTCCCTGGCCGTAGCGGCGTACCATGAGAAGGGGGAAGGTGCCTCGGTTGCCCTCGAGTGTGCCGCGGGCAAGTACCCTGGTAAATGGTTTCACCGCATCGATCCGGTGAGCGTCTTTGAGCTTGGGAAGTGATTTCCAGACCGGGCTGTCTGGCTCAGGAAGGGCTTGGCCAAAAAGGCCGGCGGCCTGGCCGTCTGAGGTGGGGAGGAGAGAGAAGGATGCTGTGTTTCCTGCTGCCCAAGTGACGGGCTCTAGGGCTTCCAAGTCATCAAGCTTGCCTGAGTATGGCTTGCCGCGGGAGAATAGAACGGCTCCGCCCTGATCTCTGACGAAGGTCTTGAGGGTGTCGATTCGCTTTGGGGTGAGGAAGTGTTCGCTGTTCTTGCCGAATACGATGAGGTCGTATTGGGAAAGTTCCTCGAGAGAATCGGGAAAGACTTCGGTGGAGGATTCGCTGGGTGTGGCTTCTCCGGAATTGATGCTGAAGTACCTGGTGTCCGAGAGTCGGTGGACTGAGTGGACATCCATGTGCGTTTGCTGTCTGAGTAGCTGTGCGAGGAATTTGGAATCCCAGTAGGGTGCACCTTCTGCGATAAAGACGCGAGTTTTGGTTGTCAGGATACGGATGTGAACGGAGGCATCGTTGTTATTGGTGCGCTGCTCGTTAGCGAGATGATTGACAGAGAGTTTCCAGTTGGCGGACTTTTCAGGAGCTTTGATGGAGAATGTGTGCAGCGTAAGCTTGTTGTTAGTAAGCTCGAGTTCCTGTTCGGCGAGAAGGTCACCTTTCTCATTAAGTAGCTTGAGGGTAACTTGCTGCTCGCCCAGATTCTGGTTGTTGAGGGCGGCGGTGATTTGGACATTCTGGTTAGGAAAGGCGGTGATGCTGCGGCGCGGGGAGGTGAGTTCAATATCTTCAACCTTTACGTCATGCCCGATCGGGACCGCATAGATGGGAGCGTTGTTTGCGCGCGCCTGCAGAGCGAGGTTAGAATTGGAAGGCACGGAGGTTTGTCTGCCGTCGGTGAAGATAATCATGCCTTCGGGTGAGGTTCCTGTTGCTTGCAGGCGAGTAAAGATACCTGAACCTGAAGTGAGCAGATCAGTGGTGTCGCCAATGGCAGAGACTGAGTCTCCTTCTTTGATCGGGGCAGCGCTGTCTGAGAAGGTGAACTGAGGTGTTGCGAGATCGCTTTTCTCTGCCAGCTTGGCTACTTTGCCGCTGAGAGCCAGGGCTTGGTCAAGCCGGGACTCATTGCCTTCTATTACAGACATTGAAGCAGAGTTATCGACGAGGACGGGCCAAACTTTCTGCTGGTCGCTGTTTTCAGGTACCCATTTCCCTGGATTGAGTAGGAGAACACAGATGGCGATCAGGGCAATCAGGCGCAGTGATAGCAGAATCCACCGTACCTTTCCCGCAGCATGGAAACTAGACCTCCATGCGAGGAAGCCGCCCGCAGCCAGAATGACAAGGATGAGCGGGATGAGTGTAGATAATGGAAGTACGGGGTGCACTGTTAGGAAGCAGAAGTTTTCGGTTTAGGAGGTGTGGCGGCGATGGATTCACCGAGAAGGAATAGCAATGCAGCGGCGGCGAGCCATGGCCAGAGAGGAAGACCCTGATTAAGGGCATCTTCACGCAGGAGGCTGCTTGTCTCAGCGGCTTCTCCTTGAGAGAGGTCAGCTGGGTCTATCTGGCGAAGGTCGGATTCGGTTTGCGGGAAGTTTGCGAAACTAGTGTGGGTAGTGGTGGAGCCAGTCTTCCACTCGAAGATGCCAGGTTCCATGTCCTGTTTTGAAATCAGGAGGGTGCCTTTGTCCGTATTTTTTAGCTCCACTGCCCAGGCTTCTCCGGCCGGGGGAAGTAGGGATACGGAGTCTGCGGTAATGTTCTCAGGCAGTACCCATGACAGCGGTGAGCCGGGGATGGACTCGAAATGGTTCGCAGTGGTGGTCGGCTGGATTTGTAACAGTAGCTCGGCGACAAAGGGCAGGAATGGATCTTGCTGAGACCAATCTGAGGAATCTGGGGATATTGGCAGGTTCCAGAGCAGGCGTTGGGCAGCGTCTCCATTCTTTTTCAGTATAGCTGGTGTCTGGTCTGTATAGCTGATCAAGGTGGTAATCCCTGAGGCGTTCAGCCATGACTGGGGTAACTCCATACGAGAGCGGAAGGAACCTTTGACCGGATTGCCAAACTCGCCGGAGCGGAAGAGGGCAAAGACTGGCGAAGACTCGCTGGCGATCTGGGCGGACCAGCCTTGTTCGTTCTTTTTGTAGTCAATGTTAGAGCTAGGTTGAGGGAGTGACAGGAAGGTTGAGGAAACTGCGGGTGGGCATTTGAGGCCGGGCTCAGCAATGATGGTCATCCCCTCAGAGGAGAGTTTTTCGATTGCTTCTAATTGGGTGCCGTCCCAGTCGTGGAGGAAGAGAATGTCACAGGATCTGGGAGAAGGGAGTTTGTTGGTCGTGTCATGGGAAAGCCAAGGGAGAGCGCTGGCACAACGTTCAAGGATACGTGAGGCATCACTGGGTGATTTTGTGGAGGAAACCAGGCGTAGCGTCTCACGCACGGGGATAATGAGGTGGCGTTCGTCATCGGCCGGGAATGTGTCTTCGCTGAGAGATGCGGTGACTTGGACATTGCCATGTGCACGGAAGGATGAGGTGAAGGCTGTTTCAGTCTGGCTCCAAGCTGGGATTTCAATTTCCTTGGACTGACGACTGCCACCGGCATTGAGATAGATGGTGGAGTGCTTTGCTTTGTCGGAGAAATTGTTGATACGCGCGGTGATCAGGGTGTTCTGACCGCTCACAGGAGATGGTGGGTCTGCAATGAGTGAAGTGATGGCGAGATTCTCTATCGGCGATTCACCGACCTTGATCTTGGTAAATTTGATAGAGTCGGGGACAGGGAGCTCGGCGTCTTTCCAGGCAGAGGACTGGAAGTCAGAGATGAGGATAATCTCACGATTGCCTTCTATTTGCTGGAGCTGCTCGACTGCCATTCTAAGAGCGCCTGAGATAGAACCAGTCTCGTGGCGGGCTTCGTTCTGCTGGAGGAGGTTGTTCAGGTAGGCGATGTTTGGACTGGGAGCCGGGAAGGCTGTGCTAGGCTTGGCTTTGAGCCAGACAATATTGGCGTTGTCTGGTTTGAGTTCGCGGATCATCTGAGCGACCTCTACGCAGGCTTTGGAAAAGCGGGTGTCTGAACCTTCATGGGCATCCATGGACGCGGACTGATCGATCACGAATACGATGTTTTTGTCTGCGCCCGGTGTGCTATTGGGATCTTTTGAGATCAGTAGCGGGTGGAGGAAGGCGAAGAGAAGCGCTGCAACCGCAAGCGTTCTGAGAACCAGTGTCAGCCAATCCTGAGGTTTACGGATCCTCGCTGTTTTTTTGAGGATGCGCTGCAGGAAGGTAATGTCTGAGAACTTGAACGCAGGTGGCTTGCTCCTTGCAAAGAAGTGCACAAGAACGGGGATGGCAATGAGAGCCATCAGCCAAGCGAGTGCAGGGAATGTAGTGATGATCGACAAGGTAGTCTGTGGTGAGATTCTGAGAAATTAGTGGGCGAGTCGGTCGAAGAGCGTGTGGTAGGACTCGGTGGTTGGGATGAGGGTGTAGTCCACAAGTCTAGAAGCTGCGAGGCGGCGCAGGGCACGGGTGTGCTGCTGGAGCTCTTGGTCCCATGCTTGGCGGAGATTGGTGGTGTGAACGATAAGGTTTTCATCCGTCTCCATGTCCACGAATCTGGAGAGACCACGGTCCGGAAGTTTGATCTCGGATGGATCAAGCACGTGGAAAAGGTGGACGCGGAAGCCGCGGTGTAGGTAGGGGTTGAGAGCCTTGAAGATGTCTTCAGGAGAGTCAAAGAAATCCGATAAGATCACGATGGTGCCCTTGCGTTTGATCAGAGGAACCGCGCGTTTGAGGGATTCTGCTAGAGATGTCTGAGATCCAGGTTTGTTATTTTCTAACAAATCTAGAATAGAGTGGAGGTGCTTCCTGGTGGAACCCGGTGGTAGGTGGTGACGGATGTCTCGATCAAAGAGCTGTAGTCCTACGCGGTCGTTCTTGTAGATGACCAGCCAGGAGAGGCAGGCGGCAAAGAAGGAGGCGTACTCCAGCTTGGTGAGTTCCGCGGCATCCCGGAAGCCCATGGATGCTGAGGAGTCCACGAAGATGTGGCATTCGAGATTGGTTTCCTGCTCGAAGGTCTTGAGGTAGAAACGGTCTGAGCGCGCATAGACGCGCCAGTCGACCATTGCAGGGTCATCCCCGGGTGTGTACTGGCGGTACTCGTGGAATTCGGTAGAAGAGCCACGCTGGCGAGAACGGTGGCGGCCAGACAAGTATCCCTCCACAAGGGCTTTGGCTCCGAATTCATAGTTGCGGAGCTTTTTGATGTCCTCAGGCTTGAGGTACTTGTGTTGCTGAGACGCCATGGTTAGATGGACTTGACCAGTTCCTGAATGATTTGGTTTTCGGTGATACCTTCACCGGTAGCGTTGTAGTTCGGGATGACGCGGTGGCGCAGGATTGGTAGCGCTGCGTCTCTGACTTCATCGACTGTGGCGGATGATTTTCCGCGCAGCAGGGCGAGGCCTCTCACGGCGCGAGCCAGGCACTGTGAAGCACGAGGGCCAGCACCGTAGGCGATGTAGTTTTTGACGAATTCGGTAGCGTGTTCGGAATCCGGCCTGGATGTGTGGACGAGCTTGAGGATGGCTTGCACCACATTTTCTGGAAGAGGTACGTCGAGAACGGCTTCCTGAAGTTCCATCACGCCTTTAGCGTCGAGGATAGTATTGGCCTGTGGTGTAGAGTGGCCGGTAGTGCGGGCGATGATCTCGGCTTCCTGCTCGATACTCGGGTAGTCGATAAAGATGTTGTAGAAGAAACGGTCGAGCTGTGCTTCCGGGAGCGGGTAGGTACCCTCATGTTCGATCGGGTTCTGGGTGGCGAAGACGATGAATGGTTCAGCTAGCTTGCGAGTCTTGCCGGCGACAGTGACTTGCTTTTCCTGCATGGCTTCGAGCAAGGCTGCCTGAGTTTTTGGCGGGGTACGGTTGATTTCGTCTGCCAGAATGAGGTTGGAGAAGATAGGGCCGGGGGAGAACTCAAAATTACGAGCGCCGGATTCACTGACCTGAAGGATCTCTGAGCCGACGATGTCCGTAGGCATGAGGTCCGGTGTGAACTGGATGCGCTGGAACTTGAGGCCGAGAATCTGGCCGAGAGTGGCGGCGAGTAGTGTTTTGGCCAAACCGGGTGCGCCGACGAGTAGGCAGTGACCCTTGCAGAGGAGGGAGACGAGCATTTGCTCAACGATTTCGTCCTGGCCGACAATGACCTTGGCGGTTTCTTGGCGGATTTTGCTGACGGATTCCTGTACGGACTCCCATTGTTTCTCTGGTGCAGCTATAGTCATGGTTTGGATTTTGTTAAAGTGTTAGTGATTGGTCTGGGCTTAAAATGAGCCGGGGTTTGCTTCGAGCTGTAGTTTGATTTGTTTGAGAGTTTCGAGATCCATTTTTTCAAAGACCTCGTCAGGGAGTTTAGCTTTGGCGTTTTCCTTGATGAATTTGATGACGGCTTCTCGCTCATCTTTGTTCGCTTCCCGTGCAGCATTCGACGCGGCGATGGAGGTTTGGCTTTCGATGGTGATTACTGCATTGAGATAGCCTTGATTCATGTTCTCTATAGTAGAGACGATCTTGGAGACATCATCCTTGGTGATTTCTTTAGCACTATGGAGTATGATGTTGGACTCGTCATTGGAGCGAGGGTTCAAAAGAAGTGACACATAGTGGTCATGCTTCTTCTCTGAGATC
Source organism: Rubritalea squalenifaciens DSM 18772 (assembly GCF_900141815.1). Lineage (NCBI taxonomy): Bacteria > Pseudomonadati > Verrucomicrobiota > Verrucomicrobiia > Verrucomicrobiales > Rubritaleaceae > Rubritalea > Rubritalea squalenifaciens. Next base: position 1,094,687 of record NZ_FQYR01000002.1, read on the forward strand.
TCCTTGTCTAGTGTTGTGAGAGACTCTGATCTGGCCTTCATTATACTGCTAGAAAAGAGGTATGCCGCATAGCCCGGCTGGCTTTGATTTCTGGAGATGCTGATGCTGTAGCCTGCCAGTGACTGGTGATTTTCGGACAACTTTGGAAGCAGATTCTGGATAGTTTCTGCATTGAGTTCTTTGCCAATGATTAAGCTCTTTAGCGCCTCCTCGGCCTTTTGGGTGGTATCATTTTTCGTGGCTCTGCTGCTATCGATCTTGGTGATCAGACTACCCAGTTTCTGAAAGGGTTCCGGTGGGTCATTCTCATCCAGATAACCGTCCCAGGCGAGGTGCTCGGAGACGCTCAATTTTTCCAAGATAGTCAGTACTTCAGCAGGCTTGGCATCGGTGATTTGCTGGACGATTTCTTCGAGGCGTTCCTCTGAGACGTCGTCCTTGCTTGGTAGTGGGGGAACGTCTTCTCCGTTGAGTCTGGCAGTGGATCTATTGATGTAGAGTTTGGAGGCCTCCTCAGCGCCCAATAGCGCATAGAGCTGATAAAAATATTCTTGGTCGCTATTTGGGTTGGCATAATTTTCCAGAAGGACGCCGACACGGTCAGCAATACTTGTTCCTTCGCCATAGCGGCTGGCTTGTTTCTCTGTACGTTGGAGCAAGTTTAGCCAGTCCTCTGCCTCGAATTTGGAAAGGGGTGGGTCAAAGCCTTCTTTGGGGGCTTGAGGGCTATCGCCATCAACAGCTGTTCCAGCTTCGCTCATGCCCTGACCTGAGCTGTCCAGTTGGAAGAGGAAGGTGATGATCTGCATGGCCTTCACGTCATCGGACTTTGCCGCGGCGTAGGCGAACTTACTTCTATATTTACCCAGAGGCTTACTTTGTAAGGCTACTTGCAGCTGTTCCAGAGTTTCCTGGGTATTTCCCTCGGGGCGCGACAGGCGAACAAGAAGTTGGGAGGGTTTGAGTCCTTCAGTGTAGCGCAGGAGTTTCTCAATGAATTTCTCGACACCACCATCATTCATAATGGTGTATTGGCCGCTGTGCTCGTAGTTTTCGAGCTTCTCTGTACCCAGCTCATTGATGAGTGCTTCCTTGTACTTGGAGATGAAGTCCTTGGCCTTTTGTCTCTGCTTGAGGGTGTAGTTTTTAACTTCTTGAGAATATTGGCTGGGTGAGTCTGATTCCAGCACTGTGTTTTCGAAGAGAGCAAGACTTTCAGGGGAGCCGTCTTTGAGGAGGGATGCGGCTACTTTTGAGATGGTAGTTTGGTTTCCATTCTTCAGGTAGTATGTCACCAGTTCTAGCTTGCTGTCGTTGCGATGCTCTTTCCAGAACTTGATAGCAGTGGTCTTAACTTCATCGTCCGTGTATTGCTGGCCACCTGAGAAATTGTCGCGAGATGAGAGCCCAGGCAGGCACTGTTTTACGTAGGCCAGAGCGATTTCTCCGCGAGTCTTTGGCCTGTCCATTCTACGGTATAACTGTTCAGCCTGCTCTATCTCAGAACTATCGCTATTGTAGTAAGAGTAGCCATACGAATAGGAGGAATAATGAGTGCCAGGGTCAGTAACTGTGAGAAGCAGGGTGTCATCTCCAATGAGGGCAGCAAGCGCAAGGAAGCCTTCCATCCCCAGTTGGGTGAGCTGAGTGAAGGGTGGGTCAGACGGATTATGCGTTTGGTCGTCGAGCAGCCATAGACCTTGATCATCACTACTGGAGTAGTAATCGCTCATGGGAACTGAGATTTTCTGCCCATCTTTGCCTGTCAGGGTGATGATGTCGACAACCTTTGGACTGAACTTGACTCCTTCCACGCTGGGGGAGGTGATCTCAACGCCATTGGCACGTTTCTCTACCTTAGGGATGAGCATGGCGAGTGCATAGCGTGAGGACCAGCCTCTGCTGTAGGTCGTTTGCAGACTGATCAGATCCTTGTGGTAGGCTTTCCAATCCTTGCTCTTGTAGAACGTCTGGGTAGCTACCTTCAGTTTGGCATCTGCGATATTAGTGATTACGCCGTCGATGATGCTCTCAGGAGATGGAGAGAGCCTGAATAGGGTGGCGATGAGTTGATTCGCTTCCTTTGTATGGCCAGCGCGGTGAGCTTGGCATGCCAGGGCAAAGTAGCTGGTGAAAACATCCTTTCCTCCATATTGCCATCGGTGACTTTCGGTTTGTGATGATGAGTGCGCCAAGAGCCATTTTTGCACAAGCTTGAGATCATCCAGTAGATTTGCGTCTGAGGATTTTCCCTGAATGGGCTGATCATTTGCCGTGTAATTAGGTGAGCTGGATTCTTGGTAGAGCCGTGAGGTGCCATCCAGGAAAATAACGGGCTGCTTACTCGGATCCTGCGGGGATTTGGTAAGCCATCCGGTGCCTTTAAGTTTCGGTGGGTCCGCTGAGTCTCCTGAGGAAGAGAAGGTGGAGCGGCGTGAGTTTTCTAGACCGGGGGATTTGATGGTTTTGTACTCGTAGCCTTTGTTATCAGGGAAACCAAGCTCCAGAAGCATGTCGATGGCCTGGCTGTAGTCGGGGATGGTTTGCTGGTCATTTTGTGTCGCTTCGCCTTGTGCATAAACCACAGGGGCAAAGTAAATCATTGGCGACGCTCCGACGCATATAGACACAACACATGACTTTAGCATAATTGGGTTGATAAAGATATCGGGCTCTCAGGGCAATAGGAAACTGAGCTATTATCTTTTCAGGGCTGACGGGGCGCTATCGGCCACACAGGTTCCATGTCCAGTGAAAGCTTACATTACACTTTAATGGCTATCAGCTATCTTCGGTAGGTTAGTGTGAGTAGAGATTGTATAATCTTCGAAACCTTAGTGGTTTGCGGGGTGGTTTCGAGGTGAGTGTGCTGACTATGAGGTCAGACCAATGCCAAGATTTTAAGAGTCGCTATTTATCCTTTATTTTATAAGGATTTGGCGAGTTTTGGAGTGGTAGGCTCACCAGGAATCGAACCTGGATCTTCGGCTCAGGAAAGCGAAGGGTTTACTTGTACTATGAGGGGGATGTATGTAGCCTGTTTTGTAAGCTCTTAAATAACGGGTTTCTGATACAATGTTTAATGCATAATACTGATAATCTTAAACTAACTGACTCAAGATCAAATTTGTTATTAGAGGCTTCCACTGCAAATGCTTGCTATTAGGCGTAGTTACAGAACCCATTCGAGTAAATTTAATTTTCCCGGAAATGTTATCAGGAAGAGAGCACTGAACTGTCATGTCGTGAATTTTATCCATATAGTCAGGATACAGCTCCATTAATTGTTGATCGGGATTATCACCTCGCGCAGTAACATCAGCTTCGTTGAGTTTATTAAGCCTAACAGATTTAAGGCTAACTTGTGTCACCTTGGCATTTGTGTCGGTTTCTTTAAGGTGCTGAAGTATGTTATGCATATTAAAGAAACCTAATTTCATAGAAAATTGAGGGCCAAAGGCTTGCTCTATGAGTGAAAAAAAATATCGCGATGATCTAGGTAGATTATGTATTATCAATATACGGTGCAGTGGGTATATTTCGAATTCAATATTTTGAAATATAATGGATAGAAACTCTGTTTCATGACCCATAGGATCTTGGATTTTCTTTAGTTCCTCAAGTTTATAGATGAATCTAGCAGAAATAAAATCTTTCGTAACGTTCTCTAGGCGAAAACCTTTTTGTTTTTTTAGTGTATACGGAAATTTTCGTAGTCTCTTAGATAATGAAGAAGTATCTAAATCAGAGACTAAAAATTTGACAGGGGTATACTTCATGGGTGTTATTGATTCTTAATTTCTGAATAAACCTCTTTAGCGCGTTTGATTAATATGTCTGATATTTGGCGCTGCTCGAATGGGTTTGGGGAGCGTTTTGGTTCATATTCATCAAGATTTCTAGGACGAAGGGAAGGTACTTTATATTCAAAGATTTGAGAGTCGCTCTCATCCATAAAACCGCAATGAATTTCGACTCTCCCCCAATTTGCATCTTTTGCTTCTACAACCCATGTAGCTGAACTAATAAAATATCCTTGTTCAAGAAACTGTTTAATTTGAGGGTCTGATCTCAGACCTTTACCACTAAAGTCTGCTTTAGCAATTTTACTCTTTATTAGTTCAGATAATTCTTTTTCTTCGTCAGTTTCATCGTCATCATCTTCTGGAAGTTCAGAATCCATGTTAGAAACCTTGACCGAAATAAGGTCCAAGTAGTCAAAACCTTCCAACTCATCCATTAGGCTGAAGAAAAAATTAATTCTAGCTTCGGCTGATTTTAGTTCTGTTAATAAGATAGACTCTCTTATTAGTTTCTTTGAACTCTTTTCAACCTCACTCTTTATTTTCATTTCGAACTTTGAAACAAGCTCGTTACTCTTTGAATCTACAGTACGACGTATTTGAAAGCCATTATCTGTTTTTGAGACTTCTACTTGAGAATGTTTTGGTACTTGCTGAAAAAGGCGTGTCTGCGATAAATCTGGCTCTGTGTAGTCGACATCAATATCAAGAACATTACCTGAGCCATGAAAGGAAATGTTGTCCTTAGTGGAATCATGGCTGGTGCAGGAAGCATTTAGAATGTCTCGAATAACAGAGAAGTCTTCATCGGTTTCAAAGCTAATGCTAGTCCATTTTTTATTGGACACTCTATCAGGAACGATGTTTGATAAGGCGATGCAGCTTTCCCAGCTTAAATCTATATCTGCTGAGGCGAGGTATGCGTCAGCTTTGTCTGCGCGCTTTGAAATGAATATGCCAGAGCGTGCAAGGTGTTTTTTTATATTGCGAGTAGAAGGTCTTGCTGTATGGAAAAAGTCCAAGAGATCCTTATCGTCAGGGTAATAGCTAGAATTAGGTTGATACTTTTTCATTTGCTTGCTCTGTTGCGGCGATCAAGGCCTATTTTTTTCTCCGAGAATGAATTGGTTGCTTGAGATATGGAAAGAAATTTAATGGCGTCGATCCTAGTTTTAAATTCTGGGACATTGTGGTATTGCATTGTCAATCGTTCCTGCGCTTTCTGAAAGTTAGTAGCGTGGTTATGGCTGGCAAAAGGCGCTCTGATCTCAATGGTGTGATCTTCTGATAGCAGACGTTGACGTAAAATATAATTTAGCAAGAAATGACACTCGTCTGCCGAGCTGGCTGAGCCTTCGTAATATACCAGATACCCACGAATTTTTTCTTGGTTGTCATATCTTCGAGTATCATAATTCACTATAATTTGAGGGTACAGTATCAATTCAATCGGTAGGCGCTCTATAGTGGTCTCTGGAATAGGCGTGAGTAATTTATTCGGATAAAAGAATCGAAATTCGGAAATGTCAGAAATTTTCTTCTGGCCTAAGATTTTTTCAAGATCATTAGTGATCATTTCCAAGAATCGTATTTTCTCGGGGTTCATTACAAAAACCCTACTAGTTTTAGGTAAACTAAGTTTTGCTCCCGATAAGGATTTTTCAAATCTTTCAAAATTAGAATCAAACTCTTTGTCGTGATTATAAACAAAAAGAAGTCCATGTATTTCGTATGAGTTTACATCATCATGAATGACTTCATCCTTCCACTCCTTGCTTAAGTAAGCGCACTCAACAGCTTTGGCTATGTTGCGTAATGGTGTATCTAATTTTTTTGGGGTAATAGTCTTTTTTGCGTAGCTCTTGAGATCAGTTACCAAGTATATCCGCTTTTTCACTCTTGGGTCATCGTAGTAAAAAACACAATCGTATGGGTGGGTTTTCTTGCTATGATCCTCAATGCAGCAATCGTAGTTCGCATCGAATATCCCACATAGTTGCCAACCAAATAAACTAAAAATTCGAGTCGATACCTCCTCTGCCATTTGGGCGATATTTGCAGTTTCAGCCATGAGAAATAAGCTGACGAGACTTTGCTAGACGGTCAAGTTATTAGGAGGCGATGGTTGTTCCGTGTCTTGAAATGCCTAGTTTTTCAAGTTGTCTCTGATTTGTCTCACTTTGGGAGAGCGAATGGACGAGAATAGAGGAAAATTCAAGAATCGCTCTGTATCCTTTATTTAATAAGGATTTGGCGAGTTTTGGAGTGGTAGGCCCACCCAGAATCGAACTGGGATCTTCGGCTCCGGAAACCGACGTGCTATCCATTATACCATGGGCCCTCAAGGGATGTGAGGAATAGGTAGAGTCAGCGGCGGCGGGTTTCAAGAATGAAGTTCTTATACCTGATGAAATAAAACACGCCATAGAGGGATAAATCCCCTGATGCCGCAAAAAGAACTCTTGGTTGTTTGCGTGGATTTGCTAGGTGTGTTTTGTACCTCTCACAGGTACCCACACACAAACATCAAAACCACCCACTTTAGAAAACCTCAGAGCAATGGACGATCGATTTTTTGTAAAAAAGCAAAAGCTCGCACTTCCCATGGGAAGACAATTCGAGGCGCTTGACCAGACTAACAAAGTAACAGTTTTGGTGCATCGCTTTGCGAAGGGAGATTCTGACAAGAAAGATATCTGGCGCGAGACCTTCCATGCCCATGCCGTGAAGCTCAAAAGACTCCAGGATCCAAGCCTGCCAGCGGTTATTGATTATGGGGTGGATGACCAGGGACCTTTCTTGGTCATGGATGAGCCACAGGGATTGCGTCTGAGTGATGTGGTTAACTGTGGACCCATGATGGCGGCCTCCGTAAGGCAGATGGCCTATCAGTTCTTGCACGCCTATGTAGATGCCGCGAAGGAAGGCCTCTATCACTCAGCATTGAACCCTATGCTGATTCTCGTGGGTGAGAATGCAGGGGAGGGTAATCGATTTTTATTGCCGGATATCGGATTTGCCGAGATTCACAATGCCATTCAGGGGGAAGAAGGACGAGTGCTGGGTGATCCCGTTTTCTTGTCTCCGAGCCAATTGAGTGGTGAGCATCAGGACGAGGCAGGCAGCCTGTTTTCCCTCGGTCAGCTTTGCTATTATTGCCTGGCAGGAGGTCACCCATTCGGAGGCATGGCCTTGCCAGCGATTCTTCAGGGGTACGAGGATGGCCAGCTGCCATCGATTGACCAGTTCCGTAATGATATGCCTGCAGACTTTGTCCAATGGCTGAACCGCATGACGGCAGTGGGTGGTGGTCAAGCTTTCCAAACAGCCTCCGAGGCACTTGCCGCTCTTCCAGAGGTAGGGGGCTTGCAAGCGATTCCTATGGATCTCACGGGGGTCGTTAGTGTGCAGCCAGCATCTAGCACAAGTGCCCAGACCGTGGCGCCACATAATCGCCCGAAACTGCTAACGGGTTCTCAGATCCGTCCAGCTACAGCAGCTACGTCTACACAACCCGTGATGTCTGCGCAGGCTCCGGCCGCAGCGGTCAGCCCTCAGTTGGGCGTAGCAGGAGTGGGGGTGGCTCAGCCTGCATCAGGTATTGGGGCACTCCTGGATACTACCAAGAAGAAGATCATCGCCTCATCCGTGGGCGGAGGTATTCTCTTGCTCATCATCATTGGGCTCGTGGCTGCCAGTGGGGATGATAAGCCGAAAAAATCTGACGGATCATCGGATGAGGAGGCTGTGGTGGAAAAGGCCACCAAGGCGGAGGAGATGGACCAAGAAACTCGTGAGCTATTCCGAGGCTTGGCCTACGGCTGGAACTTTGACCAGGATCTTTTACCTATCAACCGCAACAGTCCGGCGATTGAGCCCTACAATAATCTCGACTATAGTGAGGGGGTAGACAGGAAGGCGCTCGTTCTGGGGCCGGAAAATTACTATAGCATTCCCAAAGAGAGTGGCTTGTTCATCGAGAACTACAGCGCGAGTACGGTTAATTTATGGATCAAGGCACCAAGCCAGTGGGAGCGTGGACCGATGATCATTGGTAACAAGAAGTACAATCTTCCAGGTTCACGTGGATGGTGTATTGCCGCAGTGCCAGTGAACGAGGAGGCCATGAAGTTCCGTTTGAATACCTATGACGGCAAGGAGACGAGAATTGCAGATTCTCAGATGCTTGTGTCTGCAGGTAATTGGCATATGTTCACGATAGTCTTTGAAAATGGAGCAAAAACGAAGTTCTATCAGGACGGGAATTTTGCAGGAGAAGTAGATATTCCAAATACAAGAGAGTTGTACACAGGTAAGGATCTGTTCATCGGTACCGATGAGGTGTTCCGTGCGATATTTAATGTGCCGGTTCAGATCGACCAACTCTACCTCTGGCACCGCGGCTTAAGCAAGAAAGAGGTTCAGAAGCTCTTCAGGGACAAGTCCCGCTACATTCCTTAAGCTGAATAAAAAAAATCTTCCGCAAGCCGGAGTCGGCGTGCGGAAGATGATTCAAATTTCGGTTTACCCTTAGCCCGTTAGATGGCTTTGAACGCGGTGCTCATGGCATCCAGAGTATCATCAATATCGCCAGTAGAGTGGGCGAGCGAGATAAAGCCGGCTTCGTATGGGGATGGTGCGATGTAGACTCCTTGGTCGATGAGCGCCCAGAAGAACTTCTTGAAGGCTTCCATATCTGCGCCGGATACATCATCCAGATTCCAGATTTCTTTCTCGGTGAAGAAGAGGCAGAACATGGAGCCGACGCGGTGGAGGGTGTAGCCCAGACCTTTTTCTGCGAGCAGGTTTCGCAGACCAGCTTCAAACTGTGCACCGAGTCTTTCGAGCTGGTCGTATCCCTTGGCTTCGTCCAGGGCCTTGAGCTGTGCCAGGCCTGCGGCCATGGCCAGAGGGTTCCCGCTGAGGGTACCTGCCTGATAGACGGCACCGACTGGTGCGAGGTGATCCATGATGTCTGAACGACCGCCAAAGGCACCGACAGGGAGGCCTCCGCCAATGACTTTGCCCATGCAGGTAAGGTCTGGTGTGATGCCTACGAGTTCCTGAACCCCGCCCTTGGCTAGACGGAAGCCGGTCATGACTTCATCAAAGATGAGTACGGTGCCGTGCTTTGTGGTGATGTCTCTGAGGAACTGGAGGTAGCCTTCGCGTGGGAAGATGAGGCCGGCGTTCGCTGGGAATGGCTCAAGGATGACGGCGGCGATCTGGTCGCCAATGCTGTCGAAAGTCTCCTGAAGGGCCTCTGTGTCGTTGTATTTGAGAACGATGGTTTGGTTGGAGAAATCTTTAGGGACGCCGGCGGAGTCTGGTTCGCCGTGGGTGAGTGCGCCTGATCCAGCCGCGACCAGAAGGTGGTCTACGTGGCCGTGGTAGCAGCCCTCGAACTTAATGACCTTGTCACGCTTGGTAAAGCCACGTGCCAGGCGGATAGCAGACATGGTGGCCTCAGTGCCGGAGTTGACCATGCGGACTTTTTCCACAGAGGGTACCCAGTCTACGATGGTCTGGGCCATGGTGACCTCCCAGGGGCAGGGGCAGCCAAAAGAGACTCCTTGCTTTGCGACCTCGTGGATCGTCTGGGTGATTTCGATAGGAGCATGGCCAAGAATCGCTGGTCCCCAGGTGCCTACGTAATCGATGTAGGTTTTGTCGTCGATGTCCTTGATACGGCAGCCTGATGCGGAGCGGACAAAGAATGGGTCTCCGTCCACATTTTTGAAGGCTCGTACCGGGGAGTTTACTCCCCCAGGAATGAGCGTTTTGGCCTTGGCGAACATTTTCTGTGATAGTGGTCCAGTCATAATCTGTGCTGCAGTTGATTGATGTGGGGAGGTTACTTGCAGAATATAATTTGGCGAGTTGGAATTTTCCCGTGAATAGATGAATCCGGGAATCGTCTAATACTCATATTTCGGCTTAGTGTGATGAGCCTTGTTGTACTATAGTGATGTAGCCATGAAAATGTTGATCCAAACCCTCCTGATGTCCACGGCGCTCGTGATGGCGTCCCCAGCGGAATCCTTGCTGAATAGTGACCCTGATGTGGTCTATATGGAGGAGGTAGGAGGTAAGGCCATTGAGCTTCTGGTGATCAAACCAGCTACCATCTTTGCCAGTAAGAAAGGTGGAAGGAGGCTCGGGGCTTATCCCGTAGACACGAAGGTGACTCTGCTGGCAATGACTGACAAAGGCTACAAGGTGCAGGGAATGGCCAAGCATGGAAAGGTATCCGGCTGGGTGTCTCCGAAAAATCTGGCCTCGAAAGATCCAGAGTTTGTGGAAAATCTAAAAAAATTCTATGAGCGAGAACTCGCGGTGCGCGAGCTCATCAGCAAGAACGAGGTAGCGATCGGGATGAGCTCTGAGGAGGTGTTCCGCTCTCTTGGAGAGCCGACCCGCAAGGAAAGTAAGATCACTAAGGATGGACAGACAGGCAAGTGGTCCTACATCGATACCGAAGAGGTGAAGCATTACACATACGTTACGGATCCGCGAACTGGGAATACCTTCCGTCAGCTCAGTCATATCACCACTGAGGAAAAAGGAAAGGTGGAGGTGGATTTTGAGAAGGGAGTTGTGACGGCGATTTCCAAGATGGAAGACAAGGGGCCGGGTAAAGTGAGAGTTATTGTCCCGCCTGTAATTTTTGGATTTTAAGTCCCATAGAAAGCCATCCTCTGAATTGAGGATGGCTTTCGGGTGAATCAGTGTTTTGAGTAGGTTCGGGAGGTTGGTTTATCTGCGGCGGCGGAGCAGGAAAGTGATGCCTGCGAGGCCGATGAGCGCACTTGATGTAGGTTCTGGAACCGCAGCTCCAGTGAATTCAAAGTTGCGCATGAGGGTGGCCGTGTTTGCCGCTCCATCTACAGACCATGAATACAGTCGGAACTCGACATCCCCTGACTGAGCTCCGATAGAGCTGATATCCACGTTGACAGTCGGAGCAATGTAGGTGCCGTCTCCGGGAACATTGGTGATCGAGTAGTCAAGCGAACCAGTCCCTAGGTGGGTAAAGTTGGTTCCTCCATCAATGGAGTAGAAGAGGCGGTAGTTTTGATCACCGCTTGTCCTGGCACTAGACCCATCCTTGGCAGACCCCCATTCAAAGGAGAACGTATCAAAGGTCAGCGATTCTCCGACATTCGAGGCTGAGAGCGTGAAACCCAGATAGGAGGTTGTGGGGGTGCCTGTGTCAGTGATGTCCGTGCTGGCATCGACATTATGGTTCGCCACTTTCCAGTAAAATCCGGATGGCAAGCTAGCGCTTCCGAAATTGGTGTTGCGGTAATCATTGATATCGAATGTTGAGTCGTTGAGGTTGCCAGCAGTCACTCCGGACAGCACGGATGATGCTGATTCACTGCTTGAGTTGGCATCATAGAGATACTGAGCCAGCGTCGCTGCCTCTGCGGCACTGCTGAGCATGAGGAAGGGGGCGGTGATTGCCCCTAAGGTTTTTAGGTTCATTTGCATGTGTTCTAAGTGGTAAGGGTTTGCCTGTGTTTTGCTTAGGTCTGCTTGTACGCTTTGGTTTTCAGTGATTCGTATAGAAGCCATCAGTGCACCAATATGAGTAAAGCTGGAGTATGTTTTTAGTACTTCCATGAAGTGACTGGAAGCAGGCAATGCATCTATAAACTGGTAAAAGGTTTAGTCAGACGAAGAGGGGTTAATGGTGCCGGATGTCTTCCTTTTTAAAGGCTTACAGGATCCAAGGAGAGGCGAGTTCAAGAGGTTCGGGGCCCTAGTACTTCTGCAGCTTAATGCCAAAAAAGCCATCCTCTGAAGTGAGGATGGCTCTGGGTGAATCCGTGTTTTGAGTAGATTCGAGAGGAGAGATTATCTGCGGCGGCGGAGCAGGAAGCCGATTCCAGCGAGGCCAATGAGCGCGCTGGAGGTGGGCTCAGGGATCGCAGCAGGGGTGATTGATAGTGTAGCGGCATCCATACTTGAGGTGTTTTCCTTTGAATAGTATGTGAAGTTGCCATCATTTTGACTGCGCGTGAGCATGAAGGTGACCTCGTCATTGCTGTTGGCTTGGAGGAAGCCTAACAGTTCAGGAGAGGTGAAAATGTGGCTAGCACCGTCAGCAGTATTAGTAGCGTCCAGAGTGATAGTACCCAATAATTGTGTTATGGCGCCGTCTGTAAAGTCTGGTTTCTGCGGGGCATTAGCTCCGTTTATACCTGACTCAGTCCAATCAGTCCCCAAAGCATCACCTGCTTGGCCATCAACGATACCCCACAGAGAGATGGTTCCTGAAGTAACATTAGTGCCGCCTCCGTCAACTGTGATGGTGAAGCTGGCATCTGCAGCTGTGGCAACACCAGTTAGGGTAGTGGTGTCGAAGTGAATCCAAGTTGTTCGTGTAAATTGGGAGCCTGCACCGGCAGAGCTGCGTTTTACAAGTAGGCTTTCAGCCGAACCGTGATTTGTGGTGTTTGTGGTGCCTTGAACAAAGGTGTCCGCATCGGTAGTGATAATGGTGGCAGCTAATGACGAAGCAGAAGTACTAAGAGCACAGGCAGCTAGCGCAGTGCAGATTTTCTTGGTGTGAGTCCTATTTTTCATAGTTTTTGTGTTACTTGTCTGTGTTTAGTTTAGGGGGAGCCTGGACTCAGCCAGGCCTTGAAGTACATGCTGTCTGTTGATTGGGAGTTTTAGAAAAACAGCCTATCTAGCTTACATGTCAGTACAGTATCATGCTTAGAATGAGAGTGATAAAGAGATGAGTAGACCTTGTTCTGCTAAAATGGTTGTGCAGAAATGGCTGGCGTGTACATTGGAACAAAGCTTGTTCCAATATGAAACGATTGCCCCAGCAGAGTACCTTTGAATTAGTTGTCGAATCCCTGAGGGCAGAGTGTGCCCGCGGTGGGTGGAATGACAAATTGCCGGGAGCTCGGGTTCTAGCCAGTCGTCTGGGGGTGAGTCCTCCAACGGTTCTCAAAGCCTTGGGTCATCTGGAGCAGGAGGGAGTGCTGGAGCGTCCTGGTGAGCGCAAAGCCTATCGGGTGAAGCCCCAGTGGGTGCAAAAGCAAGGGGTCAAAGTAAGTAAGGCCAAGAAGTCGGTTTTGATTCTCTCTCATCTGGAGATCAGTGAGCTGGTGGATACCACACGTACGATTCTGGAGCGGATTAAATACAAGCTCGTTCAAAAAGGATGGGAGGTGAGGACCCAGGTGGTGAACTTTGTGCACGTGAAAACAGTCCAGAAGTCCTGGGATACACTCATTCAGGCGGATGAAAATACTCCTGTACTCGCTGTGTATGGACGCCCGGCGATCGCTGATTGGGCCAAGAAGAACAATATTAAGATTCTCTTCCTGGGGGGGACCAAAGAGGGGCGGCAGGTCACCTCCGTTTCAGTGAGTTCGCCGGATCTTGCTGCACAGGCTTTGTCCTTACTTGTCGAAAAAGGTCATCGTAAAATTGTTCTGCCGCTGAATGACCGGGCGGATGGCTTCAAAGAAAAAATCAAACAGGTCACCAGGACCGCTGTGGAGTCAGCTGGATCTGTTTATCTGGAGTCTTATCATAATCCAGAGAGCCCTTACTTCATGCCTGATGTCATCAGAGGGATGGTTCAGTCCATGATCAAAAACCATTTGCCGACAGCCTTTGTTTTTCTGGATTGGAAAGAGTTGGTCGCAGCACACTGTTGTCTAGCCCAAGCCGGATTGAGAGTTCCGCAGGACGTGTCCATGGTGTTGCTGAATGACCAGCCTGAAGCTGAGTGGTTTGATCCACCGCTGGAGCGCTTCCGGTTTCCCTCAGAGGAAATGGCTAATCAAGTCTGTAAGTGGCTGGAAAAAGGGAAGCTGGAGTCTGATGTCAATATTGTGCCGGCAAAGTATGTCGCTGGCCAGACTATTGCAGCTCCGAGAAATAGTTAACCCTCGTCTAACAAGTCAGGGCGGTTCTGGCGGGTTCTCAGTAGGGCTTGTTCCTGTTTCCATTCCGCAATCTTCTTGTGGTTACCTGAGAGGAGTACGGCTGGCACTTCCATGTCCCGGAAGGTATTTGGCTTGGTGTAGGCTGGGGCTTCCAGCATGTTAGGGTCTGAGAAAGACTCATCCAGATGGGAGCGTTCATCACCGAGAGCTCCGGGAAGCAGACGTACAATGGCATCGGTAACAACGGCTGCGGCGATCGCGCCATTGGTGAGAACATAATCGCCGATAGAAATTTCCTCGTCCACCAGTTGTTCAATCACCCGGTGGTCGACTCCTTCGTAATGGCCGCAGAGAATGATGAGGTGCTTTTCTTCGGACAGCTCTCTGGCAACGGCCTGTTTGAAAGGCTTGCCCTGTGGCGTCATGAGGATGACTTTGGACTCAGGTGTGCGCAGTTGCTCGATCGCTGCAAAGATGGGCTCAGGCTTTAGCAGCATGCCTTGGCCGCCGCCACAGAGATAGTCGTCGGTTTTTTTGTGCCTGCCACTAGCCCAGTCACGGATGTTGTGGGCCTCGATACTGACGATGTTTTTCTCCCGGGCACGCTTGATGATGCTCTCGCTCAAGGGAGCGAGGGCGATTTCAGGGAACAGGGTCAGGATGTCGATGCGCATGAGGCTTGTTTAATTTAAATTTCGAAATGTTAAATTCTAAAAAGGTAGGCTAGGCAGTGGGGCGTGAGGCACAAGGTGACAATTTACACGGATGGATCATCCCGCGGCAACCCGGGGCCGGGTGGCTATGGCGTGGTGATGATGGCGGCAGGTCGCCGGAAAGAGCTGAGTGGAGGGTATAAAAGGACGACGAATAACCGGATGGAACTCATGGCGGCCATTGTAGCGCTCGAAGCTTTGAAGCAGCCCTGTGAAGTGAGCCTACATTCCGACTCCAAGTACGTCATCGATGCCATGACCAAAGGGTGGGTTTTCGGCTGGAAGGCCAAAGGATGGTCTAGGGGGCCGGGTAAGGAACTCAAAAATGCCGAGCTCTGGCAGCGTCTCTATGCCGCCTCCCATGGTCACAAGGTGGACTGGAAATGGGTGCGCGGGCATGCTGGGAACGTCCACAATGAGCGCTGCGACACGCTGGCTGTTGCGGCGGGGCGAGGCTCGGGCTTGCCTGAGGACGAAGGCTTCGAGGATTAGGCTAAGCTTAAGACTCGGCTAGTCTGTAGGTTTGCTCTCGGAGGTAGTCGGTAGGCTTGGCTTGCGCGGCCAGAATTTCTGGGGCGATGAGTTCCCCTGCACTGCAGGCAATGGTTTTGCCACGCATGGCTAGAAAGGCTGGTGGGATGGCGGCGGTGCGGAAGAAGGGAACCTTGGCTCCCAGAATTTGAAACCAAAGAGGGTTTTGCCCTTTGAAATAGATGGGGAGGACAGGGGTATTGGTCTTGATCGCGATGCGTGCGATGTGCTCCGACCATGGCGGGTCGAGAATTTTGCCCTGGTCACTCTGGTAGTAAGAGACTGCGCCAGCAGGGAAGACGGCCAGTAATCCCCCCTGTTTGACGTGGTTGCTGGCTCTTTTCAGGGCTAACAGATTTTTTTTGCCTGCTCCCGGTTCAGAAAGAATATTCAGAGGGATGAGCCAATCGGAGAGGCCTCTGGCGCCCTCGGCCACCGAATTAGCCAGGATCAAGGTGTCTCTCCTGGCTTGGATACATAGTGAGCCGAGAGGCATGGCATCGGCACCACCGTATGGATGGTTGGCGATGACAATGACTCCTCCTGATTTTGGGATGGCTTCGTGCACGCCTTCAGCTTCGGTATGGATGCCTGAAAGGCGGAGAACACTCGTGAAGAAATCCGGGTGAGGATTGTCGGCTGCCTGAGCGAATAGAGTACGGATTTTGGGGATGCCGAAGATAGATTCAATGAGGTGCCTGATCTTGGCGGGAAAGCCATCGCCTCTCAGCCAGGATGGGAGGGCGGGGGCGGAATCAAGAAAAGGTCGGGGCGCGGACGGCTTTTGGCTCATGCTGGTGATTATTTTCTGCGAAGCAAGGGGTGGCCAGGCTTGGCCTTGGTGATGAACGGTGCGCGCAGGTAAGCTGGGGAAGGGGGAGTCTTGATTAGCCTCTCTCTCTCTTCTGAGGGAAGTCGGTTCCAGGCGGTGATCAAGAGGTCCGCGGTGGGTAAAGTAGTCGGTGCGGCTACTCCGTCAGGGAGATCCAGTGACTCTTCAAAGGTGAAGAGTGGAGTATTCAGCTTCGATAGGGTCTGATAGAAGCTCTCCTGGTCCATGAGCTTGGGCTCGCCGGGCATTGAGTTAGCTGGAATGTCGATGGTAAAAAAGGAGCCGCGTCTGGCATCTCCCACGGCTGTGGCGGCTTCACCGTCAGCTGTAATGGGGGTAGCGAGTAGGGAACTGAGTCCGATCACGGGGCATCCGTGAGCGATGGCAATTCCTTGGGCCGCTGCGATGGCGATTCTAGAGCCGGAATAGCTGCCTGGACCGGTGCCTACCAAAATGTAGTCACACTGGCATCCATCAGGAAGAGAGTCTAGCAGCTCAACGAGTGGTGGGAAAAGAAGTTGGTTCTGCTGGCGATGACTCTCGAAATGGCGGCAAAGCATATCCTGTCCATCGATGGATAATGCGATGGAGGCCTGAGGGACGCTGGTTTCAATGGAGAGAATCGTTGGCACGTGGTGACTTTAGTGGTCTTTGGAATTTACTGAATAGCAAACTGAAAAAAGTATCAATGTGCAGAAATTGTGACGCTATGAGCCGTTTTTGATCAAATTGTGTCGATTAATTCATTATGAGAACAGCATTCACCCTTGATTGTACGCCGCGAACTGCTTTTCTATTTCCGTCACGTGGGATGGACCCACTGAGAAGAATTTTAGAAAAGAAGTTATGAGCGATTACGCAAAAGGTTTGGAAGGAGTTATTGCCAACGAGTCTGCCTTGTCCAAGGTGGAAGGCCTCGAGGGCAAGTTGTCGTATCTCGGTTACAGCATTGATGATCTGGTAGAGCATTGCAACTTTGAGGAGGTGACTTTCTTGCTTCATAATGGCCGTTTGCCCAATGCTGCTGAACTTGAAGCTTTCGAACAGAAGCTGCGTAATGACCGCGAGCTTCCAGAGCAGGTGGTTGACTTCCTGAAGAACTTGCCAGCAGACGCGACTCCAATGGATGTCCTTCGTACGGCAGTCTCCATGCTGGGTATCTTTGACAAGCGTGCCAAGATTGGTGAGCCAGATCACGAGCTGAACCGTGAAGTGGCGCTCTCTATTGTAGCCAAGACTCCAGTTATCGTGGCCTACTACCACCGAGCAAGACAGGGCAAGGATCTGCCAGCAGTTCGTAACGATCTGTCTGAGGCAGCTCATTTCCTCTACCTCATCAATGGTGAAGAGCCAAGTGAAGCAGCAGCTAAGACACTGGATATCGCCTACATCCTTCACGCTGACCACGGCATGAATGCTTCCACATTCTCTGCTCGTGTCACCATCGCAACTCTCTCCGATCTCTACAGTGCCATGACTTCTGCCATCGGCACACTCAAGGGACCACTTCATGGTGGTGCTAACGAAGGTGTGATCAAGATGCTCAATGAAATCGGCAGTGAGGATAAAGTGGATGCATTCGTCGAAGATTGCTTGACTCACAAGAAGAAGATCATGGGTATTGGTCACCGTGTCTACAAGGTGCTCGATCCACGTGCTCCACATCTCCAGAAGATGGCCGTCAAGCTGACCGAAGAACTTGGTGAAGCCAAGTGGATCAACATGTCTGAGCGTATTGCTACCATCATGCGTGAGCGCAAGGGACTCAATGCGAACGTAGATTTCTACTCTGCGACAGTTTACTACTCACTGGGCATTCCTACTGACCTGTTCACTCCGATCTTCGGTATCGCGCGTATGGCTGGCTGGACCGCCCAGGTGCTCGAGCAGCTTCAGGACAACCGCTTGTACCGCCCACTTACCAAGTATGTGGGGCCTGCAACGACTTCTCCAGTGCCTCCAATTTCCGAGCGCTAGGAAGCAAGTTGCCAGAAACTTCCGAAGCGAGACCTGCTCAAGGTCTCGCTTTTTTTATCAGAAGGTAGCGCCAATGGCGAAGTGGAGTGTACCTGCAGGTTCTCCATCTTTGCGGTTGAGGTTATGACCGTATTCAAGACGTATTGGCCCGATCGGTAGGTCGATCCTCATACCCAAACCCACTGCATAGGAGGGATTGTTGAAACCCCAGCTGGAGATGTCTGAATAGACCTGGCCCATGTCAAAGAAGACGACTCCGCGTATGGGCTCTCTGATGTCACGGACGTATTCGAGGCTGGCATTCCAGTAGGCCTCGCCACCGAGAGGATCATTTGAGAATGAGCGCGGTCCCATCTCCCGTTCATCAAAGCTTCTGACTGAGTCGGCGCCGCCGGAAAAGAGGCGGAGGTCGATGGGGAGGTCTGCTGAGTCACCGGGCCTGATAGCACCAGTGCTGAAGCTAGCAATGAAGTGGTTCCTCTCCCCCTGCCTGATACGATAGGAGGTATCAATATTGGCGAGGACGTAGGAGGTGGTTGAATCACCAGCCACGGTGCCAGTCTCTAACTTTGCCTGGCCGTGGAAGCCCTCTGAAGGAAGCGTCGTATTGTCTCTGAAATCGATGCTCTGGATAATGCCTAATTTAGTGTGAACGTAATCATCTGGACCAAGTTCCAGAGGAGTGAGATCTGAAGAGGAAGTCGTGACGTAGGAGCCTCCTAAGTAAAGTCTGGTCGAGTATTCTCTTTTAGGAGACCAGGTGAGAGAGATTTCACCGCCAGTTTCAAATTTGTCGTAAGCGTCATAGAGGCGCTGAAGGGTAAATGCTCTGACGGTTAGACTGAGCGGCTCACCTAGGAAGAATGGTTCTGTGAGGCTGGTCTCACCGAGAAAACCCCGGCCTGACAACTCGCCGCGAGCATTGAAGCGAAGTAGCTCACCGTTGAAATTCAGGTCTGTGTAGGAGAGCCCTGCAATACCACCTTCGAACGTTCCCAGTCCGAGATAAGAGCGAATCGATTTGGCTTTGGCCTCCTCGACATTGATTTCCAAGTCCAGCATGGCATCTGGCTGAGGAACTGGAGTGACGGTCACTCTGCGGAATGCCCCTGTTGAGAGCGCTTTTCTGAGAATTTCGTCCGAATGTTGAGCATCGTAATACTCGCCTTTAAGATCGTCGAAGAAGCGCCGAATACGTTTGGTTTTGGTCTTTTTGTTACCAGCGATCCGGATGTCCTCGACCTTGTAGCGAAGTCCGCGGTCGATGGTGAAGGTGAGCCTCACAGAGTCAGCTCGGTGCTTTGATGACATGGTGAGCTTTGCAAAGTGAAAGCCTTTCTTGCGGTAGTACTCTTCTACAGCAGTTCTGACTTTGGTGATGTTTTCCGTATTTGCCGTTTTGCCAAGGTAAGGCTTGATGTCAGCCAAGTGAGCCTGAATGTCCTCACTTTTAGCTCCTTGGAATGAGGGGACGGCAAGAATGTGGACTGGGCCTGGGTTGATACGAAGTGTGATATCTACGTCTTTTTGTTGTCGGTCATATTGTTCACTGACGACAGTGACAGAGGATGACCAATAGCCCTGAGATTTGAGGTAGTTGTCCACGTTCTGAGCTCCCAGTGCGGTAAACTTGGGGATGTAGGGGGCTTCGTCTTCTTTTACAATCTCGGATTCGACCACAGGTTGCAGGAAGTAACTACGTAGTTCTTCCTGAGTGAGTGGACCCAGTTCGTTTGTGTTAATTTCGCCGTACACATATCGGATGCCTGGGCGTGCCGTAAGCTGAATAATTTGTCCACCGGGCAGACTCCAGTCGACTGTAGCTTCCGCATGACCTGCGCGAACTAGGATGCGTTTCAGGAAGAAGGCCGCATCATCAGCTCGCCAAGGAGATGGCTCACGACGGGTAACGAAGTCTAGGCGGGGTGTTAGCTTGTCGATGATTTCCTTTTGCTGACCTGGTGCCAGCCCGGTCACACGAATTTCCGCAGACTTTAGCGCGAGAGGGCTGAGTCCTATAAGGAGTGATGAGTAGATGGGAATGTGGCGGGGATGCATTAGCGGAATCTGATCACGTAGATGACTAAGCCTCGGGTTTGCTGCTCATTATCTACTTGGGCTGTTAGGTGCCATTGGGGGGTGAGCTCTATGGTGGCGGAGTAATATTCACGTCCCGTGAATGCATCTTTTTCTCCCACGTTGAGGTTGAGGTTTTCTACTCCTTTCAGCAGGGCGACAAAGAGTTGATTGCCTCCTGGTTGTTCTGCTTTTTGGCGCATTTTGATGAGAAAGATTTGGAGGGCCTTGAAGGCGGCCACTTCTTGGTCTTCCAAGCCACTGGTTGTAGAGCCCGTGGCGATCAGGGCCATGACTTCGCTTTCAGGAAGAGGAGGGTAGGAGGTGAAGGCTGTTTTTGGCGATGACGCGGACCCGTAGACGAAGACGCTCACATCGTAATTGCCGATCGAGGACTTGCCGCGGATATCGAGCGTGGGCACTAGACCGTTCTTCGGAGTGAAGATGACCGAGCCTTTGGGTATTTCTAGCAGACTGAAGGGGAGCTTGGCTTTCACGTTTCTGATAGAAAGGCTGCCGTCTGGTTCCGGATTTTTCAGGGTTCCTCCTACTTTGATGGAGCCGCGGATGAAACCGGAGGCGATATTACCACGAGCAAGGATGGGGTCTTCTGTAAGAATCGTTAGATCAAGTTTCCATTCGCCGAAGGGCTCCGGAATAGGAAGCCCGTCTTCCGCTTTCTCTGGATCGATAGCTGGGAGCTTGACTTCCGCTACTGCTGAGGAAGGGACTCCTATGGGAAGGAGTTCGATATCTTTGTAGAGCAGAGATTCAACCAAGCCAATTCTGCCAGAGAGCGTAGCCTCCTTGAGTGTCCCTTTTAGGTTTAGGTTGGTGTTTGCCCTTGCTGAGATTAGGTCGTCCCGATGCACCAGGGCATATCTGGTCATGAGGTCGATATCGAAGCTGGGGTTTTTGAAGTCGTTGAGATCAGCTTTGCCGGAGATCTTGAAATCACCACCGTTGATCTGAGCGGTGAGTTCTAGGTCGGCAAGTAAGGAGTCTGAGATTTTAGCGTTGAGTTTGAGGTTCCTCGCATCGCGAAATTCTTCAAACCCTAGCTTGAGCTGAGGGATTTCAGCTTGGATGTCGGCTTGGAATTTAGGGTCATGAATCGTTCCTTTGACATTGGCCTCGCCTGTTATCGATCCCTCTAGAGACTCGATCTTTGGGATGAATTTTTTGAAGCGAGCCAAGGGTAATTCTTCAATCGTTAGTTTGGCGTCTATGGGGGATTTATCTAACAAAGTCTCCAGGAGGTTGGGGTCTTCGAGCCAAGCTTCTGGGGTGAAAGGGAAGGTGCCACTGAGGGCAATGCGTTTGTCTTGGTTCTCTGAGAGTTCAGCCGAGAGCCTAAGTTGCTCTTCTTCAGACCGGAAGTCGACTGATAGATTAAGTGGAGCGATGTGCTCGTCATCAATACCCGAGACATCGATGGCTTTCATCAGGCCATTGATGCTAGGAGCTCTGGGGGAGCCAGCGAGTTTGAAATCAAGTTCCAGAGAGCCGTTGATTTCCTGAGCTGTCTTTAAGGCAAACCATTGCCTTAGTTTGGCGAGTGAGAGTTGCTTGGTGTCTACGTTCAGGTTCCATGCCGTTTTCTGCCCCAGAAACTCTTTGAGAGTGGTGATTTCAGTATGGTAAGGGATGTTGCCTGTGATGGTGGCTATAGGCTCTTTGTCGCGCTGAATGCCAAACTGCTTGATAGAGATACTTTTTCCATCCCAGTTCAACTGGGCTTGCCCTAACCAGTCTTCTTCTCTGATAGACAAAGAATGGATATCCAGCTTGTCAGGCCACTGGTAGCTCACGTTGGTGGAGGCGGAGAGCTTTGGGATCTCAGGAAGCGAGAGCTCTAGCTGGTTGACTTTGAGGGTGCCGATTTGTGGTTTCTTCAGGTCGATGTTTCCTTTTCCTGACCAGGCAAAGTCTAGTGGACCTCCCGCAGCTAGCTTGAGTTCGAATATTTCGAGTAAGGCATTGATCCACTCAGGAGATTGCTCGCTGAATGAGATGGCTCCCGAATAATCTTGGCTATTCAAGTCGTAAAAAGCTTCCAGTTCGAAGCGCTCGGGGGAGTTTGCCGATGCTGTGACTGTACCTGAAGAGTGATAGTCGGCAGAAAGTGCGATCTCTGGAATGCTGGAATCTCTTGCCTGAATGCCACGAACACTTGCTTCTGCCTGGACTTGATCAAGGACCTCACCAGACAGGCTGAGGTTCCCGCTGAGTTTCATGGCAGCTTGCTGAAGTTCGATACCCTCTGGTAGTTCGATCCATAGGTCTGCGATATTTCCTAGCTTGGTGGTCTCGAGGGCATAGTCGAGTTTGGTGTGTTTCCACCATTCTTTGGATTCAGGGTCAGACCATGAGCCTTTTGCAGATGCTGAGAGCTCAGTCTCATTGAGCTTGGTTTCGAGTTTAAGGGTGTAGCTTTGGTCTTTTTGACTGAGGTCCAGGCCGAGGTCTTTCGCGAGATACTCATTGAACTGCAGCGAATCCGCAGCGAGTTTGGCCTGGACTTCCCAAGAGGGAACTGGCGTTTCCTGCCAGTTATTGATTTCCAGCTCAAGCTGGCTCAGAACCGCTTCTACTGGGAGAGGGATGCCCAGGTGGAACTGAACGGCCTGGGTGGTGATTTGTCCGTTAGTGAGACTGGCACTCAGGCTCTCGCACACGGAGATGTCGAGCTCTGCGTCGTAGAATGAAAGTGTGCCGGAGCCTGTCGGGTACTGCTGCCAGTCCGCCTTTACGGAGCTCAGGGCAATTCCTGGAAGTATTTCGAAGCGGTCAAGAGTGGCCGAGTACTCCTGCCAGGTCAGATTGACGACTTGCTCAGCAGTACTAGAGCCGGTGCTGTCTTTGGCGGTGAAGCCGCTCAGCTGAAAATCGCTGGATCCTGAGGCATGGCTTAGTTCGCTGAGGGAGAAATCAGCAAAGGGGTCACCCTCTTGGAGTAGGCTAAGCTGTAAGTCTGTGATGGTGATTTCAGGTTGCTCTACCCAGCTTCGTACAAGTGAGAGGGTCTCGCGCAGTTTGGCGTGCGGGTCTTCTGGGTCCTCTTTGCTGGGGGGGAATTTGGAAACGTCCATGACGACGCGGGCGTTCTCTAGCGAAACTCCCCGGATTTTCTGATCTAGGAGCTCGAGGATACGATAGTCGAGCACTAGCTTGTCCGCTTCTAGCTGCTGGAGGCCTTGCTCACCTGAGTAATGCAAGTTTTGGATCACGAAGCCACTCGCCAGCGTACCCTCTACTTCTGCCGAGCCAGACATGCCTTGTGTCTCAAGCCCTTTGTCTAATCCGTAGGAGACCGCCCAGCGTGCACCAGGACCGTTCAGGGTGTAGCCTAAGGCCAGCAGAACGGCTCCAGTCCAGCCCAAGCGTCTCGTCCACTTGCGCTTTGCTTTTTTGGTGGGGGTGATGTCTTCTTTTTCAGGCATTACAAGCAGTCACATACTAGACTGTCTGGCTGCACTTGCAAACTACAGATAAAAGAAAAAACCGCCGGGCGGCTGCCTCGGCGGTTAGAAAGTGATTAATCCTAATAATGGAGTGAATTATTCTTCCTCGTCGGAAAGCTCACCGCCGTGACGAATATCGGTAGCTGTCTCCATGAAGACGACGTCTTCGGCGATATTTACCGAGAGATCACCAACGCGTTCAAGCCAGCGGCAAATGAACACGAGATTGAGGTAGTCCTTGTAATTGGAGCATTCTCCTTCCAGGCACTTGGTAAGCTTTCTATGCGTGGATTTGTGGAGGGCATCCAGCTCGTCATCTGCACGAATGACTTCCAAAGCGATTTCCTTGCTGCCGTCATTGTAGGCGGTCAGAGCTTTGGTGAGCATGTTGTTCGCCAGTTGATAGATCGGCTCGACGAGTCGGTTCTCTGGCAGTTCGCTGTTTCTGAGGATCTTTCTGCTGCGCTTGGCGATGCTGACTGCGTGGTCAGAAATACGCTCCAGATTGTTGGTGATCTTCATGGAGGAGATCACCATGCGGAGGTCGCCCGCGAAGAGTCGGTACTTGGACATGAGAAGGACACCTTCTTCATCAATGATGATTTCCAGTTGGTCTACTTCTTCATCGTCCGCGATGACTTGATTGCAAAGCTCAATGTTGCGGTCAAGGAGGCCGCGGATAGCATTTTCCAGGTTCTGCTGGGTGAGGCTGCCAATAGTAATCATCTTCTGTCTGAAGTCTTCCATGGCACTATTGAAGTCTGATAGGATATGTCCGCCAGTTTGCATAGTTGTTAGGTAAGTTAGAGGTTGGGGTAGGAGCTGGTTTGGCAGAGAGGATTAACCGAAGCGGCCACTGATGTAGTCTTCGGTTTGCTTGTTACTTGGGTTGGAGAAGATCTTCGTGGTATCAGCGTACTCGATGAGTTCACCCAGATAGAAGAAGGCTGTGTTGTCCGAAATACGGCTGGCCTGCTGCATGGAGTGGGTCACGATGACGATGGTAAACTCCTGACGGAGCTCGGTGATCAATTCCTCCACCTTGGCTGTGGCGATAGGGTCGAGTGCTGAGCATGGTTCGTCCATTAGGATGACCTTTGGTTTTACCGCTGTGGTACGAGCGATACAGAGACGCTGCTGCTGACCACCGGAGAGGCCAAGTGCTGAGTCTTTGAGACGGTCTTTGACCTCATCCCAGAGAGCGGCACCTTTGAGTGCTCTCTCGACTGCTTCGTCTAGAGTAGATTTGTCCCTGATGCCTTGGATACGGAGTCCGTAGGCTACGTTGTCATAAATAGACTTCGGGAAGGGGTTGTATTTCTGGAAGACCATGCCGACTTGCTTGCGCAGCTCAATGGCAGACACGCTGCGGTCATTGATGTCCTGACCCATGATACGAATTTCCCCTGTGGTGATCTTGGAGGTTTCCACGAGGTCGTTCATGCGGTTGATGCAGCGAAGCAATGTGGACTTACCGCAGCCAGATGGACCGATGAAAGCAGTGACCTGCTTCTCAGGGATGTCCAGGGTGATGTTACGGAGGGTATTCGTTTTACCGAGGTCATAGGAGAAGGAAACATTGTCGATCTCAATCATCGGTTCCACATGAGGCTCATTTCTAGATGCCTGTAGGAGCGAATCGGAATTGGCTGCCGGATTGTTGGAGTTCATATTGCGGGATGGTTTGGAGATGGTTTGAGTAGACATGGTTACCACTTGATTTTGTTGCGTACTCGGATGCGCAGCCAGACGGAGAAGCCGGCAAGTGACATCACGATGATCATGAAGACGAGTACGGCACCGTACTGCATCGGCTGTGTGTATTCAGATTGTGGGATTCTGCCGGCTACCGTGTAGATGTGGTATGGCAGAGCTTGCACCGATTGCTGGAGGAAATCAATGAAACGATCAAAGCCCAGCGAGTGGATGCCTTGCCAAGGAAGATCTGAGCGTTCAGCGACGGCTGCCGTGAACATGATAGGAGCTGTCTCGCCAGCTACACGCGTAATTCCCAAGACAGATGCTGTAAGAATCCCTGGGAAGGCGTATGGAAGAACTGCTGTGCGGATGGATTGCCACTTGGAGGCACCCAGTGCCAGCGAGGCTTCACGGAATCCCTGCGGGACGGCGCGGAGTGACTCTTCACAGGAGGTGATGATCACCGGAAGAATCATGATAGCGAGTGTGAATCCACCTGCCAGCATGCAGGTGCCCCAGCCCTGGAAGGAGAGGTAGTACCAGCCGTCATAGAAACGCGTGTCGCCAGCAGTGGCGGTGAGTTCACGAAGTTCGGAGATGGAGGCTTTGTCTTCGGCGATGTAAATTTTCTCCTGCTCGACAACACGCAGGTTAGGCTCGGAAGCGACAGGTGCGATTGGTACGATGAATTTACTCTCAGCACTTGGTGTGCTGGTGAGAGCCGGGGCGATCATGACAAAGAGACCAAGACCGAAAAGACCAAACACGATGGAGGGGACACCTGCGAGGTTGAGCATCGCCAGACGGATAGTCTTAATGAAGCGTCCCTGTGCTGCGTATTCCGTGAGGAACACGGCGGAGGCGATACCCGTGGTAAGAGCAATGGCCATGCAGATGATGACCAAGATAGCTGTACCTATGATCGGGCCCAGTACACCACCGCCCGAGTAGGAGTGGGTGTGCTCAGATGAGGTCTTGAAATTGTTTGTTCCCTCGTTGGCAGCTTTGATCTGCTCATAGTCTTCAGCATTGAGAAGAACTTCGGAGTCTTTCTTCAAGGTGAAGCTGACGAATGGTTCAGACTCTACAGCTGGTGTAGCGTTGTCTACTTTGATGCCAGGGTTTGCTGCGATCAGGGTCTCATACTCTGAAGCAGATGTGGTCAGGTTGATGGCTTTGCCGAGATTGACTACGATAGATCCCTTGGCTGTATTGTGTTTCGTTGGTACACCCATGTTGGCTAGAATCGCCAGTACCTTGTCATTGGTTTGGTAGGTGCCAGCAGGAATGGTGAAGTCGTAGAAATTTTTGACCACCGGGATGTCCTTTTGATCCTCTAGTGGCAGTGTGCCGCTCTCGTCCTCGTCAAAAGCTGTAAAGAATGTGCCTCCATCTACGGTGATGGTCTGAGTCTCAGGGATGATACATGGGAATTCATTACCCGCATCATCATCAGCGAAGGTCTGCTTCATTTTGAAGATGAGAGGCGTGTTTACCAAGGCGTCGTGAGTACCCTTGCCTATCATGTATTCACCTTTGGCGATGGTGACCTCGAAGTCGCTGAGTTTGGATTCTCTGGATTTTACGTCTGCAGGAATCAAATTCGGGGCTAGCTCTTTGACTGTTTTGTAAGCGTCCTCAGTGAGGGTAATCGCTTTGTCCTGCTGCAGGGTGAATGCGACAGGGGCTTCAAGGGTGCGCTCATCATAGCGGAGGTAGAAGTTGTCGTTCTGCTGCTCCAGGTCCTTCAGGTATCCCTCGCCGATGATAGAGTCTGGGAGGAGATCAAAGTTGATCATCTTATAGGACTTGTCAAAGGTTCGTACATTGGCGATCGGCAGTCTGTCGTCGCCATTGCTGCTGAGCATGGAATCAAAGTTCTTAGCAGGCACTTCAATGCCATCAGCTTGTTCTACTTCCAGAACGCTCAACGTTTGAGGTTTCTCTGTCAGGAAGCTTAGGCCTTTCTCCGCGAGGACGGGGGCGCCTTTCCAGATGATATTGCCAAAGATAACGAAAGCGCAGAAGAGGACGGTATAGGTGAAAATCATGAAGGTGATTGTCACCAGTTTCTCTTTGCCTTTCCGTCTGTCTTGGGTCTTGCAGAACGGGTTGACCGCAGGTTGATGTGTGTGTGAAGACATGATGTCGAGAGTGTTCGGGAGATTCTAGACGTGTGAAACTTAGTGTTTGCTGAACTTGCGGAGAATGGTCTGAGCAATGTAGTTCAGGCTGAGAGCGATAACGAATAGGACGAGGCCAACCATGAAGAGGGCCCCCCAGTGGAGAGATCCTTCATCCACTTCACCAATTTCCTGAGCCAGGATACCAGTCATGGAGTGTGCAGGGTCGGTAATGGATTCCGGGATGGCAATACGGCCACCCATGACAAGCAGTACCACCATGGTTTCACCAATGATACGGCCGAAACCGAGTAGAACAGCTGCGATGATGCCAGACGAGGCACTTGGGATGATCACTTTGAGCACGGTCTGGATTCGAGTGGCACCGAGAGCAAGTGAGGCTTCCTTGTAGGATTTTGGCACGTTATTGAGGGCGTCCTCAGCGAGCGTGAAAATGGTCGGCACGGACATCAGAGCCAGCAGGATGCCAGCGTTGAGAATGGTCAGGCGGTTTTCTACCGGTAGGCCAGGGATCCAGGATATGATTGGATACTGTGTGTTCTCGACCAAGAAATTACCGAGAACCACCACACCGAAGAAGGCGAGAACGATGGAAGGAATCGCGCCGATGAACTCAATCACTGGCTTGATGAATTTTTGCTCAAAGGGGGACGCCAAGCGGTTGACGTAGATGGCTCCACCTACAGAGAAGGGAACGGCAATCACTACCGCGACAAGGGCTACGCAAACTGAGCCTGCGAGCAGCGGGATGATTCCGTAGAAGTCCTGCCAGGAGGAGTTGGTAACCCATTTGGTGCCGAAGAAGAATCCAGTTACCGCCTGGGACATGGGCATGTGCGCGGTGTGGTCCCATTCCTCCATACGCTTTCTTTTCTCGTCAAAGAGTTCGAAGATTGATTCTTCTAGCTCGTGGATCTTGTTGATGCGGCGGCGGGCGAGTTTTCCTTCAAATTTGTCTGCACTGGGCACCTTGGCGAGGCCTTCTTTGGTCTTTTCCGTGAGTTTGGCGAGGACTTCCTGGTGCTTGTCTAAGCTGTTGTAGAGTGGTTCATTGAGCTTGGAGTAGTCCGGTTCAATGGTGAGAACACGCTCAGCTTCAATAAGCTTACGTTTTCTGGTTTCTTCGTCGCGCGCGAGTTCAGCTGCTTTAAGTAGGGCTTCTTTACGTGCGCCTGCAGAGGAATACGTGAGAGCCTGACTCTTGTTGCTACCGGCTATCTTGCGGATTTCATCGACGAACTTGGAAAACTCTGATTGAGGCTCCTGGAAAAGTTTGCGTGCTTCGGCGAGGTCCTGGATGAAAGGGAGGGCGTCGATCTCAGCCTTTGCCTTGGCTTCACTGTCTTTGATCGATTTCTGGAATTCAGTGTCTTCCCCTGTGATGATGTTCTCAACGACAGATTGGCGAATGGACTCGAGGTATTTCTTATCGGTGACCCAGGTTTTGTCGGTCAGGTCACTGTAGTCGAGATCTGAAATGACTTTGGTGGCTTCAGCGCGCAGGGCCTCTCGGGCAGCAGCTAGGCTTTTTTCAGCTTCCTTGATGCGGTCAGGTTTTGGCGGGTCTTCCTCACGGAGGTCATTGAATCTGGATTCGGATCTCTTAAGTTCTTTACGTTCCGAGGAAATCTCCTTGAGGACTTGTGATTTGAAGGTGGCGTGTACTTGCGTCACGAAATAGAGGGCGCCTAGGCGATCCATGATCTCATACTCGCGTGCCTGGATGGCTAGGGAACTGAGTTCTTTTTGAGCCGTGATCTGCTCGGATGCGTAGTCTGTGAATTCCTGGCCAGACTGGCGGTAGAGGGTGAGACTCTTACGATAGTCCGGGAAGAAGGACCATGCGTGATAGATGAGGAAAAAAATGATAAGGCTGATGACAATAATGGCCATCGTGGCGTTGCCGCCGAAAAAATATTTGATCGCTTCCTGTTTGCCGATGCCGAGTACCTTGAATCCGGATTTTTTGTGGAAAGGATTCTTATCTTTGGCTGTCTTCGAGGATTTCATATCAGGGAAAGCGAGTTCAGATAGTTCTGTGTAGCGTGTTGAAGCGCAAGTGCCTTCATGGAAAAAGCACCGCACAATTCGGTCATGTGCGGTGCTTTAGATGTTATTTGTTACTGAGTAAAGCAGAAGTACTAATCGCTACTTACTTCTTTGGTGCGCCGATGAAGCCAACTTTTTCGATGATCTTAGCAGCTTCTTCAGTACCAGTTGCCCAGTCGATGAACTTCTTCACTTCACCAGCTGGCTGACCAACAGTGTAGTAGTAGAGGTTACGGGAAAGTGCGTACTCGTCAGCTTTCTCAGGAGTAGGAAGAACACCGTCAACAGCTGCAGGAGCGATACCGTCGCGGCCGACGTATGCAAGACCAACATAACCGATGCCGTTTACGTCCTTAGCAACTTCAGCAGCGATCTGCTCGTTACCAGCCATCTTCTGGCTGTTCTTGCCGTAGTCCTTCTTGTTCATAGCAAGCTTCTGGAAAGTCTTGTAGGTACCGGAGGAAGTGTTACGGGTGTAAACTTTGATTTCACCAGCCTTACCGCCAACTTCGGACCAGTCAGTGATGGTGCCTGTGAAGATGCCAGCAACCTGGTCTTTAGTGAGTTTCTTAACGCCGTTGGCTTCGTTTACGATGACAGCAATCATGTCAACGCCTGCAACGTGCTCAACGAGTTCCTTACCAGCGGAAGCGAACTTGTTCTTCTCGGAAGCCTTAACGGAGCGGGAAGACATACCGAAGTCAGCTGTACCTGCGAGGAGGTTTGTGAAGCATGTGGAAGAACCTTCAGCTGCGATTTCGAAGCTTACGTTGTTGCCAGCTGCTTTGTAGGCTTCAGCGAGCTGAGGAACCATTTTAGCACCGAGGGTGTCGGAACCTTTAACGGTGAGTTTGGTCTGAGCTGTAGCGCTAGCTGCGAGAACGAGGCCTGCTGCAAGAGCGGAGGTAATTGCTTTGAATTTCATGGTAGAATTGGTTGTTTGTTATCTGGGGTCCCCGGTGGAGACATGCGCAAGATGCTTCCGCTGTTGTAGATTGGCAAATGGTGCAGGGAAACGAAGTTGTCACATTTCGTAAACGGCTAATATAGAGTGTGTAAACGTGTTTTTCGAGTATGGGTTTTTTAATTAAGAAATATTAAATATATGCATCCTAGATAGAGGGATAAACGCAAAAATGCCCGTCAGCTCAAGAACTGCGGGCATTATGAGAGGGGGGGACAAAAACTAGTTTCAACTAGCGGGGCTCACTCAGGTGACAAATATTGAGCCGGTAGTCAGTGAAGGTGGTCATATCGCCGCGAGCCCAGAGTATATGGCGTTTGCCTCCCGGGTTGGATGGGATGAGGGGGCGGAGGTTGTCTGTATCGGAATTCCGGGTGATGGCTTCCCATTTCCAGGATTTTCCTTGGTCAGAAGTTTTTCCTCTGAAGAGCTCCCAGTGCCGCTTTTGGTCTTTGGATGAAATCAAGGCTTTGCCTGTAGCCGGATGGGCGTTGGTAGAGATGATGACGGTATCCGGGTCTTGTGGGTCCAGGGCTACCAGCCCCGTGTAGTCACTTTCCTTGGTGTAAAGCTTGGTGCCAGCGAATGCCATCTGGTGCACATTCCATTGTTTGCCATCATAGCGCGCATAATAATAGCGGTGGTCATTACCATATTGGTCGAGGCGCTGGCCTCTTCCTTTGGCGCCGTCCAGCTGAACCGAGAATACGGTGTAAGGGTGCTCGTTTTCATCGAGTTCGATGTCCACGGTCCAGGCTACCTTTTCTGGTCCACCTTCGAATACCCGGGTGAAGGAGGTGGGCTTGAGTTCACTGTCGCCACTTAATCCAGGACTGCCAACGACTTCGCCAGCTGAGTTGTAGAGCTTTCCTTGCTTGTAGTAGCCGTGATATATGGAGTTGTCGTAAGCGCGTGGATGATCCTCTGTAGTTACGAAGTGGATCGTATCCTTATTGTTGGAGGTGTAGCGGAGGTAGGGGCGGCATCCGTCCACTCCGGTATAGAGCGGGTTATCCTTCAAGTCGTCTTTTTTCCAAGAGAACAAGCGCCAGCCGTACTTCCAGGATTTGCCATTGTCGTCTGAAATACTGCAGTTCGGGTTGTAGCCACGGGCCCTGCAGAAATTGTAGATGCGGCCATTCTCCGCCGAGAGTTGATAAACGTTTGAGTAGGTGTAGGCTGCGCCGTGGTTGAGTGATTCTTCTTTCTCCCACGCGGTGATGTCATGGGGATTGCTTGTGATCCGCCATCTTTGCAGGGTGTCTTGACCGTGCTTGCCATAGACGGCGAGTATGCGTTCGTCCGGTCGCTCCAGTAGTCCGGCGACGTCGTGATCGTCGCGGTGAAACTTATCGTGCAGCTCAAAATGCTTCAGATTGCCTGTCTCAGGATTCCAGGAGCTTATCCACAGGTCACCGGCATCTGTGCCGCCAAAGGTGTCACCGGCAATGGTGGTGAAAAGAATTTGGCCGTCCTGAGTCACGATAGCCCGTGGGCCTTGATACCAGCACCAGCCTCCATTGACTTTGATTTCGTGGGCTCCCTCCACCTCTGTCAGTGGGCGGGCGGAGTCAGCGTGGGAGCTTAAACTGGCAGTCAGGCAAAGACCACCAATAATCATTGTTTGAGAGAGCATCGTGATTTTCATAGTTTACTGAATAACATACTTCGGCCAAGGAGCTGACCTTTTGCCATAGTACGAAATTCTATCATACAAATTTCCACCTGTGCGTAATTTGGTCAAGACAACCAAGATCTGCAGATGAAGACTGGAATCTCTAGATCAACTTGAGCATGGAGAGGGCTTCATCGAGCTTTTTGCCGGGGTGGGACTCGGTGAGGCGTGGGAAGCGTTTGCCCTCCAGCATGATGTAGTTGCCATTGCGGGTGAGCATGAGGCGCTGACCTTGGATTTCCACGCTGGTAATGAAGGCGTTTGCTGCGGCAATTTTGAGGGAAGTCGCGGTCAGTAGGTTTTTGACAGGGACTGGATGACGGCCGAACTGGTCCTGCCAGCTGTTGGCAATGATCTTGAGTTCCTTCTCGCTGACGGTTTCGGCCAGTTGTTTGTATGCCCGTATGCGCATGGATGGCTCGGTCATGTAGTTGGCCGGAATGAATGCTGGAAGATTGGTGTCCGGGTTTGCCTGGCTGTATTCCGTTTCGTTGAAGGTCAGGAAGTCTGCACGCAGGGTGACGTCGATACGTGCTTGGACTGTGTTCCCCTTGAGGCGGTCGATCGATTGTCTCAGTAGCTGGCAATAGAGGTCAAAGCCGATGGCAGCGATGTGTCCGGATTGTTTTGTTCCTAACAGGTTTCCTGCGCCGCGGATTTCGAGGTCGCGCATGGCGATTTTAAAGCCAGATCCTAGAGCTGTGTATTGCTTGATAGCATTGATGCGTTTGCGAGCATCACCACCGATGAGTTCACCAGGTAGTAGTAGGATTGCGTAGGCTTTATCTCCTGCTCGGCCAACTCTACCACGTAACTGATAGAGATCGGACAGGCCGAAGCGGTCTGCACGGTCGATGATGATGGTATTGGCATTCGGGATGTCGATGCCTGATTCGATGATGGTGGTGGCTAACAGAATGTCTGCATCCCCATTGACGAAGGTGCGCATGACGACTTCGAGTTCATCTTTATCCATTTGACCGTGGCCGACGACGATGCGAGCGTCCGGCACGAGGTCTAACAGCTTCTTCTTCATCAGGTCGATTGTCTTGACCCTGTTGTGAAGGAAGAAGATTTGTCCACCGCGTTTCATCTCG
Source organism: Rubritalea squalenifaciens DSM 18772 (assembly GCF_900141815.1). Lineage (NCBI taxonomy): Bacteria > Pseudomonadati > Verrucomicrobiota > Verrucomicrobiia > Verrucomicrobiales > Rubritaleaceae > Rubritalea > Rubritalea squalenifaciens. The sequence continues at coordinate 1,127,627 of NZ_FQYR01000002.1, forward strand.
CGTTCAATGGCTGCGCGGATGATGCGTTCATCGTAGGAGCAGATGGATGTCTGCACAGGGACTTTATTAGGGGGAGGTGTGTCGATGGTGGACATGTCCCTGGCGCCCATGAGTGAGAGATAGAGAGTACGCGGGATTGGAGTCGCTGAGAGGGTAAGCATATCAATGCCGTGCATACGCTCTTTGAATTTTTCTTTATGTCGAACTCCGAAGCGTTGCTCTTCGTCCACGATGGCGAGACCGAGGTTTTTGAAGACGACATCGTCGGAAACGAGTCGGTGTGTGCCGATCACCATGTCGACCGAGCCATTCGCGAGTCCTTTGAGGGTCTCGCGGATTTCTGCAGGCTTACGAAAGCGGTTCAGTAGTTCGACCCGAATCGGGTAGTCGGACATACGCTCGCGGAAGTTGCGCCAGTGCTGCTCCGCCAGAACAGTGGTGGGTACCATGAGGGCAGCCTGCTTGCCGCCGGTGATGCACTTGAAGGCGGCGCGGATAGCAACCTCGGTTTTTCCGAAGCCTACGTCGCCACAGATGAGGCGGTCCATCGGTTTGGCCGCTTCCATGTCAGCCTTGGTGTCTTCAATGGCTTCGAGCTGGCCAGGCGTCTCGGTGAAGCGGAAAGAGTTTTCAAATTCCCACATCCACTTGGTATCCGGCGGGTGACCTGTACCCGGTAGGGCATTGCGCTCAGCCTGGATTTTGAGCAGTTGCGCGGCGTAATCGAGAATGGATTTCTCGGCAGCACGGCGAGACTTGGCCCAGCGGTTGTCTCCCAACTTGGAGAGATCGGGTGTCTTCCCACCCATGCCCACGTAACGTGACAGAAGGTGGGACTGATCAATGGGGACAGAGAGAATCGCGCCGTCGCGATACTGGATGTGGATTTCCTCCTCACCGTCTTCATTGGTTTCTATAGATTCGAAGCGGCCGATGCCGTACTCGGAGTGGACCACGAGATCATCTTCATTGATGTCCTCTATATTAGTCTGAGCTCTGGCTCGGCGTTGGTGGTCGAGATGTGTGGTGCGGTGGGCACGCTGGGTCTGGTAGCGGCCGAAAAGTTCCGCGGACGAGAGTACCGCCAGCTTGGCGCAGGGATAGGTGAAGCCCTGAGCGAGATCTCCCTTGCAGGTTTCAATGGAATCAAAAACGCTGGCTCCCATGAGTTCGGCGAAGCGTTCCTTTTCCCCGTTGTTGGCGAAGATGAGGTGAATCTGCCAGTCGTCTTTTCTCCATTCGGCGATCTGCTGGTGGAAGCTGTGACGCTTGGATTCTTGGAGGACGAAGTCACCGGCTTCAAAGGCGCCGAGGGGGCTGCCGTAGAGAGCGTGCGTGAAGTCGGCTTCACCGTCGTTACCGATGGGAGCGTCCGGGGAAAGATGGATGTGACTGAGCTCGTGGGCGTCTTCCCCCAAGGAAATCACGAGATCATTCTGGTGGATGAAGTCCGCAATGGTAGCCGAGGTATTTGGATCACTAATCGGTAGTTCGATGCTGTCGAGCTTGCGGCGGGATGTCTGGGTATCCAGATCGAATGCACGGATGGATTCGATCTCTACATCGAAGAGTTCAATACGGATGGGGGCAGGGTTCTGCCAGGTGAAGACATCGATGATGCCGCCCCGCTGCGCATACTGACCACGGTTGTGAATCTGGGAGACTTTCTCAAAGCCTTGTTCGTCTAGCGTCCCCAAGAAGCGCTCAATGTCGAGTGACTGGCCGACACTTAGGATAGCTCGTGTTGCTTTCAGGTCTTTCTCAGACGGTGCGGCTTCCTCAAGCATTTCCTCGGAAGCGAGAACGATCTCGGCGCGGGTGGGGTCATGGGTGAGGGCATGAAGCTCTGCAAGTCGCTCCGCGAGACTCTCGGGGTCGGCTATTTCACTCGATTGAATCGAAGTAGAGATTTCGTGGAACAGGTGGGCAGAGACATTCCACAGAGGGACTTCATCGGCGATGCGTTCCCGGAGGCGCGGGAGTTCGGTGATTACCCAGACTCTTCTGTTAGGGTGCTTGTCGTTGTAAGCCCGGGCAATGAGGGAAATGGCGAAGGAGGCTGCGGCATCGGCCACGGGACCGATCGCTTGCTTGGTTCCAGGACGTAGATTTCCCAGCCATGCGTCGGGTGGGCAATGATGCATGGCTTGGCTGATACCAGGTTCTGGAGCTTTTGAGCGCCTCAAGTTCTTGAGTGGTAGCACATGTGTTTGCCTAGAGATAGTGCCTGCAGTGATTTTATGCAGATTTTTTCAAATTAATTTGAGCGAAATGAAAGAGGAGGTTGTCTTACTCGTAGACCTATAGTTGGTGAGAACTATTCCCCCCTTGCGTCATTGCCCTGATGAATGGTGAATTATAGTTTTTTCATAATCACCCTCGTGTAATAGGTATAAGTATGATAATAAATAAGATATGCGATTTTTGAGCACTATTCTCCCCCTTGGCCTCTTCGCTACGATAGTGGCCATTGTATCCTGCTCCTCGCCTTCACCCCCTGTGGTGATGGTGAAGCCTGTGTCTAGTGATCCAGCGATGGGCTCGACCGCCACCATGGTCAGCACCAATTCGACGTACCAAGGTCAAAGACATGGAGTGAAGAGTCTCAACTCGCTCCTTTCTGAAGCGAACGTGAAACAGGATTTAATCCCACGTGGACGCCATGCTCGCAAATACCGTAGAAGCATGAGCCCTCGCTACATCACCATTCACAGTACCCAGAACTTTTCCCGTGGAGCTGATGCCTACAGGCATTCTCTGGCTCTGAAGAATGGTAAGTTGAGAGCTCCAAAGAGACGAGGTGGCAACCGTATCGGCTATCTTGTCTGGCACTATACGATTGATCAAAGTGTAGCTGTCCAGCATCTGCCAACCAATGAGCAGGGTGAACACGCTGATTTTGACGGACCAGGTAATAACTACTCTATTGGCCTTGAAATGTGTGAGCATCCAGGAAACAGCCGCACAGCCACAGTGGATAGAACAGCCAAACTGACAGCCTACCTGATGCATAAGTATGACATTCCGCTGCGTAACGTGGTTCCCCATTATCACTGGAAGCGTAAGGGCCTCTCTAGGCCTCATAAAAACTGTCCTCATTTCCTCTTGGATAACGGCAGGCCGGGACGCAAGTGGGCTTGGTTCCAGGGCCGCGTGAAGCACTACTACGATCAAGTGGGGGACTCATTTCCGGTAGCCTCCCACTAATCAAAGATTTTCTTTCATAGCTCTATGAATATGAAGATGCCCTATTACTAGGGCATCTTTTTTTGCGTTGGACATCTGGAGTAGATGAGAGCATGCAGTGATTCTCACCGAGGAAAGAGGAAGCCGATGATGAACAAGGAAATATGGTATCAATGCGATCGTTGTGGTGCTTGCTGCAAGTGGCCGGGGGATGTACGTGTGGAAGATGACGAGGTAGATCGTATCGCTGAATTCCTTGGGATGGAGGTGGATGATTTCATTCAGCAGTACACTAGGCTGCGTATGAACCGAAATGGACTCTCATTGATCGAAAAGGAGAACCATGAGTGCATCATGCTCGAGAACGGGCAGTGTAAAATCCAGCCAGTGAAGCCATTTCAGTGTAAAGGATTCCCGAATCGATGGAATTTTCCGGGCTGGGAGAAGGTTTGTCAGGCAAAACCTGTGCCTATGCAGGAGGCAATTGAGCGAGGTCTGGTGGAGAAGGGTGATCTCTCTGCAAATAGTGAAACGAGGGGGCGAGATCTATGAGTATTGATTTTCAAGGTTTTAGAGAGCTCGTCAGAAGCGGCTCAAAGAAAAATGCGAAAAAAGAGAAAAAAGATCTTGCAGTAAGTCGGGATTCATGGTTTTTTCCGCCCGCGCCGAAAGCGCACCACTAAACAACACGACTAAGTGTCCCGTTCGTCTAATGGTTAGGACTCCGCCCTTTCACGGCGGCAATAGGGGTTCGAATCCCCTACGGGATGCCACTCTCTCCCGAGAGTGCATCAAACGAAAAGCTCACCTTACGGTGAGCTTTTTTGTGTTCAGGTATTGAGGGGGAGAGCTCTTTTAAAGCAATCCAGCAATGACCAAGGAAACGATGGCCATCACATTGATGACAATGTTCATGGATGGGCCGGATGTGTCTTTGAATGGATCACCTACGGTATCACCCACCACGCAGGCGCTGTGGACGTCTGAGCCTTTGCCTCCGTGGTTGCCTTCCTCTACGTACTTTTTGGCGTTGTCCCAAGCGCCGCCTGAGTTGGACATCATGAGGGCGAGAAGGATGCAGCCGAGAAGCGCTCCACAGAGGGTGCCTGTCAGAGCGATGGCGCCATAGCCGGGTTTGATGGCATTGAAGCCGAAGCCGACGATGATCGGTGTGCCGACTGCCAGAAGGGCCGGGAGGATCATCTTCTTGGTGGCTGCCTTGGTGGCGATGTCCACGCATTTGTCGGTTTCAGGCTCAGCCTTGCCTTCGAGGAGGCCTGGGATCTCGCGGAACTGGCGGCGGATCTCAGTGATCATTTCAAAGGCAGCTCCACCTACAGCCGTCATGGTGATGGCCCCATTGAGGAAGGGGACGATACCGCCGAGGAACAGCCCCACAAAGAAGATGGAGAGAACGGTCTCGTCTCCAAGGTTGAAGTCGGGAATTTCAGCCTTCTGGATGAAGGCGGTAATGAGTGCGAGGGCAGCCAGGCCAGCAGCTCCAATGGCGAAGCCTTTACCGATGGCCGCCGTGGTGTTGCCGACAGCATCCAGACCATCAGTAATCTTACGTGTTTCGGGTCCCATGGCGGCCATTTCGGCAATGCCGCCAGCGTTATCGGCAACAGGACCATAGGCGTCGATCGCCATGGTGATGCCCACGGTGCCGAGCATGCCTACCGCTGCCAGGCCGACTCCATAGAGGCCAGCAAAGCTGTAGGAGATGAAGATGGTAGCTGCGAGGGTGATGAGTGGGATCGCTACGGACCTGAGACCTACAGAAAGGCCGGAAATCATGATGGTGGCGACTCCGGTTTCTCCTTGTTTAGCGATATCGCGCACGGGTTGTCCACCTGTGTAGTGCTCGGTGGCGAGGCCGATAATGATGCCTCCTACGGCTCCACATAGTACTGCGATACCGACATTGGTGTTCAGGCCAAAGATTCCAGCTACGCCGAAGGCTGCTGCGATGTAGATGACTGCTGCGCCTATGGTGCCTATGCGAAGGGCCGAGGCTGGATCCTTGGAGGACATGAGTTTTACCATGAGTATGCCGAGTAGTGAGCAGAACAGGCCGACAGTCGTCAGAGCCAGTGGCAAGTACATCAGTGAGTCCATTTTGTCTGCTGAGGCTCCAAGTTTGTCGATCAAGGCACTACCGCCAGTCTCAGCTACTCGTGCTGCCGCAGCGCCAGCAATCGCGATGGTGGCGATCTGAGCTCCGCAGTAGGATTCGAAAATGTCCGAGCCCATGCCCGCTACGTCACCTACGTTGTCACCCACGTTATCAGCAATGACGCCGGGGTTACGTGGGTCGTCCTCAGGGATGCCTGCTTCGACTTTGCCAACAAGGTCGGCACCCACATCGGCAGCCTTGGTGAAAATACCACCACCGACACGGTAGAAGAGGGCGACCAGAGAGGCGCCCATGGCGAAACCTTCCATGATGTCTGCCACGTGTGCTTTGTGCTCACCACCAGCGAAGATCCAGAAAAGGGTGCCGAGGCCGATGAGGCCCATGGCTGCTACAGTGAGGCCCATGACTGAGCCGCCAAAGAAGGCCACGCTAAGTGCGGAGGCGGGCCCTTCTTCTTTCGCTGCAAGGGTGGTACGCACGTTGGCTTTGGTGGCTGTGAACATGCCTACGAAACCGGCAAAGGATGAAGCCAGGCAGCCGAAGATAAACGCTATAGCCTGATTGGTGGCATAGGCTTTATCCTGGAAGATGAGAATCAGGATGGCGATGGCGACGGCGAAGGCGAAGATGAGTTTGAACTCTCGCCGCATAAAGACCATGGCTCCCCGGTGGATTTTGTCGGCTATCTCTGCCACTTTCCCCTCGCCGCCCGATCGTTTCAAGATCGTGAGTAAAAGGAGGCCCGCAATTACAAGGCCGACGATTCCTGTCAACGGGGTAAGATAGTACATTTCAGTCATAGTCTTTTGTGAGGTTTCTAATGAAAGATCCACCCGCCTATCATCAAGAGGGTAGCCTAACTTGATAGGCTATAAAAAAAGCCTCCTGACGCAATGAAAAACATCAAGAGGCTTAAAGGTTAATGAAACTTATCGAAAAGGCTCGTGCAGACTGAGAATGTATGCTTTGTTAGGAAGTTTAGCTTGCAGGTTTATAATTGGGGTATTTCTGCTGGAGCTGTTTCTTGTACTCTGAGGCTTCCTTGGATTTGCCAGCCTTGTCCAGAGCTTGGGATAATTTGTAAAGCGCCTCAGCATGGAGATCCAGGTTTTCAAAGTTAGAAACCAAGAGAACATAGTGTTTCGATGCCTCATTGAAATCATTGGTCTGGAAGGAAATGTCTCCCATAGCCATGAGCAGGCCTGCTTTGACTTTGCCGGTGGGGCGCATTTGCAGTGCCTCGTCGCCAATCATTTTGGCATCGCCGTATCGTTGCAGTCCTAGCAGGATGTTGGTCTTGTCGAGTTTAGCGTCTACGATGTAGGCATCTTCTTTTTCGATAGAGAGAAGTTTGTTGGCTGAATCCAAGGCGTCTTCCAGATTTCCTGATTGCAGCTGAGACTTGGTTAGCAATCTCCAGATGATGGCTGGAGTCTTCTGAGGAACACCTTTCTCCAGACCGCTTTCGAGGTGGCTGGCTGCTTTTTCAAAATCTCCTGAGTTGTAGTACTGAGAGCCTAACCAGCGGAAGACAGGGAGAGGGACTTTATCGTATAGACCGATCTCATCGGCGGTCTCTACGCTTTTTGTTAGGTTTGCCAGATCCTTGAGTGAGTAGTGGCACAAGATGCTGAGCATGACGGCCTGCTTGCCGTAGCTTTGTTTATCTAACTGGATGGCTTTGTCCAGGTATGGGGGAGCCTCGGCGTATTGCTCAAGTTTGTAATAGCCCCAGCCAATCCAGTAGTTGGCATTGGCAATGGTTTGGTTAGGTAAGTCTTTGTAGTCCTTAAGCAGGGTGGATAGACGATTGATCATATCCTGGTACTGCTTGGCCTGGCGCTGGATCTTGGCGCTGTTCTGCAAAGCCATGGCGGCTAGCTTGGTGTTCGGTGATTTTTGGATCACCATGTCAAAATCACGCAGCGCGTTGACGCGGTCATCGAGTTCAAGGAATGACTCGCCGCGCATGGCGTAGGCGGTAATGGTTCTAGGGTCGTCCGGGTCCAGATCGATGAATTCCGAGAAGGACTTGGCTGCACCAGCGTGGTTGTCAGTCTCGGCCAGGCACCAGGCTTTCTTGTAGAGGAAGCTTGGGAGGTTGAGCTCATCGATAAGCTTGGGATCGATCGAGTTGTAGGTCTTGGCGGCTTCCTTATAATTCTTTGCAGCGTACTGGGTCTCCGCCTTCATGAAGAGAGCCTGATGGATGTACTTGTGAGTGCCCCTCCCGACTGCGTAGTTCTGGATGAAGTGATCCACCTGGTCGACGATTCGAGAGCCCTTCATATTGAAGAAGCTGAGTAGCTTGAAGTAGCCGGCTTCGAAAGCCATGTCTGTGCCGGGAACGGCCTGTTCGATCTCGAGGAAGTAATCGACAGCTTTGGGGTAATTCTTTTTGCGGAGGAAGGCGCGTCCAACCATGACGCCTTGCTTGGCGATCATCTTTGGCTCAAGCTCGACGTTTGACTGCTCTGCCTGCTTGATGAGCGCGTCATAGTTTTCATTCTTGTAGTAGAGATTGAGCAGGGCGATGTGGGCCTGAGGAATCCAGACGGAATCCTTGGCGCTGAGTGTACCTTGGAACAGTGACTCGGCGAGCTTGGACATGTTCAGCGCGGCAGCGGCCAAGCCGGCATGGAAAGATGCCTCAGCTTTGAGAGGTGCTGGCTGCTCTCCTGCCAGCAGCTTTTGAAAACTGGCAAGCGCATCCTCGTATTGTTTATTGGCCAGCAGGATGTGGCCAATCTTCATGATGGCCTGATCTTTGTACGGGCTCTTTGTTTCTGCTTTTGAGATGTCTTTGAGGATGGGCAGTGCGCGTTCGTTTTGCTCGAGAAGAATGTAGCATTGGGCCTGGAAATAGGCGGCCCGGATCTGGTCCTCCGGTTGGCTGGCATTCAGGGCGGTGATCCCAAAGAGACGTGCGGCGTTGCGAAAATCTTTTTTGGAGTAGTTGGCGTAGGCTAGGCGATAAGCGGCCGCAGAGACAAAGCGCCCTTTCTGGTATTGGCGTACGATCAGCTCGAAGATGGGGATGGCCCTGTCCTGTTGCTGAGTCTCATAATAAGCATCCGCGAGGTAGTAATAGGCGGCCTGAGTGTTCTCGTGGCGAGGGAAACGCTGGATGTAGTCCCTGAGCACCGGAATGGCTTTTTGGAAAAATTCAGCTTTATCCTCAGGTCTGGCTGCCGTTCTGCCTGTCTCGTACAATTGTTGAGCACGGGCGAAATAGTCATTCGCCGGATCTGCTTGTAATGCGCGAGCAGGCTCCTGAGCCGAGACCGTGATGGGGCTGGCGAGGGCAAGAGTAATCAGGGTGAGATGTCGCATGGTGCAGTATGGAAATGGTTCTAGCCTTTAGGCTTGGGAGACTGGGTGGCGAAAGAGATGTTCCAGATGCCAGCTTTACGGCATCGGTCGATGACTGTCACGATGTCCTGATAATGTGTCTCGGCGTCGCCTCTGATTCGAATAGGCTGATCCTTATTCACACGGGCCAGGTTTTCCATCTTCTTTTGCAGTTCATCGATCGTGTAGTTTTCCTTTTCGATGATGATATCGCCATCCTTGCGGACGTTGACGACGACCTCAAGATAACCACGTGACTCTGTGGAGCCTTCTTCAGCAGTAGGCACGTTGACTTCCAGCTCCTTCTCGTAATCGGAGAGCTGGTAGGTGACGATGAAGAAGATGAGGAGCAGGAACACGACATCAATCATCGGTGCGAGCTGGAAGCCCGCTGCTGGTGGCTGATTGCTTTTAAATTTCATGTGCTGCAGGTGAGTTTAGATACCTTGGACATCTGGACGCTGCTCTTCGATCGGGGATGGGACGTCACCGCGGACAGCGGCGGTACGGCGTACGGGCATGGTGTAGTCGTCCTCCAAAGTCTGATCTGCATAGGACTGGCGTGGAGTAGCTCCTCCTCTGCGGTTGTATTGGGCGGCGAGTAGGGCCATCAGGTGAGTCGCTGCCGCTTCGAGTTCGGAGATGTATTTCTGTACCCGGCCTCGGAAAATCGAGTAGAAGATCAGGGCTGTGATGCCGATCACCAGGCCAGAAGCTGTGGTGATCAGAGCCTCGGCGATGCCTCCACCAAGCTCCATTTGCTTGACGCCCTCGAAATTGCCCTGACCGATTTCCATGAAGGATTTGATCATGCCGATCACTGTTCCAAGGAGACCGATCATTGGGGCAATGGCACCAATGTCTGACAGGTAGGAAATACGCTGAGTGAGGATGCCGGCCTGGCGTGATCCCTCTGCCTCGGCGACTTCGCGGACTTCATTGAAGGAAACTCCTGAGTTCTTGGTCATGAAGTCGAGGGTTTTTTCAGCGACACGGGCAATGGACTTGTTCTCGCGTTGGCACTGGGCGACCAGTCCCAGGTAGTCGTGTTTGCGAATCAAGGCTTCGGCTGAATTCATGAAGCGGTCCGATACTACGGCGTTGCGACGGATCGTGAGGAAATAGAGGAAAATCAGGATCAGAGTGAACATGGAAATGCCGGCCAAGGGGTACATGACCAAGCCACCCTTGGAGATGAGATCCATGGCGGTGAGTTGCGTCGGCTCTGATGCGGCTGCTGCCTCTTCAGCCGAGACTGTCGTCGCCAGGCTGAGCATGAGACCGCTGATGATTAGGTGAAAAGCTTTCATGTAGTTGAATTGATGGTCAGTGTAGACGGATTTTGGGCAGATGCAAGCGTAGTGCTATGAAACTCGCACTTCGTATGTTGTGTGATAGCGCTGTGGAAAGGTTGATTTTTCTCAGAAAAAGCTGTTGCGAGGCTGTCAAAACGGGCTTTGTCATACTACGTTAAACGAGGGCGAGGTCTTTCCCTCGATGTCAGAGCTATGGCGGACAACCGGTTAAAAATTCGAGAGCGCTTGTTGGGAACCAGCACGCAGCCTGGCGTGTACCTGATGAAGGACAGGCTGGGGAGTATCATTTATGTGGGCAAGGCGAAGAACCTGAAAAAGCGTCTTTCCAGCTATTTCATGCCCTCACGCAGGGGGAAGGCGGACATCAAGACACAGGCCTTGATCAAGAGTATCTGGGACTTTGAGACCCATGAGGTGCGCAACGAGGAGGAAGCTCTCATTCTGGAGAGCAAGCTGATCAAGCAGTACCGGCCACGCTACAATGTCAGCCAGAAAGATGATAAACGCTTCCTCATGGTAAAGGTGCAGCTCAAGGAGCGTTTTCCGCGTTTTGAGCTTACTCGGATACGTAAAGAGGATGGGGCCAAATACTTCGGGCCCTTCGTTCACTCCGCGGCCCTGAAAGGGACTCTGGAATGGATCAATCGTGAGTTTGGTCTCCGCACTTGCCGTCCGAAGCTTCCCGGAGAAAATGATTACAAGCACTGCCATGCGGATATCATTCGCAACTGTAGTGCGCCTTGTGTGGGCAAGGTGGATGAAGAGGGTTACCGTGCCCGGGTGATGGAGGCGGTGGATTTTCTGGAGGGCAAAGGCAAGCGTAGCCGCTTTGCCAGCCTGCGCGAGGAGATGCAGAAAGCGGCTGAGCAGCTGAACTTTGAAAAGGCGGCTAAGCTGCGTGATGTGATCACCAATCTGGAGAAGACCCTGAGTCCGGCGAGAGCCTTTGCCAAGGGGCGCGGTGTGCCGACGACCGTCAAGCCGCTCGAGGATCTGGCTGAACTGGGTGAGGCTCTGGGGCTGCGCCGTCCTCCCAAAGTGATGGAGTGTTTTGATATTTCCAACGTGAGTAGTACCCATATCGTGGCGAGTATGGTGCGCTTCCTGGATGGTTTGCCAGACAACGGTAACTACCGGAGATACAGGATGAAGACCGTGGAGAGTCAGGATGACTTTGCCAGTATGGCCGAGGTGGTGCGCCGCCGCTATGCTAGGATTTTGTTAGAGGCGAGAAAAGCCAATGAGGAGTATCTTGAGCATAGTCAGGAGCCGATCGTAGAAGCTCTCTGGAGATTGGGGGATGAAGGAAAGTGTCCCATTATGCTACCTGATCTTGTGATTGTGGATGGTGGTAAAGGGCAGCTTAGTTCTGCGGTGGCAGAGCTTAGGCAGCTGGGGCTGCAGCAAATGCCGATTGTTGGGCTGGCAAAACAAAGGGAGGAGATCTTCTTTCCTGGGGAAAGCGAGCCGCTATTGATAGATCATGGGCGTGGCGCTCTCAAGCTGATGCAGCGGATCAGGGATGAGGCTCACCGCTTTGCCAATGGCTACAATGAACTGCTCCTTAGAAAGCGTATGCGGGAGAGTCTGTTAGACGATGTGCCTGGTATGAGTGTGACACGCAAGCGCGCCTTGCTGGAGAAATTTGGCTCTGTGGAGCGAATCAAGAAAGCGACTGCGAAGGAACTGATGAAAGCAGAAGGGATAGGGAAAGTAACTGCCGACGCCATAGTAGAATGGTTCAGCAAGTAACTTACTTTTCAAAGGTCTGGGGCTTGAGATGGAATGAGTGAAAGAAGCGCGGGAAGGCATCAGGGAAGTGCTTTTTCAACGTATCCAGATAGTCATTCTCGGTAGGTAGTATGATGTCTCCCTCTGGTCCGGTCATGCGGGAAAGGGTGATACTGTTAGGTGGGCGCCCGTTCCAGTAATGCTGCCAGGTGAAGTAGGCTTTGTAGCCATTGCGGGCTAGCAGCATGGCTTCACGTGTTTTACCGCCTTGGGCTGTCGTGGCGATGGCTGTGCGCTCCTCGCTTTGCAGGACAGAGAGGCCGGCGGTGTTGGCAGGCGGGTTGCCTTCCGTGAGATAGTCCAAAATTCCAGGCATGATGTCTAGCTGGCTGACATCATTGAGAAGTGGGCCTCTTCCATGGGATTTTGGCCACTTGATCATAATAGGAACAGCAACTTGTTCGTTCTCAAGTGAAGAGACATGCAGCCAGCCGCCGTTGTCTTGGAACTCTTCCCCGTGGTCCCCTAATATGATCACGATGGAATCATCGTATTTGTCTGCGTCTTTTAGGCTTTGGCAGAAGTCTTTGGCTAGTTTGTCTGCCCAAGCGAGTGAGTTGTAGTACTTGTTCAGCACTTCTTGGAGTTCTTGGTCATCAGGGCTGGAGGGAAAGAAGGAACCTGTGTGATAAGGCATAAAGGGGGGATTGAAATCCTTATGCCAAGTGTACATGAAGTGGGACGAATCGATGGCGAAAAGTGTGAAATGCGAGCCATTCTGCTGGGAAGCGAGATCTCCTTTGAATTTTTCCAACAAAGCAACTTCCCGCTCAGGTAGAGGCAAATCCTCGTCATGTATGAGATGCTGGGTGAAGAGCTTGTTCTCAGTAGAAAAGAAGTGAGGGCCCATCTCTCTGAAGGCAAGGTCTGATGGAGCGAAGATGGAGAGGTTGTAGCCGGATTGTTTGAGTAGTCTGAATGCGTAGAGGCCGGGCCAATTCAGTTCTCGGTCCATGGCGCGGCTGTCTTCCCACTGGAGGGGAATTTGTGAGGTGAAGCTGCCATACCAACCCAAGTGTGTGCCATTGGAGCATGCCCAGCCGTGAGAGATGGGCTGCGCTTCCTCGGATTTAAACAGGTGAAGGAAGGGGGTGATTTCTCGTGTCAGGGAATCGGCGCGGAAGGACTCAATGAAGACGATGTAGATGTCTGGCTTGCGGGTGATACGGAGCTCACGGTCATCATCAATGGCATCCTGCGCCCAGTGATGGTCACGGAATTTGACTTCAAAGAAGGCGAGGCCTTCTGGTGGGCGTATGGTTGAGATTTGTAGCTCGAATGCAGCGTATTCACGCATCCAGTTACGGCGGGTTTTCCAGGATTGTCCCAGAGATTGTTCAAGGGTGGCACCACCAAAGCCCAAGACAATGAGTGCCATCACCACGATGGGGCGTATCTTGAAGTCAAAACGCTTAGACAAGTGAATGGTGAGCCAGGTGATTCCTGAAAAGAGGACGAGGACAAGTATGCAGATGCTGAAGAAGGTGACGACACCGACTTGGATTCCTCCTCCTTTGAGTTCGTCGGCCATGTTGAGGAGTCCGTCGAAGCCCAGATTATTGAGGTAATCCATGAGGGTATTACTCCAGAAACCGACGAAGAAATGATCGAGGATAATGGCGATCGGGGCGAGTGAGGCACAGGACCAGATGAAGACACGGCTCCAGCGGGGGCCAGTTTCGATGGAGAGCTGGATGACAAAATAGAGGACGCCAATGAAGGAGATCTGGGTAAAGAAGCGGTTGATGAACAGGCTGAACTTATGAGCTCCATCAAGTGAGCGCAGGCTGCTGATCATCTGGTGATTGTGCCAGAGAAGTAAGGCGAACAGGGTGCCGAAGAAGACCGCATTCCAGTGGTGTGGCTTTGCAAGCCAGAGTACGATCGATTTAAAATCTGAATAAGTGGGGCCAGGGTGTTTACTGAAATGAATCGAACCGAAGGCGACGGCAATCCAGCCTGCTGCTCCTGTCAGTAAGTAGCTGTAGCCAGTCAGTCTCCAGCTCAATCCCAAGGAGACGATGACGGTCAGAATAACCAAGGCCGTTATCGACCAGGTCTTTGCCTGGTAGGCCTTGGAGTCGCCAAAGCGTAGCCACCGGGCGAGTCCGCCCCACATGAATGAGCCCGCGGCCATCAAGCCCAGCAAGATCAGGATATGACTACCGAAATAGTTTTCACCCATATAGGGGGAGACTTTTGTCTCACCGTACTGGTGTTGGGCGATGAAAGGTGTAATTCCGAAAAGGAGACCGCCTATCCATAGAAGGCTGTGTAAGATATTCTTTGGCACTGAGTGAGGAGATGTGATGTGATAGAGAGGAAGGTGTGCTTAAGTCGCTAGGACTCTTTTTTATGGGCGGCTTTGAGTTTGCCTCCGATCGGGTCCTCAAGTGTCTGGTCCCAGTGTGCGCTGGTGTGAATCTTTGGCAATTCCGGAAGGGTGATCAGTTTCAGTCCCAGGGATTCGGCCACAGCTTGTGGAGGCTGCTCTGGGCTGAAGAGTTCCGGGTAAAACTGCGTTGTGGCTAGCAGATAGTGCTCATCATCCGGGGCTGGGCCAATGGTGCAAGTGTTGTCTTTGGTCTGGAGGAAGGCGGCGTTGATCCAGCGTGAGCCACATTGGATACAGTTACTGTGGATGGAAGCAACTTTGCTGAAGCCATCTTTGAATGCTTGTTCGGTGGCCCGCTTGAGGCGCTCATGTTCAGGTCCTTCTCCCTGAGGGGCGAACTCAATATTAAAAGCGGTGGCATTGCGTTCGGGGGTGTATAGGAAAGATTGGCCGCGTTTGATCACGTGGCCGCGTAGGAGGGGGAGGACCCAGAAGGAAATCGTCTCACCTGCATCGTCAGGGCTGTAGCAGAACCGCACGCGGGTGTTGTTCAAGCCTTCGAGTTGCTGTAGCAAAACGGAGGTCATGGCCCGGTAGCGCACAGAGGCTTCTTCGTCTCCGTGATCGGAGGCCATGCGGGTGTTGACCTTTCCAGGGATAGGTTCATCCAGAAAGATGATCAGTAGATTGGGTTCTTGCTCCGACATGCCGCAGAGGTCTTAACGTAATGATGGTGGGGACGGGAAGCTAGTTTTTCGTTAAGCTTTCCAAATAATTATCGCTTGCCATCGGGGTTGGAGGCTGGGATGTTTGGTAGTCGTGCTAGTTTTAGCGCGAGAGGAATAAGTAAGACAATGGCGACAGCAAAGAATAGGTCACGGAAGGATGCGGTGGAGCGCCAGTTGCCTGGTTGGTTCAACGAGGTGGTTGGGATAGGGATGATTGGCTTCGGGCTGATGCTTTTGCTTGCTTTGGTATCCTACACTCCGGGAGATTTGCCGAACTGGGTAGGCTATGGCCCGGATAGCACACCGAATAGCCCGGCTCACAATATCATCGGTGTAGTCGGAGCTTTGCTTGCATGGTTGCAGCTGATTCTTTTTGGGGCGGCTTCCTACTTGCTGCCGCTGGGCCTGATTTGGCTGGGGGTAGCTTATGCCTTTATGGAGGGCAAGTTGACTCGCCGGACTTGGTTTGGCTTTGTGTGTTTTATTCTGACTGGAGCCTGCTTGATCAACGTGCTGGAGCTACTAAGTATCTGGGCAAATGAGATCATGATCACTCATCCCGGTGGTGTCATCGGGTACGGGGTGGGTACCTTATTTTTTGAGAAGCTTCTGAACAAGACTGGCGCCGTTCTCCTGCTCTTAGTGGCGTATTTGATCGGAATGATCATGCTTACCGGCCTGAACCCGATTCAATTTACTAAAGTAGCATTCAAGCAATTCAGTGAGTGGAATCAAAAACGCAAGGATGAGAAGAGTAGACTGCGTGAGAAGAATTCCAAGAAAGCGATCCGGGAAGCTGAACGTAAAGCGCGTCTTGATGAGCGTGAGCGCGCCAAGGAAGAAGTGAAGAAAGAGGCGGCGGAAGAGAAGGCTGCGGCCAAGAAGGTGAAGGAGAAAGAAGTTGCCGCCAAGAAAGCCAAGGAGGAAGAAGAGATCCGCAAGAATCCGCAGGTGGAGATGGATCTTAAGGAGGTACCTAAGCCCCAGATCATTGATGCTGCCCAGCGCCGCAAACCAAAGCTGGAAGTCGGTGCGAAACCTTTCAACAAGAAGAAAGACAAAGAGAAGGGTATCTCATTGGCGACTGATGCCTTTGAAGATTATGAGACTCCGGGCTTTGATCTGCTCTCCTACGATGATTCTGAGGAAGAGCCTGAAACCAACAAGGACGAGTTGCTCTCTGTCCAAAAAACCATCGTGGATACTCTCAAGGCCTTTGGTGTGGAAGTAACCGCTGGTGATATTACCCGCGGTCCAACCATCACCCGATATGAGGTCTATCCAAGTATTGGTCTGCGGGTAAGCCGCATCACTCAGCTGGAGGCTGACCTAGCCCGTGCCACCCGTGCCGAGCGCATTAACATCCTTGCTCCTATCCCGGGTAAGGACACTGTGGGTATTGAGATTGCCAATGACAATAAGGTCGCTGTGCCGCTACGCGAGCTGTTGCAGGATGAGGCCTTTGCCAGTGCGAAGAAGAGGATCCCGCTGGCTCTCGGTAAGGATGTTTATGGAAATACGGTGATTGCCGATCTGGCAGCCATGCCCCACTTGCTGGTCGCGGGTGCTACTGGAGCAGGTAAGTCGGTGTGTATCAACTCGATCATTGCGAGTATTCTCTTCAAGTTTAGCCCGGATGAGCTGCGCTTCATCATGGTCGACCCGAAGGTGGTTGAAATGCAGATCTACGGCAAGCTTCCGCACCTCGTAGTCCCAGTGGTGACTGATCCAAATAAGGTGGTCGCTGCGCTACGCTGGGTGGTGAATGAGATGGAAAAGCGCTACCGTATCTTTGCGAAGTGCGGGGTAAGAAACTTCGATGGCTTTAACAGCCGCCCTCGACCTCAGAAAGAAGAGGAGCCAGTCGTGGAGGAAGAGGTCACTCCTGAGGAGGAGCCGGAACCTGATCCAGAGGCGATCGAGTCCATTGCTCGTGCGTTGGAGGACGGAGAACTTGGCCCAATGGCAGACCGTGATGAGGATGAGCTTGATTTCGAAGACGAGATTCCGGACCGCATTCCTTACATCGTGGTGATCATTGACGAGCTTGCTGACCTTATGCAGACCGCGCCAGCGGATGTGGAGATGAACATTGCCCGTATCGCTCAGAAAGCACGTGCGGCAGGTATTCACCTGATTATTGCTACCCAGACACCACGTGCTGATGTGGTGACTGGCATTATCAAGGCGAACATTCCGAGTCGTATTGCTTTCCAGGTATCCTCATCACTCGATTCCCGGGTTATTCTGGATACCAAGGGGGCTGAGAAGCTGGTGGGTAAGGGTGACATGCTCTACCTACCACCAGGATCAGCTAAGCTCGAGCGAGCTCAAGGTGCTTTTGTGTCTGACGAGGAAGTCGAGGCGATCGTCGATTTCTGTTCCAATCAGGCAGAGCAACAATTTGAAGAGTCAGTACAGGAGTCCATTGAGAAAGGTGGCGGCAGCGATGATGGTGGGGCAGATGAAGTGTCCGATGCTGATGAGGAAATCATTCAAAAATGTCTGGAGGTGATCCAGCAGGAGCAAAAGGCGAGTACGTCTCTTCTCCAGCGCAGGTTGCGCCTAGGATATACCCGTGCAGCCCGCATGATGGATATTCTGGAGGACAGGGGGATTATCGGGCCTGCAGATGGAGCTAAGGCCAGGGAGATTCTCGTGCGTTTCGACGACTAGGAAGCGCTTTATTTTACCTTGCTGAATTTCCAGTTTATAGAGATCATTATCGAACAGGATGAAGGAAAAACAGAATATGACCGATGCTCAGGTGGAGGAGGCTGCCAAGCAGTTCACTATCCTCTCTGAACCAGCTCGTTTGTATCTGCTCAGAGCTCTGATGGAAGGGGAACAGAATGTGACTCAGCTGGTAGAGAAGACCGGCTTAAAGCAGGGAACGGCATCTAAGCATCTTGGTCTACTGGCGAATGCCGGATTCATCGCTCGTAAGCGTGATGGTAATTTTGTGATCTACCAGATCAGCGACCCGATGGTCTTTGAATTGTGCAAGCTGATGTGTTGCCGCCTTGAGGAGCAGGCTAGACAGCGTGCCGATGAATTGAGAGTCCAATGAGAAGTGGCACACGGCGTAGAGCCGCATGCCACTTGAATGTGTCGTGTGTGTGTCGCCGTGTTTTCGGCTAAGATTCTGCTGGTCTGTCCTTGCCTTTGAGTAGTTTGAATACTGTCAGGAAAATGGCTGCCAAGATGGCCCATCAGGCGTATTCGGGATTATGGGTGATCTCAGGAAGTCTGGCCTTGCCGTGGTCTCCCATTTTCAGGAAGCCTGATTTCAAGCCCGGATAGACGAGGGCGTAGAGATCTCTGTCGACATACCTAAAGGTTTGTCGACGAGTAAGAATACGAGCCAGCTGAGAACTCCTATTCCTGCTCCCACAAGATAAGGATTCCATCTGGGGCTGCTGAGCCAGCTACCTTTTGATTGATCGTTCATTGAGTCATTTCTTGGTTTCCATATCACGATATGCCGAAAAAAAGATATGGTAAAATGGAGAGTGTTTTTTGAGTGAGATGAAGGGAGGTGTAGTCTATGGGACTGTATGGGAATCAGAAGTTTCTGAGGATTGGGAGTGTGTGAGAAGCGGGAAAAGTGTTGCTATTTGTCAAAGGGCTGCGCATAGGTCGCGTCCTAGGGGGGCGAACGGCCTCCAGACCGCGATTGATTTTTGGGTAAAAGTAATGATCAGAAGCGGTTTAGTATCATTAACCAATACTGATTCATGACAGATAAAACATTCGCAGAGCTTGGCTTGTCCAAGCCTCTTTTGGATGCCGTAGCTGACCTTGGCTACGAGGCTCCATCACAAATCCAGGCACTGGCTATTCCTCGTATTCTTCAAGGTGAGGATATCGTTGGCCTCTCAGAGACGGGATCCGGTAAGACGGCCGCCTTTACGCTGCCAGCACTTCAGCTAATCGACTTGGATATTTTTAGGCCCCAGGTGCTCATTCTCTCCCCGACACGTGAACTTTGTGTGCAGGTGTGTGAAGAGGTACGCAAATTAGGCGGCGGATTGGACAAAATGCGCGCCACTCCAGTCTATGGAGGCGCTCCAATCGACCGTCAGATCAAGAGCTTGCGCGGTGCACAGATGGTGGTGGGTACTCCAGGCCGCCTGATGGATCACCTGCGTAGGGGAACGATTCAGACGAATGAGATCAAGTTGGTGATTCTCGATGAGGCTGACCGCATGCTCGATATGGGTTTCCGCGAAGACATGGAGGAAATTTTGAGCCAAGTGCCAGAGAGTAGACAGACGCTCTTTTTCTCCGCTACGATGAACCGCTCTGTGGAGCGCTTGATCGATACGTTTGGTAGCAATCCGGAAAAAATCGAGGTTTCCAAGAGGAACCAAACTGTCGAGAGAATCGATCAGTGCTACATTGAGGTACGCAATCGCTCCAAAGTCGAGGTGTTATCCCGATTGCTGGATATGCAGGCCTACAGGCTTGCTGTCGTGTTCTGTAACACGAAGCGCAGTGTGGATGAAGCGACTGAGGCGCTTCTGGCCCGCGGGTACACAGCGGACCGTTTGCATGGCGATATCACGCAGCAGATGCGTGAGCGCACCATCCAGAGATTCCGTGAAGGTAAAGTCGAGTTGCTGATTGCTACAGATGTCGCTGCACGTGGCCTCGACATTGATGAGGTGGATATCGTTTTCAACTATGACTTGCCTCAAGATCCAGAGGATTATGTGCACCGCATTGGCCGTACAGGGCGTGCTGGTCGCGAAGGACGAGCAGTGAGCTTTGTGTTTGGTAGGGATGTGTACCGTCTGCAGAATGTTGAGCGTTTTACCAAGTCACGCATCCGCCGTGATAAGATTCCATCACAGGAGGAAGTGGAAGGTCGCCGTGCCGATGTGGTCTTTGAGGCACTCAAGGAAAGACTTGAAGATGAAAACGGAGTGCCGTTTTTGAACTATATTGACCGTCTGCTGGAACAGGGGCACGCAGCAACTGATATCGCAGGCACGCTGTTTGGTATGCTTCGTGAGCTGAGTGGTCGTGAAGGTGAGGAAATTCAGGAGGACCGTCCGGATACTGGTCGTTACCGCGAAGATCGAGGAGACCGCAGTAGAGGCAGACGTGATCGAGGCGATCGCCGTGAAAGAGGTGAGCGTTCCTATGACCGTGAAGATCGCGGTGACCGCCGTGATCGACGCGACAGGGGTGACCGTTCATATGATCGGGGAGATCGTGGTTCCCGTTCCTTTGATAAGGAGCAGCGCAGGTCTGAAGTGAAGGCTGGTATGTCTCAGGTCTTTATCGGAGTCGGCGGGAAAATGGGAGTAGCTCCCGGAGAAATTGCCGGCATGATCTATCGTGAATGCAGTATCACCAACGGCTCACTCGGCAAGATTCGTGTATTTCCTAAGCATTGCCTTGTTCAGGTGCCAGAGCAGGAATTCTCCAAGGTGGTCAAAGGGCTGCAAGGGGTGAAATACCGTGGCAAGCCATTCCCGGTTCGAGAGGATAGGGATATTCATTAATCCTTTTAATAAAGAATTTCAGGAGTGCTTCGTAATGATTTTGTTACGAAGCACTTTTTTTATCTGCCTATTCATGGGGGAGTTGTTTGGCAGATCTATTTGCGACAGAGAGCTTGCAAGCTGATCAAATATGAGGTGAGTTTAATTTGCGCTCATTATGACATCAGCCAATCCAACGAATTCCGGAGATCAGCAAAAACAGCTTTATCATTGCGATAGGTGTGGAGAACTCTTCAAAGCTCCTGTGTTACCAGCAGAGCGAGTCATTTGCCACATCTGTGGTAATCCACCAGTTAGGGTGCTGAAATCCAAGGTGAATGTAGATGAAATGACCGTGAGTGCCTCGGATGCTGGTCATCATGCGAGTGGAGGACACTCCAAGGGGAAGGATGTTGCGGATTTCGTAGGTGCGAAAAAAGCCAAGCGCATGAAACAGCTCCAGCTCGCCTTTGCTGTTTGGGCAGCGGTCTTGGTGATTGGGGGGGGCGCCGGTATCTATTACCGGATGGAGCAGGAAGCGAGTGCTGCTAAATCTAAAGAGAACAATGATAAGCGGGATTATGACCGCGTGATGTATAATCAGCGGGTGGTAGATGCTCTGCAAAGGACTCGTAATATCCTGGCGAGTTTCAATGAGAGCCCTGACAATAACCTCAGATCTTCCTTTGTGATGAATGGTGTGGACCTACTGCTGCCTATGGGGGACTACTATAGTGCAAACCCGAAACTAGGTATCAAGGGGCAGATGGGAATCATGGGTGTGTACCTTGATGAAGGAGGTGAGTACCACCGGTTTGATACGATCGTGAAGGATGAGGAAGGAAAAGTCCTGGAGGTGGTTTACTGGAAGAAAGGAAATGCTTGGAAGTTGGACTGGGAGCAGCTTGTCAAATATTCAAGTGTTAGCTGGGATCGATTCTTGCTCGCCAAGTCTGTGGGATATGAGGGGGATTTCAGATTGTATGTGCGCGGTATTTCTATGGGGGACCGCCGTGAGGGGGATCCTCTCTATGTGAGATTCTATGAGCCCAAAATTTTCGATGGAGGCAGGGGTACCGAGTCTCCAATCGTAAAGGTGAATGTGAACACTGACATGGGCAAGGCGATGCTGGATGCTTTGGAAGCGGCTCAGAAAGCCAGTTCCAAAGATGCGGTGTTAGGGAAAGTAGATCCACCGGGCTGGGCACGAGTACACTTGAAGCTAGCCTGGGAGCAGAGCAATGGTGAGGCTGAATTAAAGGTAAAGCATTTCTATGCTCCGAACTGGTTTACAGTACACGGTGAGGGGATTTCCTCGGAGCAGTAGAAAGATTACTTCTGAAGCAGGGCTTTATGCATGAGCTCTAGATTTGGCTTGATGCCAAACCAGGCCTCAAAGGCAAAAGCGCCTTGGTGCAGTAGCATGGATAGTCCATTGGATGTCTTAGCTCCCACTTCAGATGCCGCTTTTAACAAAGGTGTGACTGGTGGGTTGTAGATGGCATCGTACACCATGTGGCGAGAGAGAAGTGCCTCCTCAGGTAGAGGGAGAGGGTCGCTTGGCTTAAGCCCTAGCGAGGTGGCGTTGATGATAAGGTCCACTCTGGAGGCTGCTTCGATCAGGCTTTCGGTATCTGTCGAGAGAGTCGTGACGAGTTTGCCGCCATGGTTGTCCACCAAATCGATGGCAATGGGCTCGAGTTTCTCGATGGTGCGGTTAGACAAATAGACCGCTGGGGCGCCTTCACGGCAGCATTGGGTGGCAATCGCACGACCTGCCCCTCCTCCAGCTCCGAGGATCAGGATGCGGAGTTCGGAGAGAGACTTACCGAAGTCCTCAAGGATAGCCTGCGAGAGGCCTGCGCCGTCTGTGTTGTGTCCCAGAATAGTGCCGTCCTCACGGAAGACGATAGTATTGGTGGCGCCGAGAGCCTTGGCGTCATCCGTGAGTTCATCACAAATCTCCATGGCCTCAAGTTTATGAGGAACGGTGACATTGCAGCCGATGTATCCTTCTTCCTGCATTTTGCTGAAAGCTTCTTTGACTTTTCCGGGTTCTACATCAATAGCGATGTAGCTGGCGTCCACGCCTGCGTCGTCCAGTGCTGGCTGGTGCATGCGGGGGGATGCAGAGTGAGATACCGGATGACCGATAACCGCTAGTCGAGGTGGTTTGCTCATGGAAGAAGGATAGCTGTTAGTGATTAGGAAAGCTCTTCTACCGCGCGGCGGATACGGCGAACAGATTCTTTGTGGCCCATGATGTTGAGAATATCTCCAAGATCTGGTCCACCAGCAGCTCCTGTGAGGGCTACACGAGTTGGGAACATGAGCTGGCCGGGCTTGGCTCCGTTGGCTTTGGCGGTTTCTCCGATCGTCTCCTTGGCTTGGCTCCAGTCGGTGAGACCTTCAAGTGCATCAGCCAGTTTTGCTAAGAGGTCAGCAGCTTGCTCGTTCTTTTTCACCTTCTCGATAGCTTCTGGGCAGAATGGGTAGTCTTCATTCAAGAAGAAGGAAACCATGGCTGGTACTTCAGCGAGGAGGCTGACTTTCTCTTGGATCGATGCAGCGATAGCTGTAAAGTCAGAACCGGTGACAAGGCCTGCATTCTCTACGAATGGATTGGCTTCCGCAGCGAACTCTTCTGGGCTGAGTTTAGCAAGATGCTGTTGGTTCATCCATTTGCACTTGTCGATGTCAAACTTGGCAGGAGCTCGGTTGACGTTCTCGATGGTGAATTTCTCGATCAGCTCTTCAGGAGAGAAAATTTCTTGTTCGTCCTTTGGTGACCAGCCCAGCAGAGCGAGGAAGTTGAAGACTGCCTTGTCAGTGTATCCATTGACAGGATATTCGCCGAGGGCGGCACCTTGGTCACGCTTGGACATCTTGGAGCCATCCATGTTGAGGATGAGTGGAATATGTGCGTACTTAGGAGGCTCGATACCAAAGGCTTCGAAGAGCTGGAGGTGTTTTGGCGTGTTCATGAGGTGATCCTCGCCACGAATGACATGAGTCATTTCCATTTCGATGTCATCCACCACATTGACGAAGTGGAAAGTGTAAGTTCCGTCAGAGCGCTTGACTACCATGTCTGGGTTGATGTCCTCGTTGGTGTAGTCGACTGTGACTTCGCCACAGACCAGATCATTCATCACGATTGGTTTACGCTCAAAGCGGAAGCGGTAGGCGCCTTCATCTTCGTAGACGCGGTCAGCAGCCACAAGTTTCTCGAAGTAGCTGTCATAAATTTCCTGACGCTGGGACTGGAAATAGGGGCCGTGTGGTCCACCTGCCTCAGGGCCTTCGTCCCACTGGAGTCCAAGCCAGCTGAGGCCGTCGAAGATTGCTTCACGAGCAGCTTCTGTATTGCGGGCGTGATCTGTATCTTCCACGCGAAGTATGAAGATGCCTCCATGCTTTTTGGCAAAGAGGTAGTTGAAAAGTGCGGTGCGGGCACCACCAACGTGAAGGTAGCCTGTAGGAGATGGCGCGAAGCGGGTACGTACTTGCATAATGATTGGTCAAAAAAGTGTTTCTGGGATTGGTTTAGATGGGGGAGCGGCAGAGTGCAACGGTTATCGTGAAACTCGTGCTGGATAGGAGGCTCTTAGCAAGCTGTCGGAGTTTTCTGGGTGGGGATAAAGGTAATTTGTCACTTTTCCTGATAACGATCTCAAGAGCAGATCCATATTTAGGGAACACACATAACCTACTCACCTTATGGATATAAGAATCATTTCATTGGGCTCGATCGGTCTTGCTTTGTCAGGTCTGATACATGCCGCACAATTCGATTTTGGAAACGGTACCGTTGATGGAAATACGGGCGTGGCTGCCAATGTAGTGATTACTGATGGTGCAGCACTTAACACGATTAATGCGACAGTGGATGGTATCAGCCTAACCCTGCAGGGCATGGATAGTGGCGGAGGTACCTATGGTTCCAATTCCCAAGGCTTCGGAATTTACTCCAGCGGTACAAGTGGGGCTACGGACAGACGCATCAGTGATGGGGACGGAGAGACCGTGCAGTTTTCTTTTGATAAAACAGTCACGATTCAAACTGTCAGAATGGGGTCGATGACCAACGGTGAGTCGTTTTCCATCAGTTTTGTCTCAGGAACAGATCCCTTCGGAGGCGGCAATTATACCTTCACAGAGGATGGCACATACGGTCCTACAGAGGATATTCCTGTGAATATCGTGGTTGAGGCGGGGACTGTACTGGAGTTCACGACAGAGAACGACCTTGGGGGAGGCGTGCTCTGGAATGATATGGTAGTAGCCGAGGGGGTAGTTACCCCGAGCTCAGATGCGGAGACGCTGGCATCATTTCCTACATCTACGGTTCTGGAGAATCCCGTTGCTGGAGATTCTCCCGGAGTGACTACCATCGCCTCCGGTAATTCCAAGGGGCAGAGTTTCTCTCTGGCAGCTCAGACAGAGGTGACCAGCTTTGTATTCGAGATCACGGAGGTGACGACAAGTGGTGCTGTTCAAATAGAGGTGGCGAGAGGTTTGGATAATCTTCCCTGGTTGGACTCGACATTGGTTCATCAATTTACGTTGCCTGCTGATTTGCTCAGCGCAGGTGACTATCTACAAGTGAACTTGCCGAGTCCTTTGGTGTTGAGCCGGGGTACATGGACGGTGACTCTTGAGGGAGTTGGTTCGACCTCGTTCTCAGCACGTTTGTCCGGAGATGATTTGTATCCTGAGGGCTCTTTGATGCGCAAAAACGGAGCTTCTGGTAATACCTGGGATAATGGGACAATGGCTGGCTCGGACTTGGTCTTTGCTGTGTTGGGTACCCAGCAAGCTGCTGCCACGCCTCCAGCTGGAAAGCCCAATCTTGTCTTTGTGTTGGTGGATGACCTGGGGTGGACAGATATTCAGGCGGGCTCTTCAGGGCCAAACGTGATTAATGGAAATAATTACGGATCCACCTATTACCAGACTCCTAACGTGGCTCGATTGGCTGCAGGCGGTCTATCCTTTACTCACTGTTATGTGCAGCAAAACTGTGCTCCTACTCGTGCGGCGATTCTTTCCGGACTCTATCCATCTCGAGAAGGTAATGGAGTATATAACGTAAGTAGTCTGAACCGAGGAAGTAATGGGGAGGCTTATAACACTCCTGGCCAGAATGAAGATGTGGCGGCTTCTCATGTGACGATCGGTGAGGCTCTTCAGAGCGCTGGCTACGTCACCGCTCACTTTGGGAAATATCATGCTGGTGAGCATGAGGGTGGGCAAAGCACCAGCCCTGAAAACCAAGGTTACGAGTACAACTTCGGAGGAGGCTCACAGGGTAATCCAGGCAGTTTCTACGCGAGCGGGCAGAAATTTGCCGGAAACGTGGGTATTGAGCTGGATAGATGGGCGGATGATTATACCCAGGCTTATCTGGACAGCGTGCTGAAAGCCCCTCTGGCAAATCCCTTGAATGCACGAGCCACAGATATCAATGACCCTGATCTTATTCTATCTGATTTTGCGAATAGCAACCATGATGCGAACAAGCATCTGACGGATGCGATGGGGGATGCTGCCTTGTCTTTCCTGGACGATCATCGTCAAGGTGAGATGAAGGATTTTCCTTTTTACATGCAGTTCCACTTCTATGCCGTGCATACTCCTATCCAGCCGCGCTGGGACTTGCGCAAGAAGTACAATGCTCTGACTGGAAACTCTTATCACGATGGTGCCGCTTACGCAGCCTTAGTGGAGGGGATGGATCAGACTCTTGGCCGTATTCTGGACTACCTTGAAGATCCTAACGGTGATGGTGATAGCGGTGACTCGATAGCCAATAACACCCTGATCATTTTTACCTCTGACAATGGTGGTCATAGCGGAGCTACCGATAACTACCCGTTGCGCCATGTGAAAGGGAGTGTCTACGAAGGCGGTATCCGAGTGCCATTGATTGTCTGGCAGCCAGGAACGGTTCCAGCAGGTCAGCAATCTGATTCACTCGTGCACGCCGTCGATTTCTACCCGACACTCGTTGAACATGCGGGCTCGACCTTGCCGGCGGGGATTAATTTTGACGGGACATCATTTGATGCGCACATGGCAGACCCGACCACCAATACTCGCGATAGGGAAACGATCTTCTATCACTTGCCCGGCTACATGGATAACCGGTTCCGTCCGTGCTCAGTTGCTTTGGGAAGGGTGAATGGTAAGACTTACAAGCTGATCTATACTTACGATACCAATTATGCGCCTACTCCCGGGAATCCCGAGAGTTTGCAGGTTCTGAGTAGCCCCTGGGAGCTATACTGTCTGGATGATAATATTTCTGAGACTAACAACTTGATGGATGGGAGTTATTCCAATCACTTGCTGTATGGAGGTGTGGCAGATACTCTCGCTGCTCAGCTCAGAGCTTGGATTGATCAAGGTGGGGATGATTGGAATATCAAACAAATCACCGACCCTAATAATGGAAATGCCGAGGTTCCATTTCTCCCGTCTGATGCCCCGGATGTCATCGTGCCGCATGAGCAACAATTCCATATCACGGGTCAAGGAGTGGACGAAGGTACTGGGAATATTACCATGACTTGGAATAGTGAGGCCAACTTTGTGTATCAGATTGAGGCCTCCTCCACGATGCAGGAGGGATCATGGCAAGTGATTGAAGCGAATATCGTGGCTGCTGGGAGTTCCACGACAAAAAATATCACTGATCCAGCTGCCAGTGTGGACGATATTCGATTCTAT
The DNA here is from genome assembly GCF_900141815.1 of Rubritalea squalenifaciens DSM 18772. Classification (NCBI taxonomy): domain Bacteria; kingdom Pseudomonadati; phylum Verrucomicrobiota; class Verrucomicrobiia; order Verrucomicrobiales; family Rubritaleaceae; genus Rubritalea; species Rubritalea squalenifaciens. The sequence continues at coordinate 1,154,695 of NZ_FQYR01000002.1, forward strand.
CGAGTCAAGCTGGTGGCTCATCAGTGAACCGGATGAGCCATAAGAGAATCCATGGCCAGCTCGTCTAATAAGCTGGCCATGAATTGATGAAGCTTATCTACGGCGTCTCAGGATGAGAGCCAGGGAGCTGATGCCAAGCAGAGTCATGCTTGATGGTTCTGGTATGGCGCTGACTGTGGCAACATTGTTACTCAAATACTCCATTTGAGTGGCTGAGAGAGCCTCGTCGTACACCGCAACATCATCGATATCCGAGTTGATCGCTCTGGCGCCCTCTCCAAAACGTGAGGCCAGCTGGAATGCTGTGATGGTACCAGTGCCCGTGTAAGCTGTAGAACCGATGGCTGCACCGTCGATGTAGAAGGTGATGTTTGCTCCATCACTGGTGAGGCCAAGGTGGTGCCAGTTGCCGTCATTGATCTGAGGAGTTCCAGAGATGGCGCTTGAAGCTACGCCTCCAACATCACCAATATTGTAGAGAGAGACTGATTGGGGGCTGGCTCCATTACTTTCGAAAACGAAAACTACGCTATTGTTAGTCCCAAAGGAAATGTAGTCTTTCCAGCTGGCTGTGGCAGTGGTGCGCACGTGCATCGAGACCGTGAATTGCGAGAGGTCAGTGTTGGCGCTGCCAAATTGATTGGTCCAGAATACAGAGGACCCTACAGTGAATTCAGCTCCTCCGCCGAATTTTCCATCAGTTGCACCGATTCCGGAGATAGAGTTGAGGCCGATGGTTGCTGAACCGCTGTTCTCACCAAAGTCGGCATCGTTATCCATGGTGTAGTGCGCGACGAGTCCAGCAGAGAGTGGACTCACGAGAGCCACTGACATAAGGGTGATAAGTTTCTTCATAATAGTGTGATAGGTTTTAGTGAGTCCTATTATGTAGAGAAAAATGCGGTGATTAATATGTGTATGACTGATTTCTCTGTGTAAAGCTCAAATCACAAATTGAGTGAGTATAGCGTATTTTTCATAAGCACTCATTAAGCTAGCTCTATCGCTGACAAGATGGCTTGTTGTAATGCCAGTTGAATCACTGTGATGCTAGAAGGGACTGGGAATTGTGGTTGCAGCCAGATTGGTGGCTTGAGTTTAGCCCGCTGATCGTTAGCGTGATTCACATGAAGAAAATCGCAGGGCACTGGCAGATCTTGATGGCACTGGTTCTAGCAGTTGGTTTGGGAACCATATTTAGGAATCTATCGATTGCTGCCGGTGGTGAAGGTGCGTTTGTGGATTTTGCGCGACAAGCTACCGAAGTGAGTTCATTCATCGGTGATCTCTTCATGAGTGCGCTGAAGATGATCATCGTGCCGTTGATTGTAAGTTCGATTATTGCAGGCATTGGTGCACTGGGTGGGGTGAAGGGCTTTGGGAGATTGGGGGCGAAGACCTTCGGTTTCTATGCATTGACCTCATTGTTCGCCATTCTAGTAGGTTTGACTTTGGTGAATCTTATTGAGCCAGGTATCAAAGATGGTCAGCCGAATCAGACGATCGCTCAGGCATTTGAAAAGGCATCAACGGATGTCAGTGATGCCGAGAAGGCTAAAATTGAGCAAGCGAACCAGAGAAAAGCCACAGACTACGCAGACTTTTTCAAAAAGATGTTTCCGCCAAACATCATCGCCGCAGCAAGTGATAATGGGCAGATGCTAGGCTTGATTGTGTTTTCGATCCTTTTTGGAGTGGGGATGACACGAGTGCCGCCGGGTGAGATGCGTCACCTACAGGGTACGATGCAGGGGATCAATGATGTGATGGTCCTGGTGACGCAGTGGATCATGTCGACTGCTCCCATCGGTGTGTTTGCGCTGATGTTCCCTGTGATTTATGATGCTGGCTGGAGTTTGGTTCTAGAGCTTGGAAAATATTTTGCTACGGTGCTGCTGGCGTTGGGCATCCATTTGTTTGTGGTGCTTCCGCTCATCTTGAAGTTTGTGGGTAAAGTCAGCCCGATTGCGCATTTCAAAGCGATGGGGACAGCCTTGCTTACGGCGTTCTCGACAGCAAGTAGCTCAGCGACTCTTCCTGTGACTATGCGTTGCATCCAGGAAAATGCTGGGGTGAGTCGTCGCACGTCAAGTTTCACTCTTCCTCTTGGGGCCACCGTAAATATGGATGGGACGGCACTCTATGAGTGTGTGGCGGTGATGTTTGTGGCTCAGGTGATGGGATTTGACATGAGCTTTGGCTCGCAGTTTGTTGTCGTGGGAGCTGCCTTGCTGACCAGTATTGGGGTAGCTGGGGTGCCTAGTGCGAGCTTGGTCGCTATCTTGCTCATCCTGAAAAACTCAAATATTCCCAATGCAGAGGTGGCAGTGGCAGCTTTGTTGGCTGTGGATCGTTTGCTGGATATGAGTCGCACCGCTGTGAACGTCTTTGGTGATAGCTGCGCTGCAGTCGTAGTGGCTTCCAGCGAGGGAGAGGATGTCCTGACTGGCAATCCAACTTCGTCTGCTGAGTAGGTGGAGCCGGGGCAAATCATTGCGTTGGTCGTTGCGGCGTTGGCTATCGGGGTGTCTAAGGCGGGCTTCTCCGGAGTCTCTATGGTCTCGGTGTTTCTGCTGGCAGATGCATTCGGTGCGAAAGAATCATTGGCCGTGGCGCTCCCCATGTTGATTGCCGCTGACCTGATTGTTTATCCGGCGTTTAGAAAGTATGGCAGCTGGAAACCTGTGATGAAATTCCTTTGGCCCGCCCTTATTGGTGTGGTGCTGGCGGTATTGGTATTAAGCCGGGTATCGAACGAGGTGATGCGGCCTGTGATTGGAGGGATTATCCTATTCATGGTGCTGCTGCAGCTGCTGAGGCGCTTTATTCCGGATACCTTTTCCAAGATGGCTCATCATGGAGGCTTCGGTATTGTAGCCGGTGTTTGTGGTGGAATAGCAACTATGCTGGCAAATGCTGCTGGACCAGTGATGCAGCTCTTCCTGCTTTCACGCGATGTTCCAAAGATGGAGTTGATTGGTATCGGGGCGCGTTTCTTTCTTGTGATCAATATACTGAAACTGCCGCTAGTGGGGCAGCTGGGCTTAGTAGAGGGACAGATGTTGTTGTGGAATCTGGCCATGCTGCCGGTGATTGCTCTGGGTATCTTTGGCGGCCGTAAATTGCTTCATTATGTCTCCCAGCAGGTCTTTGAGTGGATGATCGTGGTCTTTGCGCTGGTTGCGGGAGCTCGGTTGATGTTCTGGTAGGGATTTTTTGCGAATCAGGTAAAGCAGTGGTAGCCTAAGTTGCTAGTTATGCTGTTTCAGCGACAAGATTCGAATGAGAGTTATGAAGCCATGCGCTGGCATATGGTGGACCGGCAGATCGTGGCCCGTGGGGTAAGAGATGAGCGCGTGCTGGAGGCTATGCGTCAGGTGCCGAGGCATGAGTTTGTGGATCCACATTATTGGGATGTTGCCTACACGGATCACCCGTTGCCGATAGCTGGTGGCCAGACGATCTCTCAACCGTACATAGTGGCGTATATGAGTGAATTGCTAGCAGTCAGGGCATCAGACCGCGTATTAGAAATTGGTACAGGTTGTGGATACCAGACGGCTATCCTAGCGTGTTTGGCTGCTGAGGTATACAGTGTGGAATATCTTCAAGAGCTATCAGCACAGGCTGAGGAGAGGCTGAAAAAATACGTTAATGTTCACCTCAAAGTTGGTAATGGTTGGGAAGGGTGGATAGAGCATGCGCCCTATGACCGCATTCTAGTTACCTGTGCAGCTGATCATATTCCTGAGTATTTATTGAACCAGCTTTCGGAGGGCGGAAGGGTGGTGATACCTATGGGTGAGAATTCCCAGCGTCTGGTCATTTTCACCAAGCGAGGCGAGGATTATATCCAGGATGACGATATCGCGGTCAGGTTTGTTCCGATGGTTGATAGTGACTAGAGGATGAGTTGGTAGTTGACTTTGATGAAGTTCCGAGTGCATAGGGGCTTCGCCAAACCGCAGGACGGCTTCAATCATGAAGCCCATTGTACAAAAGGTCTTCGAGTTCTCCCTCGAAGGCCTTATTTGTTTTTATAGGTAATGAAAAAGCCTCGACTCAATATTGAGGCGAGGCTTGGTAAAGTGCTTGTTTGTTAAGACTAGGCAGGTTGGCCAACCTTGTTCTTAAAGAACTCGAAGGTGGCGGCGAGGCCTTCTTCGAGGGTGTGCTGAGGCTTCCAGCCAGCTGCACGGAGCTTGTCAGAGGATGCGCGGGAGTGCTTGACGTCACCTGCACGCTCTGGGCCGTGGAGGAGCTTGGCTTCAGTGCCAGCGGTATCCAAGATATTGTTGGCGAGATCGTTGATGGTGATCTGGCCGCCATAACCTGCGTTGAAGGTGCCGTGAACGCCTTCTGTAGTCGCTGCGAAAACGAGTGCGCCAACGATGTCCTTCACATAGATGAAGTCACGTGTCTGCTCGCCGTCACCGAAGACTGTGATGTCTTCACCTTTCACTGCCTTTTCGATGAAGATAGGCACTGCGGCTGCGTAAGCTCCCTTAGGATCCTGGCGTGGGCCGAAGACGTTGAAGAAGCGGATGGACGCGGTGTCGATCTTGCCGAGGTTACGGAACATTTCGAGGTAGTACTCGCCGTCGAGCTTGGTGATCGCGTACGGAGACTTTGGCTCTGGGTACATGGTCTCTAGCTTAGGTACGGTCGGGTTGTCGCCGTAGTTGGCAGCGGAAGATGCGAAGACGATCTTCTTAACACCTGCTTCGGAAGCTTCCTGAAGAACGTTGAGAAGGCCGTTTACGTTGATAGCAACGCACTCTTCTGGCTTCTCCATGGACTCAGGTACGGATACGAGAGCAGCCATGTGGAAGATGTAATCAACGCCTTCTACTGCTTTCTTCACGAGCTCGCGGTCGGTAATGGAGCCTTCGATGAAGGTATGCTCAAGACCGTCGAGGTTGTGCTTGTAGCCTGTACGGAGGTTGTCCAGAACGCGGATTTCCTCAGCCTTTCCTTGGAAGTGCTCAACGATGTGGGAGCCGATGAAACCGGCGCCGCCTGTTACTAAGATTTTCATAAAGTATTAAAGTTAGTAGGTGGTTATGTAAGTAAGTTAGACTGTTTACTTGGAGGTGCAAAATTTATCGGATTTTGCAGAAGTATTGCGAATCATTGCCGCGACGAAGTTACAGAGTTCATCAGCCTGCTTATGGGCATCTGCTGCCATGTAGTTGCACTGGAGAGAGTGGTCCAGCCAGCACTGTGTTTCCAAAGTTTCAGATAAACTATCTGAAAGCTTAGAGGTGAAGTGTGCAGGATACCTCCTTTTGCCCCATGCTTCAGCGATATTTGCACCGATAGAGCGGGATGAGCGACGAATTTGATCAGTCAAAGAGTATTTCTCTTCACTGGGGAATTGGTTACTCAGTGTAAAAATGAGTCGGGCGAGCTCCATGCTTTTCTTGTAAACATGAAGCTCTCGGAAGGAGGTAACATAATGGTTTTCATCTTCTCGAAGTAAGTTTGCTAAATCAGTATTTTTATCCACTTACTTACCTCCCGACTTATTTACTTATTCACTGAAATTAACGGTATTTTGCAACGAGGGCTTCCATTTCAGGCATCTGTGCCTCGATAGACTCAGCGAGTGCCATCTGGGAGCGTGTGCGGATGAGGTTGTGGCGGTCCTTGTGGACTTTGAAGTATACGTCACCCTTGAGGTAATCAGTCAGGAAGCGTGAACCACACTCCATAGTGAGGAGCTTACCGGAGAAGGCAAGGAGGCTCACTTCTTTGTCGGTAAGGAACTCTTTGGCGGAAGAAAGATAGCCTTTTACCAAAGCCTCGAACATGAACATGCGCATGGTGATCTTGGAGGTGTCTTCCTCGTCTTCAGCAACAGGGGAGGTTGCGGTGCGAACCATGTCGCCGAAATCGTAAATAGCGGAACCTGGCATGGTGGTGTCGAGATCGATCACGCAGACGCCTTCGCCAGTCACGTCATCGAGCATGACGTTGTTGAGCTTGGTGTCATTATGGGTAACACGAAGTGGGAGTTCGCCACTTTCGAGGAGGTCTACTACGATGCTGGCTTCGTCCTTGCGAGCCATGAACCATTCGATCTCCTTTTGGACCTCAGCTGCCCGGCCATGTGTGTCGGCAGCAATGGCGTCTTCAAGGTGCTGGAAGCGTTGCTTTGTATTGTGGAAACCTGGGATGGTCTCGTGAAGTGGTTTGCCGGGGAGAGTGGCTGTCAGCTTCTGGAACTCACCGAATGCGCGCGCGGCTTCCATGGCCTGAGCTTCAGACTCGATGGTGTCATAGGTGCGGGCGCGCTCGATGAACGGGTAAGTTCTCCAGCAGTTACCGTCAGCGTCGATGGCGTGTGGTGTGCCTTCAACGGATGGAATGCAGGTAAGTGTTCTGCGGCGTGCTTCCTTGTCGCCAGACTTCAGGAGCTCGTTTAGAGCGTGCTCGGTAACGCGCTGAACGTTTTCCATGAGCTCGATCGGCTTCTTGAAGGCCTCTGTGCTGAGACGCTGGTGGATGTAACGGATGCGCTGACCTGCCTGGTCATAGTAGGCGCAGTAGGTGTCGTTGATGTGACCGGAACCGTAAGGGTGAGCGTGGACAAAGTCTGCGCGCATATCGAATAGCTTAGCGATAGCGGCAATGTCGTGTTTGTTCTGTGCTGGTGCGGACATAATTATTAATGTTTGATGTGGATGCGAGAGCTAGGTGTAAAAAAGGCGGCCACAGTGGGCCGCCTTAGAGAAAAGCTTGTTTAGCCCCAGAGATTGGCGGGATATTCGCCTTGGTCGATCAGGGTGCGGATGGAGTTGACGCACATCTCTTTATCCTCTGGGTAGGTCACGCCGAACCAGGAAGAAGATGTTTCAAGGATGTTACAGTCGGCTTTGCCTGACTTGAGCATCTCGTCAACTACAGTCGGGATGTAACACTCGGACTTCATTTCTGTGCCGCGCTCCTTGAGGAATGCGATGAAGTGTTCCTCGAGGTCCTTCATGATGGATGGTGGGAAACCCCAGAAGTTCATGGAAGCGATTGAGTCTACGGATACCTCAACGCGGTCACCGGCGAGGTTTTCGCCACGGCAGACGCCGTCTTCTTCGACCTGGATCTCGGTGTGTTCCTCGACGTCTTTGAGGAAGCCGTTTTCGTCAGAGCAGATGCCGCGGTTTACGCTGCCGTGCTCGGAAAGGGTGTTTTGAAGCTTGTAGCCAACCATGCAGTAGTGGTCTACGCCGTCGGTGGACTTGGCTGTCGCGTCAAAGTAGGAGGTGATTTGCTTGAAGGAATCACTGCCGTAGAAGTCGTCCGCGTTGATCACGGCGAACGGTGTAGGCATGATGTCACGAGCTGCCCAGATAGCATGAGTGGTTCCCCAAGGCTTGGTACGCCCTTCTGGGAGACTGAAGCCTTCAGGAAGATCGTTGAGGTCCTGGTAAGCGTAGTCTACTTCGATCTTGTCAGCGAATTTGTCTCCGACCTGAGCTTTGAACTCGTCTGCGAAGTCGTGACGGATAATGAAGACAACACGCCCGAATCCGGCGCGAATGGCGTCGTAGACAGAATAGTCGAGTACAGTTTCACCATTTGGGCCCATAGGGTCCATCTGCTTGAGGCCGCCGTATCGGCTACCCATACCTGCTGCGAGAACGAGAAGTGTTGGTTTCATCGTGGTTGGTTACGTAAAATGATTGAAATGCCAGAAACGCTGAAGAGTGGGCGCGCTGCTGGAAGGGGTGAGTGTGAGGCCCTCTTGCCGGGCGGGGGTTTTATGAGGGGAATTTGGGGAGCCGACAATGAAAATGTACAGCATATGGGCAAGATAGAAAAATAGATGCGTAATCATGAAACCTATTGCTAGAACGAGGTACATGCTTATAGGGTGGCTCCAGTGACAGAGGAAGCATCCAAGAAAGACTATTCTCAGCTCGACCGCGATCACGTTCGTAAGGTCTATAAAGCCATGGTGAAAGCCCGTGTGTTGGAGACGAAATTGAGCAGTTTGTATAAGGCTGGCAAGATCGTGGGGGGCGTCTATCTAGGTAAAGGCCAGGAGGCGGTGAGTGCCTCCTTGGGCGCTTGTCTGGAGTTCAATCGTGATATTTTTGCCCCCTTGATTCGTGATCAGGCCGGGCGTACGGCCATGGGGGAAGATCCACTGGATGCAACACGAACTTATCTGGGGTCTGCTGAAGGCCCGATGAGAGGCCGGGATGGCAATATTCACCGTGGTCGCCCGAAGGGGGGAATGTTCGCTATGATTAGTCACTTGGGGGCGTCTGTTTCCATGGTGGGTGGAGCTCTACTTGCCAGAAGAATTCAGGGCAAGCTTGAGGGCTGTGTGGGGGCTGCCTGTATCGGGGATGGAGGGACATCTACTGGGGCTTTCCATGAAGGCTTGAACATGGTGGCTGTGGAAAAGCTGCCGATGGTGGTGGTGATTGCGGATAACCAGTTTGCGTATTCGACCCCGACAAACCGGCAGTATGCTTGTGAAGATCTTGCAGACAGGGCCAAAGGCTATGGAGTGGCAGGTCACACAGTGGACGGTACTGATTTTCTGGCAACCTGCGCAGTGATGCAGGGGGCTGTTGATGCGGCTCGTAGAGGCGAAGGTCCGCAATTGGTCGTGGCAAAATTACTACGCCTCTCAGGTCATGGTGAGCATGATGATGGTTCCTATGTTCCTCAGCAAGTGCGTGAAAGTCACTTTGGTCAGGATTGTTTGGATGTCGGCCGAGCTCAGCTCACAGAATACGGAATGGCGACTGAAGAGGAAATCGATACTTGGTGGAAGGAGTCTGCCGAGGAGGTCCAAGCTGCTACGGCAACCGCCCAGCGCGAGTCAGCCCCTAATCCATACACCGAGGAGTGGAGTGCCTACTCCTGTCCACAATTTAAGGCATAAGCGAGGAAAGAGAATTTCATGGAAGTCACCTATATTGATGCAATTCGTGAAGCCCAGATGAAGGCTCTGGAGGAAAACGACAAGGTATTTATCTATGGCCAAGACATTGGTAAGTTTGGTGGTGCCTTCAAGGCCACCAAGGGGCTTCAAGAGCTCTGGCCTGACCGAGTGCTCGATTCTCCGATCAGTGAGGACGCCATGATTGGCATGGCTGTGGGGGCTGCGGTTGAAGGAATGAGGCCGATTGTGGAAATGCAGTTTGCTGACTTTTCGTCGGTTGCTTTCAATCAGATCGTTAACCAAGCTGCGACTCATTACTATCGCACCGGGGTTCCAGTACCGATTACAGTCAGGATGCCGTCAGGGGGAACTCCGGGTTCCGGGCCTTTCCATAGCCAGAGTATGGAGGGGATCTATGCTCAGTATCCAGGGGTAGTTGTGGTGACGCCTGCTACCGTGGCAGATGCCTATTCCATGCTGCTCGAGTCTGTGGAGCTCGATGATCCAGTGATTTATTGCGAGCACAAGTTTCTCTACCGTTGGCTGAAGAGCGACAGCTTTGAAGGAGATGGCCTGCCGATTGGCAAGGCCCGTATCACCCGCAGTGGTAAGCATGCAACCATCGTGACCTACAGTGCCATGGTGCACGAGGCGGTGCGTGCTGCAGACATTCTTCAGCAAGAAGGTGGTTGGGAAATTGAGGTGGTGGACCTTCGTTCCATCAAGCCTCTGGATACGGATACAATTGTGGCATCCGTAGCCCGTACCGGGCGTTTGCTGGCCTTGGGTGAGGCTTTCCCCTGGGGAGGAGTAACTGCTGAGGTCGTGTCCCGTGTCTGCGCGGATGGCTTCCATTTGCTGGATGCGCCTCCAATGCGCCTCAATTCCAAAGACACACCAGTTCCATATCATCCGAAACTATGGGCGACCCATCGTCCGACACCTGAATCCATTTGTGTAGCGATGCGCCAGCTTTTGGCGTACTAATCCCAATTTATTTCTAAACAGAACCATGCCAGAAATTCCAATAGTCATGCCCCAGCTCGGTGAATCCATCGCCGAGGCAACGATCGTGCGTTTCAATGTCGCGGTGGGAGACACCGTGGAGGCGGATCAAGAAATCATCGAAGTGGAGACCAACAAGGCGACCATGGGGGTGACGACGCTATGCGGTGGTGTGGTGAAAGAGATTCTGGCAGAGGAGGGTGTGAGTTATGCCGTTGGCAGTGTGCTTGGTACCGTGGAGGCGACTGAGGAGGAGCTTGAGCGTACAGGTGTCACAACCGTGGAAGCTCATCAGGAAGAGCATGATCAAGCTCAGGCTGCCGAGGAAGAAGCCAATGTTCATTTCAAGACTGAAGGTGCGGGCTATTTTGAGCCCAAGGCTGTAGAGCCAAATGTGAAAGGCTTGCCTGTACCTATGGGTAAGAAGGGGGCGCATTACATTTCTCCTCGCATGCGTGCGCGCATGAATGAGCTAGGTCTGCAGGCAGCGGATATCTCTGCGGTCACAGGTAGTGGTGCTGGCGGGCGTGTTACTGTAGAAGATTTGGAGCAATTCCTGGAGTACATCAGCACTTGGCCGGCATCCAGTGCCTCGCCGATGCGTCTGGCTGTGGCGGATGCCATGCGCCGTTCATGGACGCGACCTCTCGCGACAGTCGGCATGCCGCTGGTGATGGATCGTCTCTTGGAGTACCGTTCTCAGCAAAATCCCAAGCCGGGTCTCACGCTTTATGTGCTTCGTGCTTTCGCTCTCGCTCTGAGTGAAATTCCTTCTGCGGCTGGTTACCTGATCGGTGGAAAAATTGTCGAGCCACGTGCCTTTGATATTGGTCTGGCTGTGCAGGTGGAGGATGGTGTCATGGTGCCTGTCTTGAGGAGTGTTGATACGAAATCTGTTCAAGAATTAAGTCAGGAGTACAGTGATCTCGTGGATAAAGCGCGTGCGCGCCGTCTCACTGAGGAACATACAAAAGGAGGAGTCGCCACGGTGACAAACTTTGGAACCTTTGGCCTGACCTGGGCGACACCAATTCCCTTGCCGAACGAAACTCTCATTCTAGGCATCAGTGCAGGCGTGAAGAAGCCGGTCTGGAGTGACCAGGTGGAAACCTTTATTCCCGTTACCGAGGCTGAGTTGAACCTGACTTTCGATCACCGTGTGATCGATGGTGGCGATGCTGGCCGCTTGCTTAAGCGGGTCGTCGAGCTACTGAGTAAACCGGAGACTCTCTAAGGTTGGGCGAGAGAAGTTCAAGGCTCGCTGAGTGCGATTTTGAGATCTGGATTACTCTGTCCATAGCTAACGACTTGGATATCTAAACCGCTATTGCGGTTTAGTCTGTAGGCTCGCCTTAACGCGTCAAAAATCCATTCAGGCTGGTTTCCGAATGCACCGCCGCCAAGCAGCGTCAGGTAGACTTTGTCTTGGTAATTCAGATGGTTGTTTACTCTGCCAGCCAGTAGAGTGGCTTCATAGGCGGCCTCAAGGATCAGGCGCGCAAATGGTTCCCAGAGCTGATTAGGGAGTGCAGAGTAGGCTACGGGTAAGGCTGAGCAATATACTTGAGAAACACAGTGTTTTGAGTTGCTGAGTGTCACCTCGGTATCCCATTGAATGCCTACTTGTAGGAGCGAGCGCAGGTAGTCTAGCTCTTGATTACTCTTGGTTAATAGATGGTCGTGAATTTGCTGGAGACCGGCTCTTGTGGGTAAAGCATATCCATTCACCATGTGCCAAAGAGTGTTGTCTTTATTTCCAAGGGCTTGGCCAAGTTCGCGTAGGCAATCAATCTGCCTAGAGCGGCATTGTCCCCTTTTTCCATCTATGGGTACAAAGTAGTTTCTGTAGATGGTTCCGGCCCCGCAGGCAATGGCGCAGGCTGGCCCCTGCGTATAGTCGCAGTCGTAACCATCAACACCATCCTCAGGGGTAATCTCGGGAGACACCATTTCCAGAAGGTTGAATTGGGAGGCTACTTGAAAAAGGGCTGCGGAATTTGATGGGTGTTGATGAAGGTGGGTGACATCGGCAACGAGCTCGCGCATCTGAGATGGTTCTTCGACCACTGGAAGAGATTTAGTCCGGGTGCGAAGTTCTGCGAGGGAGGTGATTTCCAGTTTCCCGTGACGAGCTTTTCTCCCTGTGGGGTGAAAATGCATGTAATCGCCCTCTATTTGAATTTTTGACCAAATATCTGGGCTGTTGCCTTCTTGGAACCCTGTAAGCTGCTTAAACCACATAGTGAGGACGTGAGTTGGGGCTCTTATGCTGACTTTAGGGTCAGCATGGCCAACTCAGGTGGGCAGGCGAAGCGTACTCGGACGCCGGTGGTGCCCACTCCACGGGAGACGAAGAGGCGCGATTGGCCATGTTCAAAGGTATCGTAGATGTATTTACGTCCGAAGGAAACGGTTCTTGGGGCGTACCCGATCAGCGGCACGCGGCACTGGCCGCCGTGGGTGTGACCAGAGAGCTGGAGCATGACTTCTCGCTTGGCGACGACATTGTCGAAGAAATCAGGCTCGTGGACCAGGGCGAGAGTGGGAATCTTGCTGGTGAGACCTTTCATGGTGCGAGTGAGGTCCGGGTGGCCATGCCAGATGTGGTCGGAGCCGGCGATGGCGAGTAGGTCGCCGCCAATATTCAGGACGGTATTCTCGTTGATTAGAAAGGTGATTCCCGTCTGCTCGAACAGCTGCTTCATGTGATTGCCGGAGGTGGTCCAGCCGTCATGATTGCCCATGATGGCAAAGACTCCGTGCTTGGCCTCCAGTTTGGAGAGGTGCTCTAGGAGGGGGGCGATGTTTTTGGTCTTGCTGTCGATGAAGTCACCAGTGAGCGCAATGATGTCAGGTTTCTGTGCGTTGGTGGCTTTGATTACCTCTTCTTGCAGCTCGTAATCAGAGTCGGGATCATAGTGGAAGTCCGTAAGGTGAGCGATCCTGAGACCGTCTAGAGATGATGGCAAAAGTGGGAGTTTGAGCTCTTTTTCCGTGATGGAAAGGTAGTTGGGCTCAATGAAAAAGGCATCTAATGACGAGCCAATCGCGCCTGCTCCAAGCAGGAAGATGGCTTTGCGTCGGGAGATGGGAGGTAATTTCATGTACTCAGTTATAGGAGCCTATGATGAGGGTCATGTGAAGTGAATATGAAATATTCGGGAGTTGATGCTTGGGCTAAAGATGTGTCAGAAATGGATATGAGCAAGGAGAGATTGTCTATTCCTCAGTATGCAATGGCTTTGGCGCATGTTGCGAGCCTGCGGAGCGAAGATCCCTATCGCAAGGTGGGGGCGGCAGCTTTGGACTTTGATAACAGGGTTGTAGGGACTGCCTACAATGGTCTGGCTCCGGGGTTTGATGCTCCCGAGGGCTTCTGGGATGATCGTGATAAGAGGCAGAAATTTATGCTGCACGCTGAGGTCAATCTTTGCAGTTTGTTCAAGAGAGGTGAAGTTCGCGTGATTGCTACGACTACGATGCCGTGCACTGCTTGCATGCAGACCTTGTGCGCTTATGGGGTGGAGGAAATCTATTACCGGGATGTGTACAAACAGTCTGATGCTCCTGAAATTGCTAAAATTTACGGGATCAAGCTCGAGCAGGTAGCTGATTACCCGCTGCATGCATCTGGCGAGTAAGTATTTCCCCCGCCCAAGGCGAATGCCCTGAACGGGGGGTGTTGTGTGTGCGCCATGAAAGAACGTGGCTGTGTCGTCAGGCCTTTTTGCGTACCAGCAAGAACGTGGTTCCAGCTAATCCTAGCATCAAGGCTGGTGTGGGTTCAGGTATTTCGGGGCTGCTTATCGTGCTAGAAGGTTCTATTTCTAAAATGAGATTGTAATGGCTTGAGACGGTTACTCTCTCTGTGGCGGATACGTGGTTTTGGAAAGAGATTAGGTATTCCCCCGGTGATAGAAGCGTGCTGAAGGCATTGCTGTTAAGCTGATGCAGGACCTGCTCACCTGATCCGTCGAAGATGGTGAAGGAGGTGCCGTCAGTAGTGCTTCCTGCAACTTGGCTTTTATCCATGCGTAAGATGACAGGGTCTCCGCTTACGGATAATTTGAACGAGAGCTCGCTATGCATGTAGCTGTAGTCAGCATTCCCTCCTTGAATGACGGTGGACTGGCTGACCCAGTTGAGCTTTGCTCCAGTCGAGCTTCCGGGGGGTGTTAGGCTGTCTAGTGCTCCTGGGTCTAGCGAGTAGCTCAGGCTGTATTCAGCTTTTGATGCGCCTTGGGTGGTATTTCCCGTTTCATCGGTGAAAGGGGAAATGGGGGTAGAAATTTGCAGGCTGCTTTTGGTTTTAGAGTTCTTGATGATTTCTGCCGAGTGAGTGCGTTCAAATCCAGTGATGACAACTGCGGCCTCGGATTGATGCTGGGTTATGGATGGGAGGATGGCTGTGATGCATATCCAATGGGTGATTTTCATGGGTTTGGGGTGGTTTTAGGGAGTTGTGTAGATGTGGGGGAATAGGGCGCACGTTCCCCGCTTAATGCATCTAACCGTAATGCTTAAGGGTGAAATGGGCGGATCAGAACCTCGGAAAACTATGAGGTAGATGGAATTCTCCTGACTTGGTGGAAGTGAAAAGTCCTATTCCAATGCGAGAGGGGGAGTTCTCATTGGCCAAGTCAGTGGCTGGTCGTTCGATAGCCTGACGGGTACACGCTGAAGGGGGTGTCCTGGTTGATTGCAAAGATGGCTCGGCTGGTTTTGCCGAGGCAGAGAAGGAAGTGCTGAGTCAGCTGTCTGAGTGACTCTGCTGAGGCTCTCAAACTGAGAGTTTCAGTGATAGGAGGAGTTGTTCTTACTTGGGAGCTATGGGGCGTGATGACGCTCATGGCTGGTGAGGGTTTCTGTAGTATGTTAGATAAATGTCTAACAATGAGATAATGCATCTAAGGGGAGCTAAAGTCAATATTATGAGAGACCTAATAGTGAAGAATCGTTAAACGAACGTTTTCCTCAGCATGGTAAGGAACCGTTGATGGTCGGCGAGAGAGGGGTTCAGATCTGTATGTGATGATCTGGAAATCACGAGGTGGTTGGGGGTGTTGGCAGTTTTTTGGCTCGAGCGTGCCATGTCAGATCTCTTTCCTTGCAATGGCGGGGTTTCTGGTGAGGATATGCAGCATCTAATGGATGCTATTCGAATAGATTCGGTCAGTAAGACCTACGATAAAGGTGTGCAGGCTCTCAAAGACGTCACGCTTCATGTGGAAGCGGGGGAGTTGTTCTTTCTCTTGGGGGCGAGTGGTTGCGGTAAAACTACTTTGCTCAGGACGATTGCGGGTCTTGAAGAGCCGGATCAGGGGAGCATCTATTTCGGTGAGCGGAACGTGACTAATGTACCGACTCATAAACGCGAGGCAGCCATGGTATTCCAATCCTATGCTCTCTGGCCTCACATGTCTGTTGGAGAAAATGTGGCCTTTGGTCTGGAGGAACGTGGTATTCAAGGGGATGAACTGGTTGATAGAACCTTGGAGGCTCTCGAGGGGGTGCAATTGGGAGGTTATGAGGACAGGCGGATTGATCAGCTATCTGGTGGGCAGCAGCAGCGTGTGGCTTTGGCGAGGGCCTTGGTGGTTAGGCCTAAGTGTCTTTTGCTCGATGAGCCACTTTCAAACCTGGATGCCCAGTTGCGTTTGGAGATGCGGACGGAGATCCGCCGGATTGTGAAAGAGTTTGGGTTGACTGCGATTTATGTGACACACGACCAGGAAGAGGCTTTGAGTGTGGCTGACCGTATTGCTGTGATGCATGACGGTAAAGTAGCCCAGGTGGGAACCCCTGAGGAAATCTATAAGATGCCGCGTACACAGCAGGTTTCCCAGTTTATGGGAGAAGTGAATCTCATGAGCGGCAAGGTGGACTGGATCGTAAAAGACACAGAAGACGAGTATGTTGTGCGAGTGATTACGAGGGCGGGTGAGATTTTTCAAGGATGTGTTACTGAGAGGAACTGGAAGCCTGAGGTCGGTGATGTGGTGACGATTTCAGTGCGCCCTGAAGCCCTACGTTTCGATGACAGTGGAGACGTGATCAACCAAGTTTATGGCAAGGTGTTGGAGCGAGTCTATCAAGGACCTACCATTCAGTATCTGATTCGAAGTGTGGACGGCATCTATCTGCAAGTATCCGTAATGAATCCGAGAATGCTCCGTGAACCAGGCGAGGAGGTAGCCCTCACGTCTCGACAGCAGGATGTAGTGATGTTGCGTCCGTGATGAAGAAGTTTCTGAACAGAAAAGTGGGCGTTATCGCTCTGCTCATGGTGGTTGCCTTTGCGCCTCTGGTTTTGCGCAAGGGGGAAGTGGTGTCTCCAGGCTCAGCGGATGAGACCTTGGTGGTTATGACGCCTCACAATGAGACGATCAGGAGGGAGTTTGCCGAGGCCTTCAATGCATACTGGAAAGCGAAGACCGGAAAAACGGTTTATGTAGACTGGCGTACACCGGGCGGAACCTCGGAAATTCGCATGGTGCTGGACAGTAGTTTCAAGAGTGCCGAGGAGAGGTTGGGGCCTGATGCGGGAATTGGAGTGGATGTGTTTTTCGGGGGAGGAGATTATATCTTTGGCAAGATGGCCGAGAGAGGGAGATTTGTGAAACTCAAGGTGTTTGAAGATCACAAGAGCTGGTTCGAGGGTGAGAAGGGCATCCCGCAGACATTTACCGGGGAAACCTATTTCGACACAGAGAATCGCTGGGTAGGCGTCTGCTTGGCCAGATTTGGTATTTGCTACAATACGGATGGCTTGAAAAGGATTGGGGTAGATCCGCCTGTGACATGGGATGATCTGGGGGATCCAAAGTACTTTGGTCACTTGGCTTTGGCTGATCCTACCAAGAGTGGGTCGGTAGCAAGAGCCTTTGAAATGCTCGTGCAGGAGAAAATTCACGTGGAGTTGAGCCGCCTGAAGAGAGAGCCTGGTGAAACGGAGGCGGATCGCAGGGCGCGTGCTTCACGTATTGGGTGGGCCAAGGGGCTGAACTTGATTCAGCGTATCTCGGCGAATGCCAGATACTTTACGGATGCGGCTACCAAGATCCCGCATGATGTGGCTCAAGGGGATGCTGTTGCCGGGATGTGCGTAGACTTTTATGGCCGTACGTATAATGAGAAGCTGAAGCAGCCTGATGGTAGCTCGCGTGTACAATGGATGTCTCCAGCGTCAGGTTCTTCGACGAGTGTGGATCCAGTGGCAGTCTTTCGTGGCGCTCCCAATCCGGATCTCGCGCAAGCCTTTGTAGAGTTTTTGCTGTCTGAGCAAGGCCAGGTACTCTGGAATAAAAAGCCGGGAAGCAAGAATGGCCCCAAGCATCAAGCTCTTCGCCGATTGCCTGTGCGACCAGATGTCTACACGAAGGAGAATCTCGCAGACTTTACGGATCCGGAAGTTCTTCCCTATGTCAATAAAGGTGAGTTTACCTACGAGGCGGAGCTTACAGGTCCAGCCTTTACCGCATTACGCATGATTATTCGGGCGATGTGCATTGATGTGCACGATGAGCTAAAGAGTTCCTGGTACACTCTTGCGGAGAATGGCTTCCCGCCGCGTGCCACAGCTCATTTCCACGATGTGGCGAATGTTTCCTATGACCGGACGATGGCTGAGATTCGTCAGCAAGTCAGTGTCGGTAAGAAGATTGATACGACGACCATGGCTACGCGTTTAGCTGCCACCTTCAGACGTAACTATGCGGAGGCGGCGCGTTTGGCGCGAGCGAAGCAGTGATTTAATGGAAGATGAAAAGCGGTAAGGCGATACTAGTAACGGTTTTAGTGACTCTGTTTTTCGGGGTCTTCTTCATCTATCCCGTGTGTGAAGTGATGCGGGAGGCGTTCACTGGAGATCAGGGTGGTTTTACCCTAGATTACTTCCTCAAGATTTTCACTATCCCGATTTATCTCGAGGGGCTTTGGAATGCCCTTTTGTTAGGGATTACTTCCACGATAGTCACCTTTCTGATCGCACTGCCCTTGGCCTTGGCGTCCTACCGTTGGGCGTTTCCTGGGAAGAAATGGCTGACGGGTCTTATCTTGGCGCCTTTGGTGCTGCCGCCATTTGTGGGAGCTGTTGGGGTGAAGCACATCTTGGGGACTCAGGGGGCTCTGAATGCCTTCTTGATTGATTTGGGTTTGATGAATGCTGACTACCCCACGGATTGGCTAGGAGGGGGGAGTTTCTGGGGAGTGGTGTTGATGAACTCGATGCATTTGTACCCTATTCTCTATATGAATGTATTGGCCGCGCTGGGTAATCTGGATCCGACCATGGAGCAGGCTGCGCAGAACTTGGGGGCGTCTCCATGGAAGCGTTTTAAGAAGATTACGCTGCCTCTCTGTATGCCGGGGATTTTTGCGGGAGCGGCCATTGTGTTTATTTGGTCGTTCACTGAGTTGGGGGTGCCCTTGGTGTTTGATTACACGCGCGTAGCTCCCGTCCAGATTTATGATGGGATCAAGGATTTGAGCGGAAACCCTATGCCCTATGCCTTGGTGGCGGTCATGTTGGTGATCTCCGTGATCGTGTTCGCGAGTTCCAAGTTGGTGATGGGGCGTAGCAAGCTTGGTACAGCATCGCGTCCCAAGGGACAGCATAAGGAGCGCAAGCTCAAGGGGGGTAAAGGATGGCTTGTATCTCTGATGTTTTTCATGACTTTCGCCATCGCCTCCATTCCTCATTTTGGCGTGTTCTTCTTGTCAGTCTCTTCGGATTGGTATGGTACCGTGCTTCCGGAAGGGATGACTTTAGCTCACTATAGTGAAGGCTTGGGGCATCCACTGGTGGTCGGATCTATCCAGAATAGTCTGTTGTATGCTTCAGGAGCTACCTTGATCGATGTTATTCTTGGACTTGGGGTGGCCTGGGTCGTGGTGAGAAGTAAGATCTGGGGAAGGGGAGTGCTGGATGCTTTGATGATGTTGCCGCTTGCCATTCCCGGGCTGGTGCTGGCCTTTGGTTATCTGGCTCTTAGTGGGGAAGGTGGGACGTTTCATTTTATGATTGGCGAGGGCGGCAGTCCTGCACTTCTTTTGATTGTGGCCTATGCTGTTCGTCGATTGCCCTTTGTGGTTCGCGCTGCCGTGTCTGGTTTGCAGCAAAGCAATGTGGCTCTGGAGGAGGCGGCGATGTCTATGGGTGCGTCTCCATCAAGAACTTTCCGTCGAATCGGTCTTCCCTTGATTGGGGGGAGTTTGGCTGCTGGAGGTATTTTGGCCTTCGCGTTTGCTATGCTGGAGGTTTCCGATAGCTTGATTCTGGCCCAGCAGGCTCAGCATTTCCCGGTGACGAAAGCCATCTATGCTTTGCTCAGTACCTTGGGGAATGGCAACGAGATTGCTTCTGCTCTCGGGGTGTGGGCGATGATCTTCCTTGGCGTGGCGATTGCAGGAGCCTTTGTGCTAGTGGGGCGTAGAGGTGGCAGCTTGTTCCGCTTCTAAGTCAAAGATTGCTCATATGAGGTCTTGATTTCCTAGGAGCAGGGGGTATGGATTGCCACGTAATGAAGCGATTAATTTTCAGTGCCTGCCTTGCGGCAGCTGGTTTGGGAATGATTTCCTGCGAGAAGCACGATTGGGAAGATACCAAGAAGCTCTACCAGGAACACGGTAAAGAAGAGCACGGTGATGCTCACGGTGAAAAGAAAGCTGATGGTCACGAAGGGCACAATCATGGTGCTGGCGACCATCACGAAGGGGGGCACTAATCTACTAGGAGTGTCATGGTATGGAATATAACCAGCCATAGGTCCTCCCAGAAGAGTTAGTGCTATGAATCGTCGACCACCTGCATGGCTTTGGCCAAATCTACTTAGTCTGGATGCGCCCATCGTGGCTTGCATCTGGATGTGGATGTTAGCGCGTGCTATGCGGGTGCAGTACGTCGAACTGTCGTCTTACGCTGTATTGGCGGCAGCTGTCTGGTGTGTTTATGTATTGGACAGAATTAAGGATGTCTTCAGTGGGAAGCATCCGGTTGAGGGGGAAATGCCATGGAGGCATGAGTTCCATTGGAAACTGAAATGGCTTCTTTTGGTTTTGGTTGCGGCTGTCATTGTCTACAGCGGCTATTCGTCTTTGTATGTGCTGTCACGAGAGATGCTTTCTGCTGGATTGGTGGGAGCGTTTTTGGTGCTCGTGTATTTTGTGGTTGCGGCTTTTGATCGTGCCGATGTCGCCTACGGAAAGAATTTCTTTGCGGGGATGGTCTTTGCCTTCGGTACGGCGGTGCCAGTGGTGATTTATTCCCAGCCCATGCCCGCAGTTCTGAGTGATGTCATTGCTCCTCTGCAGGTAGCTTCGCAGGAGGGGGGCGCGATTGCGATGCTTGGAGGGATTCTCCTGGCGCTGAAGGAATATATTATCATGGTGCTGGGTTCACTCGGAGTGGTGCTGTTCTCGGTGCACGTGGTTTTGTTTGGCCTGCTTTGCGTGATGAATATCACGGCTATTGATTTGTGGGAGCGTTCACGGAGATCTGATGATCAGGAGGTGAAGGATGCTAGTGAGTTCTCACTGAGTGCGGGTTTGATGGCTCTCGTGGCTGGCGCAATGATCTCTGCGGCGTTTTTCGTGGATGATTACGGAAGGCCTCTGTGCTACGCGGTGATGATCTCTGCGGCTTTACTGCAAGTGATTAATCGCAAGCGATACAAGTTTTCTTTGGATGCCCAGCGGGTGCTTGCGGACATTGCCTTGGTAGTGCCGGCTCCGTTGATGTTCTTTCTTTCATGAGTTTCGGAAGAGTCTCGCGCGTCTATGCATTTTGTGAGCGTCTGGTGTTCGCAAGTAGGCTTCAGGAGGCGCGAGAATCCTGTTTGAATGAACTGGAGCAATGTCTTGATCATACCGGTGCGCGGCTGCTGGTCGTGGGAGGGGGTGACGGACGGTTTTTAAAGGCTTTGTTTGAGCGGGGGCTTGAGCCTGTCATAGATTATGTGGAGATCAGCCAGCGGATGATTGGTCAGGCCAGACGAGAGGTGGAGGGGTATGAGGCTGCTGAGCGTGTTCACTGGTGTTGCCAGTCTTTCGAGAGTTGGGATGATGAGGGTTATGATGCGGTGATCGCCCAGTTCTTTATTGATGGGTTTGAGGGAGCTGACTTGGAAAATGTATTGCGTAAATTGGTAAAAGCACAGGGGGATGAGGGTGTTTTGCTGATCACCGATTTTGATCCTCAATCGTCTTGGTGGGCCTCTCTTTTAGTGAAGCTGATGCAGGGCTTCTTTTGGCTCACTTGTGGTGTGCCTGGACGGGCGTTTATCCGTCCTGATTCATGGCTTGAAAGTGTAGGGATGGTGCGCCAATCTGAAATTCTAGGAATGGGCGGACTTATTTTTACGACAAAATGGAAGAAACGGTAACTCGGTATTGCAATGACGGCGAAATGTGATGAGCTGTCCGCCTCTCTATCCAATATTATGACTCTCAAAAGCCAGAAACCCACTTACGTTGTTGGTCACTTGAATCCAGACACAGACGCAATCTGTGCGGCTATTGGTCAGGCTGAGTATCTCAGGGCATCTGAAGGTGTTGATGCGATGGCTATTCGTTGTGGAGATATCCCGAGTCGCGTGGCTTGGGTGCTGGAGCAGGCCGGTATTGAAGCTCCGCCTCTGGTTTCGGATGTGAGGACCACCGCGGAGCTGATCTGTGAAAAGGATTATGTGGCTGTTCGTGAGGGAGATACTTTCTTGTCCGTTTACCGCGCGATGCAAAACAGCGAGGTGAAGTCTGTGCCTGTCGTGAGTGATGATAATGAGATCCGTGGCATTCTGCAATTCACGGACCTGATGCAGCTGCTCATGCCGCCTAGTATTGATACGGGCTACAACGTGAAGACGGTTCATGCTTCTCCACAGAAGATTCTTGAGACCTTGGATGGTGAGCTCGCAGGCGCCGACCTTCCTGATCAGGATGTCGAGGAAGAGTTGATTATGTTCGTAGGTGCCTCTAGTGAGCGTACTGTGGGTGATAGTCTGGCCAGGGTGAAGAATGATGGGCTTTCTAACAAGCAGATCGTGATTTGTGGAGATAGACCAAAGATGCAAGAAACTGCCGTGGATCATGGAGTACGCCTCTTGGTGGTTACTGGTGGTTCCCAGGTGGATGCGGAGGTGTGTAAAGCGGCTCGTGAGAAGGGCGTGATCGTGATTTTGTCTAAGTACGATACGGCGACAACCGTGCAGTTGGTGCGCTGTTCCCGGGTGGTGAAAAATGCGCTCGGCGATGAATTTCTCTGTGTAGAGGCTACCGAAGCGGTAAGTGATATCCGTAAGCGTCTGAGTGCTGCGCGACAGGATCTTTTCCCTGTGGTGAAGATCAAAGCTCGCTCGGGAGCTCGTAAACTCGTCGGTGTATTTCGCAAGTCAGCCTTGGTGGATCCTCCGCGTACGCGTCTCGTGCTGGTGGATCACAATGAATATTCTCAAGCCGTCCGCGGTGTCGAAGAGGCTGAAGTGGTCGAGGTGATTGATCACCACAGACTGGGCGGGAACGTGGTTTCCCGTGAGCCGATCCGCTTCTTGAACGAGCCAGTTGGGTCGTCATCGACACTGGTGGCGCGTAAATTCCGCTATCTTGGCGTACCGCTCTCCAGGGGGGTGGCCATGTGTCTTTGTGCGGGTCTTATTTCTGATACTCTCAACCTCACCTCACCAACGACAACGGATCTCGATAGAGATATGCTAGCTTGGTTGTGTGACATAGCAGGAGTTCAGGCTGAGAAATTTACCCATGACTTCTTTGCTTCAGGTTCACTGCTCTTAAAAGGCACGGTGGACGAGTTGATCGGAACCGACCGTAAGGAGTTTAATGAGTCCGGTAAGTTCATCAGTATTTCCCAAGTGGAGGAAATGAGCTTGGAGAAGTTTGATGAACGCTGTGATGAGATGGTGGATTCACTGAAGAAACTCTCTGAAAATAAAGGTTATGACCTCGCCCTGCTGGCGGTGACGGATATCACCAAACACCACAGCCGTATAGTGGCGGTAGGTGATCCAAAGATTATCGATGTCTTGCCGTTTGAGAATTCTAGTGATTATGTCTTGGAAGCGTCTGGAGTTGTGAGCCGTAAAAAGCAAATCTTCCCAGCAGTCTGCAGAGCCATTCAGGATGCTGCAGCGACATCAATAGAAGTTGTATGAAGCATACCGTTGTAAAGGTCGGAACAGGTGTCCTCACGAGAGATTCGGATGGGCAGTTGGATGGTGCATCTTTGGTAAGGTTGGTCACAGGTTTGGCTGACTTGGTGGCGAGTGGTCAGCCGTGTATCCTGGTTTCCAGTGGTGCGGTGGGCGCCGGTATCTCCGAGTTGGGCTTGGATTCCTACCCAAATGACGTGCCGTCACGTCAGGCCTGTGCAGCAGTGGGGCAGTCCCGATTGATGCATATCTACCAGAATCTCTTTGGTAACTTCGGACTACGAGTGGCCCAAGTGCTTCTGACGGCGGATGATTTCCGTGATGATGCTCGTCGTGCGCGATTGAGTGATACACTGACTCGTCTTTCCCAGTTTCCGGATGTCATTCCTATTATCAACGAGAATGACTCCGTGGCCGTCGAGGAATTGAGTGTGGGGGATAATGATATGCTCTCTGCTCGTGTGGCGAACCTGGTTGGAGCTCGTCTACTGGTTCTGCTGTCTAATATCGATGGGCTCATGCCGCCTGAGAGTGATCAGATCATCGAGTATGTGAACGATGTGGAATCAGTTCTCGATTACGCCCGCGCCGGTAAAGGTAGATTTTCCATTGGGGGGATGGCCTCCAAGCTCAAGGCTGTGAAGTATGCTGTAGATTCAGGCATTGAAACGGTGATCGCCAATGGGCGTAAGCCGAGCCATTTGTTAGATATCTCTGAGGGCCAGGGTTATTGCACGCGTTTTGCTGCACGTAAGCCGAAGGCCTAGTGTTTACTGTGCGCTGTAGGTGACTGTGGGTTGCGATATTCAGTAACGCTCCCTTCCATGTCTTCTACAGCGTGATCCTCTAGGCTGCGGCGTTCATTGGCTAGCGTGGCGGCGAGTTCGGCTCCATAGAGAACGGCTTGCATCACGAAGTAGACCCAGAGGAGAAGGAGGACCAGCGTCAGTGCGCCTCCATAGATGTCTCCGATGTGTGCGTGCTGTAAAAAGGTGGTGAGCCCAAATTTCAGGACGACAAGAAGCAGTGAGCTGGCGAAGCCGCCGACAAGAGCTTCCCTGAATTTAGGTGGTCGCTTGGGTAACCAGCGCATGACAATAGCAGTCAGCAGGGTCATGGCGGCTAGGGTGATGATTGGGGAGAGGATGGAAATGAACTGCAAGAGGAAGGGTGATCCAGAGAGGGAGTTCTTGATGAGAGCAATCACTGTTTCGTAGATCACCGCGCTGGCTATGGAGATGCCAAGCATGACAATCAGGATGAGGGAAGTGAAACGCCCCATCAAGTTGGCTAGTGCTGCATGACTACGCTTCTTGTAGAGCGGCGTGCCAAATACCTTGCTGAGTGAGCGCCTCAATTCAGTAATTACTTTGGTGGCTGAGAAGGCCAAGAGGATACCTCCAAGGATGGGGGATACGCCTGAGCCGATCCAGTTGAGGTCTTGGGAAAGGATTTGAGAGAGGTACTTGGTGACGCTGAACCCTGTTACATCCGTGGTGCGCTCCAGCAAGCTGCGTAACGCGGTCTCCTTGTCTACGATCCAGGAAGCCACTGTCAGGCCGATGACCAGAATGGGAATCAGGGAGAAGAGGGAATAGAACGCCAGAGCAGCAGCTTCGTTGGCGTGGCCGTGCACCCACCAGTTCCTGGCGGCCTTTAAAATCCGTTTGGCCCACGGAATCATGTTTGAAATCCGAATCATTCGCTACAAAAAGATACCTTAAATGCTCGGTTAGAGACAAACATCGAATAAATTTGGAGCTATTTTGGTGGGCTTGAGTGATGAGTTTGCAAAAATGGACCTGCTGAAGTGATCACTGAGCGGCTTGTTTGACAAAAACGCCGAAAAAACTTCGGACGTGAAAGTGTGTGTTTTCAAGGGGTTGCGGAGGGGGTGCGGGAAAACTTTGAAAAAAGGTGCTGAAAGATGTTGACCCGGACCGGGAAATATGTAGATTGCGCCCCGCCCCGCCAGCCGGGGGGCACGGAAGAGAC